>SFEV01000052.1 GCA_004557975.1 Lachnospiraceae bacterium
TCCTCTGCGAAAAAGTTTTTCTTATATTTTACACTATCCTTTGGGAATCCACATGAAATCAGCACATTTTGTGCGAATTATTTTTACCTTTCAGAACTGCCCGGTATTCTTGCATTTTAGAAGTAGAAATAGTATGATAAACAATAGAAATTCAGAAAGAAAAGAAGGAAGAAGCAGATAAAACGTATGGGAAAAAGAACATTGGTTCATAAAATAAAAGAAGTTCTGCCGGGCAGTATTGCTGAGGAGCTGGAACTGGAGTCAGGCGATACGTTGCTTGAAGTAAACGGGCAGGTCATCGAAGATGTGTTTGATTATCACTATTATACGAATGAAGAGTATCTGACTGTTCTGGTTCGCAAGGAAAACGGAGAAGAATGGGAACTGGAAATTGAAAAAGAATTTGAAGAAGATCTGGGGATTGTTTTTGAAAATTCACTGATGGATGAATATCGTTCCTGCAGGAATAAATGTATTTTCTGCTTTATCGATCAGATGCCCCCAGGAATGAGGGATACTCTGTATTTTAAGGATGATGATTCCAGGCTTTCCTTTTTACAGGGAAATTATGTGACTCTGACTAATATGAGTGATCATGATATTGACAGGATTATTCATTATCATCTGGAGCCGATTAACATATCTTTTCACACCATGAATCCGGCACTGCGCTGCAAAATGCTTAACAACCGGTTTGCGGGAGATGTTTTTCCGAGAATCAGAAGGCTTGCTGATGCGGGAATCGAGATGAATGGACAGATTGTACTGTGCAGGGGAATCAATGACGGTGAAGAACTCGACTATTCTGTTCGGGAAATGTGCAGCTATCTCCCTTATCTGCGCAGTGTTTCTGTGGTACCTGTAGGGCTGACGAAATTCCGGGATGGGCTGTATCCGCTGGTGCAGTTCCGGAAAGAGGATGCCGAACAGGTGATTGATCAGATCGAAGCGTGGCAGAAGAAAATATACGCGGAGTACGGTACTCATTTTATTCATGCGTCAGACGAATGGTATATTCTCGCAGACAGGCCGTTTCCGGAGGAAGAGCGTTATGACGGCTATCTGCAGCTGGAAAATGGAGTCGGTATGATGCGTCTGCTGATGGAGGAGACGAGAGAGGCTCTGGAGGAGTATGGCAGCATGTACTCATCTGCACAGGAAACATATGAAGTATCAATTGCGACAGGAGCACTGGCTGCACCGTTTATAGAGAAGCTTTCTGCAATGGTAAGTGAAAAAATACCCCATGTAAAAGCACACGTTTATCAGATAGACAATGATTTTTTCGGAAAACAGATTACCGTATCCGGACTGCTGACAGGGCAGGATCTCATCCGGCAGCTGGCGGGAAAGAAGCTTGGCGATGCACTGCTTCTTCCGTGCAGTATGCTGCGCAGCGGAGAGGAGGTATTTCTGGACGATGTTACGGTGGCAGAACTGGAAAAAGCTTTACAAATAAAAGTGCATATTGTAAAATCAAGCGGGCGCGATTTCGTCCGGGCGCTCACCGGACGAAAGGAGGAAGATAGATGCGAAGCTTTTTTGTAATATCTTCCGATGACATGCCGCCAAACCGACAGGTGAGGGGGCATTACAATGAAAGCAGGAGGAAGATATATGAGTAAGCCAATTGTAGCGATTGTCGGACGGCCGAATGTGGGAAAGTCAACACTGTTCAATGCACTGGCAGGTGAAAATATTTCTATTGTAAAAGATACACCCGGTGTTACGAGAGACCGCATTTATGCTGATGTGGAGTGGCTGGACACAAGTTTTACGCTGATTGATACAGGCGGTATTGAGCCGGACAGTAACGACGTTATTCTTTCACAGATGCGTGAGCAGGCTCAGATTGCAATAGATACGGCAGATGTAATCATGTTTATGACAGACTGCAGGCAGGGACTGGTGGATGCGGACTCAAAGGTTGCTGATATGCTCCGCCGTTCTCATAAGCCGGTGGTTCTGGTTGTAAATAAGGTGGATAATCATGATAAATTCATGGCGGATGTTTATGAATTTTACAATCTTGGAATCGGAGATCCGTATCCGATTTCTGCCAGCAACAAGCTTGGAATCGGTGATATGCTGGATCATGTGATTTCTTATTTTAATTCAGATGAGGTGGCTGAGACGGAGGATGATCGGCCGCGCATTGCAATTGTAGGGAAGCCCAATGTGGGAAAGTCTTCCCTGATTAACAAACTGCTCGGTGAAAATCGACTGATTGTTTCTGACATTGCGGGGACGACGAGAGACGCTGTTGACACTGTCGTGAACTGGCAGGGCAGTGAATACGTGTTTATCGACACGGCCGGACTGCGAAGAAAGAATAAAATCAAAGAGGAGCTGGAGCGGTACAGTATTATTCGTACGGTGACGGCTGTGGACCGCGCAGATGTGGTTGTACTTATGATTGATGCAGTGGAGGGCGTGACGGAGCAGGATGCCAAGATTGCCGGAATTGCCCATGACCGCGGCAAAGGTATTGTGATCGCCGTTAATAAATGGGATGCAGTGGAAAAAGATGACAAGACCATTTACAGATATACGAATGATATCAGACAGGTACTCTCCTATATGCCGTATGCCGAAATTATTTTTATTTCAGCGGAGACAGGACAGCGCCTGCCGAAGCTGTTCGAGACCATAGATATGGTGATTCAGAATCAGTCCATGCGTGTGGCTACAGGAGTTCTGAATGAAATTATGGCGGAGGCAGTCGCAATGCAGCAGCCTCCTTCTGATAAAGGAAAGCGTCTGAAACTGTACTATATTACACAGGTGTCTGTTAAGCCGCCGACATTCGTGATTTTTGTAAATGATAAACAACTGATGCATTTTTCCTATACGAGGTATCTGGAAAACAAAATCAGAGATACGTTTGGTTTCAGAGGTACTTCACTGAAATTTATTATCAGGGAACGAAAGGAAAAGGATCAGTAATGGAACGGCTTATTTGTCTTGCGGTCGGTTACGTGTTTGGTCTGTTTCAGACAAGTTATATTTATGGCAGACTGCATGGAATTGACATCAGAAATTATGGAAGCGGAAATGCCGGAACCACGAATATGCTCAGAACTCTTGGAACGGGAGCCGGAGCGGTTACTTTTCTGGGCGATATGTTCAAGTGCATTTTTGCTGTACTTGCAGTGAGGCTTCTTTTTGGGAAAGAATGCGGTGATATTGTGCCGTTGCTGAGCATTTATGCAGCAGCGGGGGTGATTCTCGGACACAATTTTCCATTCTATCTCGGGTTCCGGGGCGGAAAAGGGATTGCAGCTACTGCAGGGCTGTTTCTTTCCTTAAGTTTCCCGATGACGGCGGTCGCTCTTGTTGTCTTTGTGGCAGTTTTGTTTTTCACTCATTATGTGTCGCTTGGTTCACTGCTTGTCTATATGGTGTTTATTGTGGGACTTGTGGTGTCCGGGCAGGTGGGATCCTTCAGTATGACACAGCAGTATCTGAATGAGATGTATGTGGTTGGCGCTGCATTGACGATTCTTGCTTTCTGGATGCACCGGGCGAACATAGTGCGACTGATACACGGCGAAGAGCGGAAAACGTATCTGTTCAGGAAGAAAAGCAATGAAGAAAAATAATTCCGCTGTGAAAGCGGCACTGGAGGAGAAATGGCTAAAATCGGAGTGATCGGAGCAGGAAGCTGGGGAACGGCCCTTGCGATTTTGTTAAATGAAAATGGAAATGATGTCACACTCTGGTCGCACAGGGAATCAGAGGCGGAGAAAATCCGGCAGACCCATGAGCATGCGTCGAAGCTTCCGGGGATCCGGATACCGGAGCAGATTACCGTGACCTCAGATCTGGAGCAGGCAACGTGCGGCCGGGAAATCCTGGTGCTTGTTGTCCCGTCAAATTGTGTGCGGGAGACATGCGCCAAGCTTGCGGGGATTGTTGCTTCCGGCACGGTGATTGTCAGCGCATCCAAGGGGATTGAGGAGAGTACCTTAAAGAGTATGACAGATATTGTGGAGGAACTGATTCCTCAGTCTGTGGCGGCCGTTCTTTCCGGTCCCAGCCATGCAGAGGAGGTTGCCAGAAGGCTGCCGACGACGTGTGTGATCGGGGCAAGAGAAGAGGAGACGGCACGTATGCTGCAGAAGCTGTTTATGAGTCCCGTATTCCGGGTGTATATCAGTCCGGATATGCTGGGAATAGAGCTGGGCGGTGCGCTGAAAAATGTCATAGCACTGGCTGCAGGCATCGCGGACGGTATGGGATACGGCGACAATGCAAAGGCAGCGCTGATTACGCGCGGAATGGTGGAGATCGGAAGACTCGGCATTAAGATGGGAGGAAAACCGGAGACCTTTTCAGGGCTTACCGGTATCGGGGATCTGATTGTTACGTGTGCCAGCATGCACAGCCGCAACAGGCGTGCCGGAATTCTTCTTGGAAAGGGATATACCATGGAAGAGGCCATGCGCGAGGTCAATATGGTGGTGGAGGGCGTATATTCGACGCGTTCTGCAGTGCGCCTGGCACAGAAGTACGATACAGAGCTGCCGATTATCGAGCAGGTAAATAAGATTCTGTTTGAGGGAAAGGACCCCAAGGAAGCAGTTTCCAATCTGATGCTCAGAGATTCACATCAGGAGAATTCCCTGATCCCCTGGTAGGGGGCCTTGTAGATTATTTAACAGACTGAATCAGTGCATAATCAACAGGAACATTGAAAAAATCATGGTGAAATCTGCATAATGAAGCACCATGATTTTTTTTGTGAATTGTATAAAAAGTTCTGAAAAAAATACATGACAATTCTTGAGAAGAAGAAAAGGATATGCTATAATACAACCAAATGTATTAATATATGTTGGAATGACAAAAATTTAACAAATACTTTTCGGAAAGGAGAAAGGCAATGCATTTAGTTCACGATGAAAACGGAAATCTCTGTGCTCATTCTCATGATCATGAACACGTGCATCAGCATACGTATGAGCATTCCCATGTACACAGCCACGAGCATGGACATGAGGGTGAACATGATCATACACATGCGGACTGCAGTTCGGGGAACTGTGACAGCGGCTGTAACGGCTGCGGAAGTCACGGGGCTCATTCGCATTCGCACGAGGAGCCACAGGGCGATAAGCTGGTTGCACTGCTTGACTATATGCTGAAGCACAATGAGCATCACGCAGCTGAGCTTGATCAGGTGTCGGAGAAGCTCCGTGCAGCAGGAAAGGTGGCTGCCGCAGATCAGATCAAGAAGGCTGTGGATGAGTTCCAGAAAGGAAATCTTTATCTCAGTCTGGCACTTGCTTCTGTGAAGGAAGGCTAGTATATCGCAGATTATGCATGGGAGGTGGACAGCATGTGTCTGGCAACTGCATATAAGACAAACGAGCCTGACAGCATTATCCTCGAGTTTGTCAGCAAAATCGAGGTGGATGGCAACAAAATTACACTGATTGATGTAATGGGCGACACGAAAACCGTTGAAGGTACGATCGCAATGGTGGATCTGACCGGCGGAGTCGTAAAGATCAACTGTTAGCGGTTGATTATAAAAGTCGTGCATCCTTATTTCAGCAGAACGGGGGTGATTCAGTTTGGTGTAAAAGGTATGATACAGACAGAGCAGGAACATCGTTTTTGTGTCGGCAATAGCTGTCTGTGCGTACCGGACAGGTGGGAGAATTCGCCGGGCTTTACCGGTCGGCATCGGTACACCTGCGAAGATCAGAGAAACAAAGAACTGCCTGTCATAGACGTATGCGGGCAGCTGGCTGCAGAGTAAGATCTGCAGCAGAAAATGTAATAATATTCAGGAGGCTTACATGGCGCACATAATAGCTGTTGCAGGTAAAGGCGGAGTAGGGAAGACAACTCTTTCAGGCATGCTGATCCAGAGCATGTGTAAGATGGGAAAGAAACCTGTTCTTGCCGTAGATGCAGACGCAAATTCAAATCTGAATGAAGTATTGGGAGTAGAAGTGGAAATGACACTCGGCGATGTCAGGGAAGAAATTGCCCGGGCAGAGAACAGCATCAACAATCCGATTCCGGCAAGTATGTCAAAGGCAGATTATGCTGAGATTATGTTTCAGCGCTGTCTGATTGAGGATGATGATTTCGATATGCTTGTTATGGGCCGTACACAGGGAAAAGGCTGCTACTGCTTTGTAAACGGACTGCTTCAGTCACAGCTTCAGAAGCTGGTTCCTAATTACAAATATATGCTGGTGGACAATGAGGCAGGTATGGAGCATATCAGTCGCGGGATTCTCCCGAAGGTTGATACGATTATTCTGGTCAGCGACTGCTCAAGGCGCGGTGTTCAGGCAGCAGGCAGAATTGCAGAACTTACCCGTGAATGTAATATGAATCCCAAGACAATGGGACTGATAGTGAACAGGGCGCCTGACGGCAAGCTGAATCAGGGCACACTTGAAGAGATTGAAAAGCAGGGACTTACACTTCTCGGAGTAGTGCCGCATGATGACCAGGTGTATGAATATGACTGTGAGGGAAAACCGACAGTCAACCTTCCGGAGGATTCTCCGGTGCGTCTGGCATTAAATGAGATTATCAAAAAACTTTCTTTATAATATGAAGAAAGATATTTTGTAATGCAATACCCATTTATATTAAATTTATTCAAGGAGGTTTATAATGGGAGACTTTAAATTAACGACAGTAGAAGAGTTTGAAGCTGGTACAGCCCGACTTCTGGAAACAGGAGCCAAGGTTGGTGCAGACGCATGGCAGTACCGTGTAAAGAACCAGACACCGCACTGTAAGTTCGGTGAGCAGGGTATCTGCTGTAGAATCTGTTCCATGGGTCCGTGCCGTATCACACCGAAGGCACCGAGAGGAATCTGCGGATGTGACGCACACGGTATTGTAGGACGTAACTACCTGAAATTCACAGCAGGCGGAGCTGCAACACACTCTGACCATGGCCGTGAGATCTGCCACACACTGTACTGCGCAGCTCCGGACGGAGCTTACAAGGTAAAGGATCCGGAGAAGCTGATCCGTATCGCAAAAGAGTGGGGCGTTGAGACAGAAGGCAAGGATATCTACGATCTGGCTCATGAGATGGCATACCTTGGAATGAGCGAGTACGGAAAGGTATTCGGATATCAGAATTTCCTGAAGAGAGCTCCGAAGCATACACAGGAGATCTGGGAGAGAGAAGAGATTGCTCCGCGTGCTATCGACCGTGAAGTATCCTGCTCATTACATATGTCACATATGGGATGTTCCTCTAAGCCGGAAGCACTGATCCGTCAGGCTCTGCGTGCAGGTCTTTCCGATGGATGGGGCGGTTCCATGGCAGGAACAGAGTTTTCCGATGTACTGTTCGGCACTCCGACTCCGATTGACACAGAAGCAAACCTTGGCGTTATGAATGCTGAGAACGTAAATATTGTTGTTCACGGACATGATCCGTCACTGTCCGAGATGATCTGTGAGTACGCAGATGATCCGGAAATGATCGCATATGCAAAAGAGATGGGCGCAAAGGGCATCACAATTTCAGGTGTCTGCTGTACATCCAACGAAGTGGCTATGCGCCGTGGTATTCCGATGGCAGGTAACTTCCTGCAGCAGGAAAATGTTGTACTGACAGGAGCCTGTGAGGCAATCGTTGTCGATGTACAGTGTATTTTCCCGGCACTTGGACCTCTGAGCAAATGCTTCCATACGAAATTTATCACTACATCTCCGATCGCACAGATGCCGGATTCTGAGTATATCCGTTTCTCACCGGAAAATGCTGCAGAGAATGCAAAGGCAATTGTGAAGCTGGCAATCGAGAACTTCAAGAACAGAAAACCGGAGCTGGTACATATTCCGGAGATGAAGCAGAAAGCTACTGTTGGTTACTCCGTAGAAGCTATCGTTAAGGTTCTTGACGGCGTTACAAACTCTCAGGTTGATGAACTCGGAACGACAAAACCGCTCCTTGAGTGCGTTACATCTGGTGTTCTTCGCGGTGCCGTAGCTATGGTAGGCTGCAACAACCCGAAGGTTCGTCCGGATACTGCTCATATCGAACTGATGAAGAAACTGATTGCAAATGATATTATCGTTGTGGCTTCCGGATGTTCTGCTCAGGCTGCTGCAAAGGCAGGTCTGATGGACAAGGCTGCAAAGGATCTCTGCGGTGCAGGTCTGAAGAGAGTATGTGAGCTGGCAGATATTCCGCCGGTACTTCATATGGGTTCCTGTGTAGATATCAGCCGTATGATGATTCTTGTTGCTACGCTTGCCAAGGATTCCGGTCTGAATATTTCACAGCTGCCGGTTGTTGGATGTGCTCCGGAGTGGATGTCTGAGAAGGCTGTATCTATCGGTAACTACGTAGTGGCTACAGGTATTGATACATTCCTCGGTGTTGACCCATACGTAAGCGGTTCTTCTGAGGTTGCAGCACTTCTTACAGGCGGAGTAAGAGACTGGGTTGAGGCTGCTTACACAGTTGAGACAGATATCGAGAAGCTGGTTGACAAGATGATCGAGAGAATTGAAGAGAAGAGAGCAGCAATCGGTATCTGATGATTTTGGTGGCTGACAGCGGAAGAATACGTTGTCCGGCTGTCGGTCTGAATAATAATAATATGAGGTGACTGAAATTATGAAGATTGCTATTACCGGCAAAGGCGGTGTAGGAAAAACAACATTTGCGGCGACGCTGGCAAGGCTCTATGCCGATGAGGGAAGAGCTGTACTGGCGGCAGATGCCGACCCGGATGCAAATCTCGGACTGGCACTGGGATTCGAAGAGGAGGAGCTGGATCAGATTGTTCCGATCTCAAAGATGCGCAGGCTGGTGGAGGAGCGTACCGGTGCAGATGAGTTTAACAAGATCTTCAGAATGAACCCGAAGGTGGATGATATTCCTGACAAATATGCCAAAGTATGCAACGGTGTCAAACTGCTCGTGCTCGGCACGGTGGAGACCGGCGGCAGCGGATGTGTATGTCCGGAGCACGTGATGCTCAAACGAATCATCAGCCATCTGATGCTTCGCAGCACAGATGTGGTGGTTCTTGATATGGAAGCAGGGCTGGAGCATCTCGGACGAGGTACTACAAGCGGTATGGATGAATTCATTGTCGTTATTGAACCGGGTGCGAGAAGTGTGCAGACTTACAAAAATGTCAAGAGGCTTGCAGATGATCTGGGTGTAAAACAGGTTCGTGTTGTAGCCAATAAAGTGCGCAGCGAGGATGACGAGGAATATATTCGTTCCAGAATTCCGGCAGAGGATCTGCTGGGTTTCATTCATTACAATTCAGAAGTAATTGATGCGGACCGTCAGGGACAGTCCCCATATGATTTCAGCCGGAAGCTGATAGATGAAATAAGCAGTATTAAAGAAAAAATTGATCAATCGAACAATTGAGTGGAGGTAGAACAGTGACTTTATTTGATGTTGTTTTTAGCGGAAATGATACTGTATACGGATTGACCGAAGGAGCAATCGATGCAGCCATTGCGCAGCATGGTGCTGACAAGGCCGTTTCTTTTCCGGATACCGCATACAGCCTGCCGTGTTACTACGGCGTAACAGGAACCAAGATCGGTAATCTTGGTGAACTGAAAGAGGCTCTTGGCGTAGTTAAGACACTTATGACAAGAGAGAAGAGACTGAATGATGTATTTATGTCCGGAGTTGCTACAGCTCTCTGTGCAGAATTTATCGAAGTTCTGAAATATATTGATGGTGCTATGCCGTATGAGGCTCCGTGCTACGGACATCTCGGTGATGCAATCATCCGTGAGCTCGGTGTACCGCTTGTAACAGGCGATATCCCGGGTGTTGCAGTTATCCTTGGCTCAGCTCCCAGCGCTGAGGAAGCAGTTGCTCTCGTAAAGAGCTATCAGGCACAGGGTATTCTGGTTACTCTCGTTGGCGGTGTGATCGATCAGCTTGAGTCACAGGGCTACAAGACAGGAGCCAATGTACGTGTGATTCCGCTCGGAAAAGACGTTACATCCGTTATCCATGTCGTATCTGTAGCTGTAAGAGCAGCTCTGATCTTCGGTAACATCAAACCGGGCGATGCTGCAGGTCTGATGGAGTACACCTTCAAGCGTGTTCCGGCATTCGTAAATGCACTTGGAGCTCTTGATCCGGTAATCGTTGCATGCGGTGCAGGTGCAATTGCACTTGGCTTCCCGGTAGTTACAAACGACGTAGCTACTTCTGAGGCAGTAAATATCAAGGTTCCGAAGAGCCTGATTGTACAGCCGGATATTGCTAAATTCAATGCTACATCTCTTGAGGCAAGAGACATTAAGCTGAAGATCACAAATATTGATATCCCGGTAGCATTCGCATCAGCATTCGAGGGTGAGATCATCCGCCGCGGCGATATGCAGGTAGAGTTTGACGGCTCCAGAGTTGACTGCTTCGAGCTTGTACAGACAAAGGATATGACAGAGATCGAGGATCACAAGATTGAACTGATCGGACCGGATCTTGATGAATTTGAAGTTGGAACAAAGCACTCCATCGGTTATATTGTAGAGGTTGCAGGAAAGAGCATGCAGTCTGACTTCGAGCCGGTATTTGAACGTAAATTCCATTCTTACCTGAACTGTGTAGAAGGTATGATGCATACAGGACAGCGTGATATGATCCGTATCCGTATCAGCAAGGATACTTTCAATGCAGGCTTACGCGCAAAACATATTGGTGAAGTTCTTTACGCAAAGGTCAAGAGTGAATTCGCAGCAGTTGTTGACAGATGTCAGGTTAAGATCATCACAGATCCGGCAGAGTGTACAAAACTTCGTCACGAGCTGGCTGTTCCGGCATTTGACAAGCGTGATGAGCGTCTGACGACACTGACAGATGAGAGTGTAGACGTTTACTACAGCTGTATCATGTGCCAGGCATTCTCACCGAGCCACGTATGTGTGGTAACGCCGGAGAGACTTGGACTTTGCGGTGCAGTTTCATGGCTGGATGCAAAGGCTACAAACGAGCTTGATCCGCAGGGACCGTGCCAGGTAATCACAAAAGAGAAACCGATTGATGAGAGAATCGGTGAGTATGAGGATGTAAACGAAGCAGTTCGCAAGTTCTCCCAGGGTGCACTGGAAGATGTATCCCTGTACTCCATCATTGAGAAGCCGATGACATCCTGTGGATGCTTCGAGTGTATCTGTGGTATCGAGCCGCTGTCAAACGGTGTATGTATCGCCAACCGTGAGTATGCGGGCATGACTCCGATCGGTATGACATTCCCGGAACTGGCTTCCATGACAGGCGGCGGTGTTCAGACACCTGGCTTTATGGGACATGGAAAGCATTTCATCGCTTCCAAGAAGTTCATGAAGGCAGAGGGCGGTATTGAGCGTATCGTATGGATGCCGAAGGATCTGAAAGATCAGGTGGCAGACAGACTGAACGCTACAGCAAAGGAACTGTACGGAATTGACAACTTCACAGACATGATCGGTGATGAGACTATTGCGGAAGATCCGGAAACATTGCTGGCATTTCTGGAAGAAAAGGGACATCCGGCACTTTCCATGGAGCCGATGATGTAAGAATCAGAATCAGCTTTGCTGATTTGTTAGCTCAGGAAAATGTAAGGCATTTTCCTGAGCCTGACAGTGATAAACTGAAGCAGACCGTTCAGTAATCATCTGTCACCCAATAAAGTTTGCGGTATCCCGGATATATCGGGTATCCGGGATATATAAAAAAATACATAGAAGCTGATCCGGCGCTGCAGAAACGCCGGTGTTGGCATGCAATCACAAGGAGGTAATGTAAAAATGCCGTTTACTGCAAAATCAGGAAAATTCAACGCAAAAATCAATACTGTTGAAATTGGCACCGGTGACAAAGCGATTAAAATTGGTGGCGAGAATGTACTTCCGTTCTACACATTTGATGATGCCATTGAGAACGCACCGAAGGTAGGTATCGAGATTACAGACGGTGGCATGGAGAACGAGCCGGAGTGCATCCAGGCACGTTACGAAGGCTGCGCAACAGTTGTTGATATGGCTAAGAAGGCAGTTACATTTGAAGGCGTTGATTTCCTCAGCCTCCGTCTTGAGGGCGGAGATCCCAACGGAAAGAACAGATCTACAGAGGAGCTGATCCAGCTGGTAAAGGATGTTGCAGATGCTGTTGATGTTCCGCTCGTAGTCTGCGGATGCAAGAATGTTGAGAAGGATGCGGAGCTTCTTGACAAGGCTGCAGCTGCTCTGGAAGGCAGAAATGCAGTGATTCTTGCAGCAAAAGAGGAAAATTACAAGACAATTGGTGCTTCTGCAGGTCTTGCTTACAAGCAGATCGTTGGTGCTGAGTCAGCCGTTGATATCAACCTTGCAAAACAGCTGAACGTTCTTCTTACACAGCTCGGTGTAGACGGAAAGAGCATCGCAATGAACGTTGGTACAGCAGCAGCAGGTTATGGATTCGAGTACGTTGTTTCTACAATGGACCGTATCAAAGCAGCAGCTCTGTCACAGAACGACAATACTCTGCAGATGCCGATTATTACTCCGGTTGCTTCCGAAGTATGGGGTGTTAAGGAAGCAGTTGCTTCTGAAGCTGATATGCCTGAATGGGGATGCCAGGAGGCACGTGGTATTGACATGGAAATCGAGACTGCTACAGCAGTTCTGGCTTCCGGTTCCAACGCTGTTATCCTGAGACATCCGGAATCTGTAAAGACAATTAAGACGCTCATTACAGAGTTAGTTTAATAACAGTGAAGCATAAGGAGGAAAAAAGATATGGCACTCAAAGGTCTTGATATTTTCAAACTGTCACCGAAGAAAAACTGTAAGGAATGCGGCAGCCCGACATGTATGGCTTTCTCCATGAAAGTTGCTCAGGGCGCTGTTTCCGTGGACGCCTGCCCGTATTTCTCAGAGGATGCAAAGGCTCAGCTGAATGAGGCAACTGCACCGCCAATGAAGACGATCAAGATTGGCGCTGGTGAGAATGAAATGTCTCTGGGAGGCGAAACAGTTCTGTTCCGTCATGAGAAGACTTTCGTGAGCAAGACAAGATACGCAGTATCTCTGTGCAGCTGCATGGATGACGCTGCTGTTGATGCTAAGCTTGCTGAGATTCCGAAGGTAGATTACGAGCGTATCGGTGAGAGAATGTTCGTTGAGCTGGTTTATGTAAACTATGCTGAGAAGGCAGGAAAAGACAGATACCTTGAGCTGGTTAAGAAAGCTGCAGGCCTGGGCCGTGTACTGATTCTTGGATGTACAGATCCGGAGGTTGCAAAAGAAGCAGTCGCTCTTGTAAAGGATACAAAGCCGGTTCTGAACGGTGCAAACGCTTCCAACTACGAGGCAATGAACGAAGTAGCTAAGGAAGCAGGAATTGCACTCGGTGTTCAGGGCGCTGACATCAACGAGCTGTATGATACAGTTGCAGCTATCGAGAAGCTTGGCAACAAGAACCTTCTGATTGACGCAGGTTCTGCTTCCATCAAGGATGCTTTTGCTACGGCAGTTCAGTTCCGTAAGGCAGCAATCAAAGACAGCAACCGTACATGCGGATATCCGTCCATCGTACGTGCAGACCTTCTGTCCAAGGGCGACGCTCATCTTCAGGCAGCACTTGCTTCTCTGTTTACAATGAAGTACGGCTCCATCGTTGTTCTTGATCAGATGACATATGCAGAGGCTCTTCCGCTGTATGGTCTGAGACAGAACGTATTCACAGATCCGCAGAAGCCGATGAAGGTTGAGCCGGGTATTTACGCACTGAACGGTGCAGATGAGAATTCTATCTGTGTTACAACCGTAGACTTTGCTCTTACATACTTCGTAGTATCAGGCGAGCTGGAGCGTTCCGGTGTTCCGCTTAATCTGATCATCAATGATGCAGGCGGACTTTCCGTACTGACATCCTGGGCTGCAGGAAAATTCTCTGCAAGTTCAATCGCAAAATTCTTTGCAGAGCAGGATATCGAAGGCAAGCTGAAATCCAGAAAGCTTGTTATTCCGGGTAAAGTAGCTGTCCTCAAGGGCGAGCTGGAAGCAAAACTTCCGGGATGGGAAATCATCATCGCTCCGAACGAGGCAGTTCAGCTCGTGAAGTTCATGAAAGAAATTACAGCTTAATCTGTTGGACTGAGAACAGAAAAAGTGAAACTGTAACTGGGGAAAGCGCAGATGACGTAGATACTGTTTGCGCTTTCTTACAATAAAAGAAAAAGGAGAAAAACAATGGCAAAATTTGTTACAATTGGTGAAAGACTTTCCACAACTGCTCCGGCAGTAAACAAAGCTTTTACGGCGAGAGATCCGGAACCGATCCTCAAGAGAGCAAAACAGCAGCTGGATGCAGGTGCTGTATACCTTGATGTAAATATCGGACCGGCTGAGACAGATGGAGAGGATCTGATGAAGTGGGCAGTTCAGCTTCTTCAGAGCGAGTTCGACAATGTTCCGCTTGCACTCGATACATCCAACAAGAAGGCAATCGAGGCTGGTATTTCCGTATACAACCGCTCCAAAGGAAAACCGATCGTAAACTCCGCTGACGCAGCAGGAAGAATCGAGTACGTTGACCTAGCTGCAGCAAACGATGCTATCGTTATCGCTCTCTGCAACGGCGAAGGAATCGCACGTGACAACGACGAGCGTATGATGTATCTTCAGACTCTTCTGGAGAGAGGTATGGAGCACGGAATGGAAGAGACAGATCTGTGGTTTGACCCGCTGTTCCTCGTTGTTAAGGGAATGCAGGACAAGCAGATGGAAATCCTTGAGTTCATCAAGATGATTTCTGATATGGGTCTGAACTCCACAGGCGGACTTTCCAATAACTCCAACGGTATGCCGAAGCACATCCGTCCGATTATGGACTCAGCTCTTGTAGCTATGTGTATGATGCAGGGCCTTACATCCGCTATTGTAAACCCGAACGATCTGCGTCTGATGGAGACAATCAAGTCCTGTGATGTCTTCAAAAACAACACTCTGTATGCAGATTCTTATCTTGAGATCTGATATCCATATTTGATAATCTAATATTGCGATTGGGATACCCGGAGGCACATCTTGTTTCCGGGTATCTGGTCAAGAGAGAGATTGTGACCAGTTAAGAGGATAATATATGTATAAAGTGACTTTTAAGTTTGAGAACAGCGATGACATCGTTGTCTACGCTGGGCTCGGTGAGAACCTTCTTGAGGTAGCGAGAAAAACGAATGTAGCTATCGACGCACCATGCAGTGGAAATGCAGCTTGCGGAAAATGTAAAGTTAAGCTGGTGGGCGGTGAGCTGGAGTCTGCAAAGACACGGCATATCACAGACGAAGAGTATGCACAGGGCTGGAGGTTGTCCTGTGTCAGCAAGATCATTGCAGATGTGGAAGTGCTCGTTCCGGATATCGCGTCTGCTTACCGCAGCCGTATGAAGGTTGCGGATTTGAGTTCTGCGGAGGAACTGCATATTTTTGAAAAGACGAAGGCGGATATTGCAGAGGCCGGAATCGAATTCAAAAATGACTTAGAAGTTATATCTGTTGCGATGGAAGTACCGTCGCTTGATGATACGATGCCGGACAATGAACGGCTCGTATGGGCAATAGAAGCATTGTGCGGTGTTTCCAGGGTAAAAATACCGTTCTTTGTTCTGAAAAAACTGGCCGGGGTTTTGCGGAAAACCTCTTTCCAGGTGCAGTGTGTGATTCGCAGGGCGGAGGATAAGGTGGAAGTACTGGATGTGCTTCCGGCTTCTGAGGAGGCGAAGGTCTGCGGTCTTGCCGTTGATATCGGTACCACAACTGTCTCTGCGCTTATCATCAATATGATTGATGGATCTATTCTTGCCAAGGCATCGTCAGGAAACGGACAGATCCGTTACGGGGCTGACGTCATCAACCGTATTATCGAGCAGCAGAAGGAAGGCGGTATAAAGAAGCTTCAGGATGCCGTCATCAAAGAGACGCTGAACCCGCTGATTCTGGAAATGTGCCGTTCTGCCGGGATTCATCCGCAGCAGGTTTACCGCATGTGTGTTGCGGGAAATACGACGATGAATCATCTGTTTGCAGGTGTGGATGCGGATCCGGTCCGCATGGAACCATTTATTCCGACTTTCTTTGAGACAGATTCCATTTACGCACAGGATCTCGGCGTTGAAATATATCCACATGCGCGCATCATCATAGCCCCCAACATCGGAAGTTATGTGGGCGGTGATATCACTGCCGGAACGCTGGCCAGTGCGATCTGGAACCGTGAGGAGATGTCTCTGTTCATCGACCTTGGTACGAACGGAGAGCTTGTTTTTGGAAACGCTGAGTTTATGATGAGCTGTGCATGCTCGGCTGGCCCGGCATTCGAAGGCGGCGACATCAGCTGCGGCATGCGTGCGACTGACGGTGCAATCGAGGCGTGTACGATTGACAAGGAGACTATGGAGCCCACATTTACGATCGTGGGTGATGAGGGTCAGAAGCCAGTGGGAATCTGCGGTTCCGGTATCATTGATATTATCAGTGAACTGTTCCGCTGCGGCATTATCAGCCCGAAAGGCAAGTTTATCCGTGAGGGAAAACGTGTGCGTCACGACCAGTACGGTATGGGAAGCTTTGTGCTGGCCTTTAAGGAGGATGCCGCTTCCGTCAAGGATATTGAGCTGACCGAGGTGGATATTGACAATTTTATCCGTGCAAAGGGTGCTATTTTCTCGGCTATCCGTGTGATGCTGCAGTCCCTTGATTTCGATGTGAGCATGATTGATCACGTTTACGTTGCCGGTGGAATCGGAAGTGGTATTAACATGAAGAATGCTGTCAATATCGGTATGTTCCCGGATATTGAACTGGAAAAATTTACCTATATCGGCAATTCATCATTGTCAGGTGCCTACTCGATACTGTATTCGACGGAGGCGGAGGCAAAGGTTTCCGAACTGTCCCACAATATGACGTATCTGGAGCTCAGCAATGAGATCACATATATGGATGAGTTTGTGGCCAGCTGTTTCCTGCCGCACACGGATGCGACACTGTTTCCGTCGCTGGAAATGAAATAAAAGGAAACATATCAGAAAAGAAAAGGAGAACGGTATGAATATTGAGTATGAGAAAGATAATAAGGAGCGTGTTCCTTTTGAACATTACAAAGAAGAGTATGTAAAGAAGGATCCGCAGGAGATCAGCATCCGTACCGGTTTTCCTTTTTCAGAAGAAAAACAGTGTTTTACAGTGAAATTTCTCGGAAAAGACTATGAAGTCGGTTTTCCGGAGTTTACGGTAAAATGCATACAGGAGGATTCCTCCTTTAGTCCGCTGTCAGAGATGACGGCAGCACAGATTCTCGTGATCCGATTCCTGATTGAGGGATGCAGGGTCAGCGGGACGGGAAAGTTTCTTACGTACCGTGAGGTGCCGTGGGGCGAAGTTTATTACCGTCAGTTCAGCGGCAGATGCATGGCGCGGCTTGCGTTTTCCTACGGGAACCGCATCGAGACATTTCGCCAGGCGCTTGAGCGTATGGGGGCGAAGATGATCAAAGCCGGTGACGCAGGGTATGAGATTGAGCTGTTTGATGGATTTTCTATCCGTTTTCAGATCTGGAGCGGAGATGAGGAATTTCCTCCCTCCTCTCAGATTTTGTTCAGTGACAATTTCCCGGCTGCGTTTCATGCGGAAGATCTTGTGGTCGCATGCGACATCATCATCGGTACGATGAGAAAGATGTAGAGAAAGGGGATTTTTTACTATGGGATTCAAATCAGACATTGAGATTGCACAGGAAACCGTGATGTCACCAATTACGGAGATCGCAGCAAAAGCCGGTATTGATCCGAAGTATCTGGAGCAGTATGGAAATTACAAGGCAAAGATCGACTACAACCTTCTGAAAGAGACAGACAAGCCGGACGGAAAGCTGGTTCTCGTGACAGCTATCAACCCGACACCGGCAGGAGAAGGAAAGACAACTACGACAGTAGGTCTTGCAGACGGTCTCCAGAAGCTTGGCAAGAAC
>SFEV01000103.1 GCA_004557975.1 Lachnospiraceae bacterium
TGACGTATATCTTGGAGATAATACGCATATTGAGAATTGCATTGTTGAGAGCCGGGATACCATCCGGGCGAATTCATATTACTGCGGCGAAGAAGGAGAAGTGAAGATCGTCGTAGAGAAAAACGAACGCTACGTATTATAAATGCGGAAGATCAGTTTTCCGCAGATACGGTTAGCGAAATGAAAGGGGCAAGTAGCAATGAATATTACAGATGTACGTGTGAGGAAGGTAGCAAAAGAAGGGAAAATGAAGGCCGTTGTGTCTGTCACAATAGATGATGAGTTTGTGGTACATGACATCAAGGTGATCGAAGGCGAGAAGGGGCTGTTCATCGCAATGCCAAGCCGTAAGGCAAGCGACGGTGAATATCGTGACATCGCACATCCGATCAATTCAGCAACAAGAGAGCAGATCCAGACGATCATCCTGGACAAGTATCAGGAAGTAATGGCTGAGGAAGCTGAGAATGAGGTTCTTATGGAGGCTGCGGAGTAAGAGAAGCAGCTTCAGGGGGGATTACATCAGAGAAGTATTCTCGTAGCTGATGATCTTTGGATTGAAACAGCATAGAATAAAAACTGCCGTTTTACAGATAAATCTGTGAGAGGGCAGTTTTTTTATGCTCCGGAAAACAAAAAAACGCTTTTCAGTTCATAAAAATTTAAATTATTACGTATTTGTTACAGAAATAAAATAAAATTATTGCTTTTTATGAAAAATGTGTTATACTAGAATCCATGAAAGGACGAAAGGTGTTTATATGAAGAATAGAAAAGTTTTCACATTACTGCTTACAGGTATGCTGACCCTTTCCATGGGAAGCACCGTATATGCATCAGGTACAGACGCTGCGATCGCAGAGGCACAGGCGGAGAAACAGGCCGCTGAGGAGGGTCTTGCGCAGGTACAGAGCAGCATCGGCACACTGGAGAGCAAGAAGCAGGAGCTGGAGAGCTATCTGGCTGATTTAAACGCACAGTATGAGGATCTTACCAACAGCATTTCTGAGCTTAGTATCCAGGCTGCTGAGAAGGAAGATGAATTAAATAAAGTAAAAAAAGAACTGAAAAAAGCAAAGAAAGCTTCTGCAGATCAGTATGAATCCATGAAGCTTCGAATCGCATATATGTATGAAAATGCCGGAACTTCCGCACTGGAGACATTGCTTTCTTCCGAAAGCCTTGCAGAATTTCTCAATCGCGCGGAGAATGCGATCCAGATTTCTACATACGACAGAGACATGCTGGATAAATATGTGAGTCTTCAGAAGAATATCCAGGAGAATGAGAAAAAGGTTGAGACGGAGTCCGCAGAGATCGATGATCTGATGACGGAGCGTGCAGCCAAACAGCAGGAAGTGCAGTCCATGGCTTCCAGCACAAGCGATGATATTAACTCTTATGTAAACCAGATCAGCGCCAGCCAGGAAGAGGCTCAGCAGCTGATGGCAGATATCAGTAATGCAGACAGCAGTATTACCGCTCTGGTACAGCAGGCAGAGGCGGAGAAGGCTGCAGAAGAGAAAGCTAAGGCTGAAGCGGCAGCAGAGGCTGAGAGACAGGCAGCAGAAGCGGCAGCCCAGGAAGAAGCCGATCAGGATAACGAGGACAGTGAAGAGGCTGATTCTGACGATGATTACGGCTATGATCCGGAGGAGGATACAACCGAGTCTTCCAGCAGCTCTACAAGTACAGACATTGTTGTAGAGGAGGAAGAGGAAGCGGATGATGTACAGTCCGGAAGTTCCGAAGATGTTTCCGAGGACAGCTCCCAGGAGGAGGTTTCTGAGGAGGTTTCCAATGATGAGACAGCTTCCGAGGAGACGGAAGATGCCTCTGCGGATACGTCCGATTCCGGTTCTTCCGGTCAGGGAACATATCTTGGAAACTTTACACTGACCGCATACTGCAACTGTGCACAGTGCTGCGGTACAGCCGGCAATCTTACAGCCAGCGGAACAGTTCCGACAGCAGGACGTACCGTTGCTATGGCAGGTGTTCCGTTTGGGACCAAGCTTCTGATCAACGGCACTGTTTATACGGTAGAGGATCTGGGAACTCCTTACGGACATGTGGATATCTATTGTGGAAGCCATTCTGAGGCATTAAGCTTCGGACTTCAGTCTGCAGATGTATATCAGGTGGGCTGATCCAGGAAAATCCAGAGGAGAATATTTAAGAGAAATACAGCGCTGCAGGATCGTATGCTGATCCTTGCAGCGCTGCTTTTGTATGCATGACGCAGATATGTGTTTCGTGAAGTGTAGTGTGTGGAAATTCATAAATTTCCTGCAATCCGGAGATTTTACAGATACGGCGTACCCGGGATCTCCGGATAGGTTCCCATACCGATGAGAAGCTCAAGGCCTGTCTGACGGCCTTCCAGTACAGCAGCTTTTACAGCACTGGCATCACCGGAGATGGCGATGATTACTTCATTGGAATGACTGGTACCGATATTCGGAGTCATATATTGTGTAATGGATACTGCTGCGGATTTCACGGCATTATCTGCCATCACAAGACCGATAGCAGCCGGAGAACCTGCCATGAAACCAAATGCTTCACCCAGAGGCGTGTCGAAGGCTTTATGGATAGCAGGACCTGCACTTGCGGAAAAAGCAAACTCCAGGTGGCCGGATTCGCTGATGTAGACCTCACCTGCATATTTGTTAGTCAGTTCCAGAGCCAGAGAAATGGCGTGACGCACGTCGGATACATCATTTCCGCCAAGGACGATATAGTTTCCGTGACCGCCCCAGCCCTTGGTGTCTCTTGGAAGTTCAATGGAAAGGACTTCTGTATTTGTGGCTTTTACTGCATCGTCAATAGCTGTGATCTGGCCGGCAGCGCCTGTTCGGGAACTGAAAAGCCCCAGACAGTGGTATTGGGTACCTACGTTCATCTTTTTAAGCAGAGAATTATCAACTCCGGAGATCACGAGTCCGATTGTGTCAAGGACTGCGGTCCCTACAAATTCAGTCCGTGTGCAGTTGGTGCTGATGTTATGAATATCGTGTATATCCATGTGGAAAAATCCCCCTTTTTGCTGAAAACTCATTGGTTTCAGTA
>SFEV01000053.1 GCA_004557975.1 Lachnospiraceae bacterium
TTCCGATCTTTATTGTCATTTCGTATTTCAAAATGCAAGCGAAATACGTTTATCGGGAGTATGTATATCGTATTCGATGAAGCAGCGGTCTGCTTACTGAGGGACTGCCTTATGGGGAGTGGAGGGAATCAATGAGAAAGAGATATTTAATCATGGTACTGGCTGTAGGATTACTTCTCAGTGGATGCCGGGGAAATAACCACCCGGAAGAGGTGGAAGCGGAATTTCAGGCAGAGCAGATGAATCAGGAGCTGCTCGCAGCAGCCGGGTCGCTTCCCCAGAGTAAGCTTCTCTATTTTGAAAACGGTCTGGAAATAACAGGACTTGGTGTGACTTATGACGGCAGACCGACTGATTTTGACGGATGCTACTATTTTCCGGCCATTGAAGCTATGACGGGTGTGCACGTATCCATCGACTGGCAGGAGAACGAGGGATACAGTTCTGCGGTTGCGACTACGCTGCTGACAAGCAAAAAGGATTTGCCTGACATCATCAACCCCACAGATTTTGGTGTGATGGATCTTGCGGATGACGGTCTGATCGTTCCGCTGGATGATTATCTCGAGCTGATGCCGGATATTGTCAGGGCAGTCGGCGAAGAGCATATGGACACATGGAAAGCGTCTGATGGCCATATCTATGCGATTCCGTCTGTATCAACCATACAGGGTTCTTTTTCCATGATGGTACGGCAGGACTGGCTGAACGAACTGAATCTGGATGTTCCTGAGACGTGGGAGGACTGGCTGACTTACTGGAGGGGTGTGAGAGATCATGATCTGAACGGAAACGGAGATGCCTCAGACGAAGTTCCGATTGCTCTGTCGGAGAGCGCGGACGGAGAGAGAAGTCTTACACTCCTTCTGAATGCCTTCGGAATTGCAGCATCCAATGACACACAGTTCTGTCTCCTTGATGATGGCACTTACACCATGGTCTATGAGCATCCGCGCTATCCGGCTTTTCTGGAGGCTATGGCAGGACTGTATGCAGAGGGGATTCTTGTGGAGAGGTACGAAACGTTTTCCTATGCATCCATCGAAGAGATGATGGGGAATAATACTCTCGGCAGCACCATGACCTTTGCCGCATCCGGGGCCCAGACGGCGACGCTCAGAGACGGCGGTGATGAAGATGCCCTCTGGCTCAGTGTAAAACCTGTTGCGGGACCTGATGGCGATCGAATGATACAGGAACGCGATCTTGTCTTTCCTACATGGTGTATTACGGCGGGAGCTTATGAAAAGGGAAAAGCAGAAGATATCGTTCGATTTTTCAACTGGTGTTACACAGAGGAAGGTGCCGATCTATACAACTATGGTATTGAAGGGGTAAGCTATACGGTTTCGGACGGCACTCCGGTACTGGACAAAGGTCTGATTGCAAACGGATTTTCTGATTACAGGGCTGTGGGGATCAATTATGAACCTTTCGGAGGTTACTGGCTGCAGGATGCCTATATGCAATGTCTGTTTGCAGGAGAAACAAAAGAAAATCTGACAGATATTCAGACAGAGACCTATAATGGTCTGTTTGTTGTGAACAATGAATTCTTCTATTCTCAGCCGCTTACCATAGAAACGGAGAGCTATGTAAAATATCGCACCTCACTGATCACAGAAGGCGTATGTAAGCTTCGGGATCAGGCCATCAGAGGGGAGATATCCCTGGATGATTTCTGGTCCGGCTATGAGCAGCTGAAAGAAAAAGGGCTCGGGAAAGTCATAACAGATGTAGGTGAATATTATGAAATTATGAGATCAGGAGACATTGGAAAATGAGAAGACAGGTTGCTGAATCAAATAAAAACAGGACTGTTCGGTGGCCTTCCTTTTATATTGTTCTTTTCCTGGTGGTGGTGATTCTCATTGGCTCTACTGTCATGTGGACGAAAAGCAGACAGATATCCTCAGAAGAAACGATTAATTCTCTGGGCGAATTTTACCTGGAGGAAATTACGGAAAGAAATGCTTCCGGCATCACATCAGAGCTTGATAAAAAAGCCAGACAGATGGAAAGAGCTCTGACTGTACTTGACCAGGAGTATCTGCAGGATGAAGAATCTGTCCGGCATTTTATATACATGGTTCAGCAGATGAACGGGCTGGATATGTTTGCGCTGGTTGATCAGGACGGAATGGTCTACACGGCTGACAGTACTTTCTCCGGGATTTCCCGATTCAGTTTTCTGTCAGAAAAAGTAACAGAGACCAAAATCCATCTGGTAAAAAGCTACGGAACAAAAACAATGGTGATCATAGAGATGCCGGTTGAGAATGAGACCCCGGCCGGTATTCGTGTGGTTTCCTGTTTTACCGGGCTCAATATCGAGAGCATTATTTCAGCAAAACAGCTTCAGGGTACCGAGAATAAAACTTACTGCAGTCTGTTTACCAGGGATGGTGAAAACCTTTTGAATACTCAGACAGAATACGGGAGTGATGAAAACCTGTTCCGTATTCTGGAGAGAACTGCAGATTTTGCTTCGGGATACAGTCTGGAAAAATTAAAAGATGACTGGAATAACAGCAGAGAGGGTTATACCGTATATTTCAGGGAAGACGGCGGAAACAATTACGTGTATTATAAGACTGTGCCGGGAACTGATTTGATTCTTACATCTCTGATGAGGGAAAGCATCATCAATGAAGTGGTCGAAGCGGGCACTCAGAAAATTCTGCACTCCAGTATCCTTTATCTGATTATCGTTTTGATATCTCTGATCGGTCTGTTCCTGATTATTATCCGGGTGATTCAGAGCGCGAGAAAAAGCCAGCTGGAAAATGAACAGTTTAAAATTGTGGGTGCACTGAGCAATGATTATTCTGATATTTTTCTGATGGAACCGCTGCATGACAGGTCATACACAATGAAGGTAAAAGGGCAGATGATCGGTCATGCAAAACGTGCTTCGCGTTCCTATCGGGAAACATGGGAAAACTATGTCGATCAGTATGTGACAGAGGAAGACGCCAAAAAGGTTCTGGATGCAGTATCAGCGGAAAATCTTTGCAGCAGAATGAAGGATGTATCAGAATATTCTGTGGATTTCCGGGTGAACTTTGCGGACGGGCTTCATTATTATCAGGCGAAATTTGTTAAAATAATGGGGGAAGATGACAGGCTGATTGTCGGATTCCGAAATATTGATATGCAGATGCAGGCAGAACTGGAGCGGCAGAAGGTGCTTCAGAATGCTCTTGCAGCTGCACAGCATGCGAATCGGGCAAAGACTACGTTCCTGAACAATATGAGTCACGATATTCGCACTCCCATGAATGCGATTATTGGTTTTACCACCCTTGCCGCTGCGCATATGGATAAACCGGAGCAGGTGCGGGACTATCTGGCTAAAATTCAGACTGCCAGCAGCCATCTGATGAGCCTGATTAATGATGTCCTTGATATGAGCCGGATAGAATCCGGAAAAGTGAAGATTGAGGAGCAGGAGGTTCATCTTCCGGATCTGATCCATGACCTGCGCACGATTATACAGGCCGATATCAACTCAAAGCAGCTGGAGTTTTTTATTGATACGGTGGATGTGATCAATGAGGATGTGATCTGCGATAAGCTTCGCCTAAATCAGATTCTTCTGAATCTGCTCAGCAATGCAATGAAGTTCACAAAGCCTGGAGGAATGGTGAGTCTGCGGATTATTCAGAAGCATGATTCCAGAAAAGGATACGCGGAGTATGAGTTCCGGGTGAAAGATACGGGAATTGGAATGAGCCGGGAGTTTCAGGAACACATTTTCGAAGCGTTTACACGGGAACAGACCTCAACTGTCAGCGGAATCCAGGGTACAGGCCTGGGTATGGCTATCACAAAGAGTATTGTTGATATCATTGGCGGGAGCATCCATGTTTACAGTGAAATCGGGAAGGGAACCGAATTTGTCGTAAATCTGCCCTTCAGGGTAAGCGGCAGTCCCGTGAAGTATGAGGCAATTCCGGAACTTCAGGGGCTTCGTGCTCTCGTTGCAGACGATGATGCCAATACGTGTATGAGTATTGCAAGTATGCTGAGTATTATCGGTATGAGAGCAGAGTGGACGACAGCAGGAAAAGAAGCTATTCTTCGTGCTCAGTTTGCAATTGATCAGAGCGACGAGTTCCATGCCTACATCATCGACTGGCTTATGCCGGATATGAACGGTATTGAAGTTGTGCGCAGAATCCGGCGTATTATCGGAGACAGTAAGCCGATTATCATTCTTACAGCGTATGACTGGTCAAACATTGAGGAGGAAGCGAGAGAAGCCGGAGTAACGGGATTTTGTTCAAAACCGCTGTTTATGTCCGAACTTCGCGATATTCTTACCAATCCGTATACGGTCGGGCAAAAAGAGCAGGCTCCGGATCAAACGCCTGACAATTATGAGGGCAGGAGATTGCTTCTGGTGGAGGATAATAAACTGAATCAGGAGATTGCAGTGGAGATCCTTCAGGGAATGGGATTTGTCATAGATGTTGCCATGGACGGAGTGGAAGCAATTGAAAAAATGAAAGCTGCGGTACCGGGGCAGTATGATCTGATCCTGATGGATATTCAGATGCCGCATATGGATGGCTATGAGGCGACAAGGCAGATCCGGAAGCTTGCGGATCCGGCAATAGCCAATATCCCTGTTATAGCGATGACGGCCAATGCCTTTGAAGATGACAGGCAGAATGCTTTTGCAGCAGGGATGAACGGACATATTGCAAAACCTATCGAGATTTCTAAACTGGTGGAGACATTGCAGAGTATTTTGAAGTAAGATACGGAGCAGAGAATTTTCATAAGGCGGGATGCATAGAGAATATTTCATACGGAATGATCCGCGATGAGAATTTGATGCACCCGCCGTACTTCGTTTCGGAATGAAATCAATATCAACGAAGTCAATATCAGAAGAAAAGATAATGTCCGGCGGAATTATGGATGAAAGTGCAGGGCTGATTACTTGTGGTTCGTGTGGTGAAGGGGACGGTGGTGGAGAAACTGCTGAGGGATCACGGTATTCTGAAAGATTCTATGATGTAAAAAATCTGAGAGGAGAAAGCGGCTGATATTTATCGGTCGCTTCCTTTATGAAGGAAGTTGCCGTACATATATAAAATATATATTGCAAAAACACAGAAAAAATGGTACACTATCAACAATTTAAAGCTTTAACGGGAAAAAGTATTCATGTAAGCATGGCAGACATCCAAAGGGAAGGAGGATTTGTCTGTTTTTTCATGTCTTATATCTGGTTGAAAAATGGCTAATAAGGAGTGATACAATGCGTGATGAGACGTTATTAAAGGAGCTGACGCAGCTCTGGGGCGTGGCGGGATTTGAAAAAGAAGTGCGCAATTATATAGAAGAGAAAGCGGCACCCTACGCGGATGAGATGATGACAGATTCCATCGGAAATCTGATTGTGATAAAGAGGGGAAAGGGCGGACCGGCTTCCAAAAAGATTATGTTCGCCGCACATATGGATGAAATTGGATTTATGGTGAAGACCATTGAGGCAGACGGAAGGCTCCGTGTCTGCAACCTGGGCTGGAACTGGACAGGTTCGGCATATAACAGCCGGGTGCGTTTCCGAAATGGTGTAAATGGAGTGGTCAGCTGCATGGGCCCCATCGAGGAGGCCGGCAACAAGGCAGGCAAGCTCTACATTGACATCGGAGCAACTTCCAGGGAGGATGCACTGAAATACGTCAACCTTGGGGATGCCTGCGGCTACTGGGGAGAATACCTGGAGCTGGTCAATGACAGAATCTGCGCCAAGACGCTGGACAACCGTATCGGCTGCTATCAGCTTCTGGAAGCGCTGAAGGAGAATGACGGTTCGTATCCCAACGATATTTACTATGTGTTCTGCGTACAGGAGGAGCTGGGATGCAGGGGTTCCAAGGTGGCAGCTGAGCGGATACAGCCGGATATCGGTGTGGCCGTTGATATTTCTCCGGCACATGATTATCCCTGTGATCTGGAGGGCAGCAATGCGCTGGACGAGGGCATCGGCATCAAGATCTGCGACCCGTCTGTTGTGTGTGATGAGGATGTGGTTGCGGCCATGATCGGCTGCTGTGAGGAAAATCAGATCAAATACCAGAGAGAAGTGATTGATCAGGGCGGCACAGATGCTTCCAGCATCAATCTTTCCGGAATGGGTGTGCGTGCCGGCGGAATCGTCGTTGTCACCAGATATCCTCACTGTCAGAGTGCAGTCGCATCAAAGAAGGATATAGAAGCGGGCGTGGATCTGATCAATGCGTTTTCAGGAAAGGAATTTGCCTCGTTCTGAGGACAGAAAACGGTTTTGGGAGGACGTTTTGGTGAGAGTGACAGTTTTGAAAAATGCAGACCTTCTGACCATGAATGACGGCCCGGTGACGAAGCACGGGGATCTGTGGATTTCGGACGGGAGGATTCAGAAGATTGATTTATACGAAAACGGGGTGGCAGGTTCCGGTGCAGGAGAATTTCAGCCGGATGAGACCCCGGAGATTATTGACTGTACAGGCTGTGTGATTGTGCCGGGACTGATTGATTCCCATGTGCATTATGACCAGAGCTATATGGGAGACTTTTTTCTGGCTTCGGGAATTACCTCGGTCCGCAGCATGCGCGGCTTTGAGGGACATGCCAGATGGAGAGATGAGATTCTTGCGGGAAAACGGAGGGGTCCGTATATCTACTCCACCGGCCCGGTGTATGACGGGGACGATCCCACCATACCGGATAACGATAATGTCATTATCCACACGGAGGAAGACGTGGAGGAGGCCATCCGGTATACAAAGAGCCACGGATTCCTGTGGATGAAGACGTATCCGTCCATTGAGCCGGAGCTTTACCTGTATCTGATGAGACGGTGCCGTCAGGAAGGCCTGCCGGTATGCGGGCATATGACGAAAAAAATGGATGACAGGATTCTGGCAGATGAGGGATATTTCTGCTGTGAGCATACCAGTTCTCTGCCTTCTGATCCCGAGACGATCCGGTATCTGGCCGAGAGCGGCATGTGGTTCTGTCCGACTCATGTGGTCTGCGAGACGCTTCCGGATTACGTCTGGAACGGAAAACAGTTAAAGGATCTGCCGCATTATATGGATCTTCCGGAATGTGTCAGGACACACTGGGAGGAGTCGAATCAGGTGATCATCGCCAACTACCGGGAGCTGAATGTGCATCCTGATTTCCAGACGATCATTGACAGAGGGAAGACATTTCTGAAATATTCGAATAATGTAATGGCGGGGACGGACTGTCCTTATCCTGGCATTGTGCCTGGCTTTGCCATGGCAGATGAGCTGGAAAAGCTGGTGGATGTTTACGGCATGACACCGTATGATGCACTGTGCGCCGCCACATGTTCTCCGGCGCGACATATGGGAATCGGAGAACAGAAGGGCAGGATCATGGTCGGAATGGATTCGGATCTTGTGGTTCTGGGAGGAAATCCCCTGGAGAATGTGGGGAATGTCCGCAGAATCAAATGGGTATTCCAGGGAACCAGATTCTGGAGTGATGAAGCTTTACAGCAGCTTCTGGCTGCTGATGGCGAAATAAAAAAAGAGGAAATTGAGTATATTCTGGGAGCAGACGGGCGACCGCTTGGCTGAAAGCCTGGCAGGACACAGACGGTCTGAGACCCGGGGATAAAAACTCAAGGAGAGGAGAAGTACAATGAAAAAAGCACTTGCTATGCTGGTAGCAGCCTGCACACTTACGATGGCAGTTCCTGTCTGCATCAATGCAGAGGAAGCCTCAGGAAAAACAGATATCGTGATCGCAGTGGACGCGGACGTGGACACACTGCATCCAACTGATTTTTCCACAACTGTTGAACTGAATGTTCTGAATCAGCTTTATGACACTCTGATGTATATGAATCCGGACGGAACCCACGATCCGGAGCCGAGAATCGCTGAGAGCTATGAGATCAGTGAGGATGGTCTGGACTATACATTCCATCTCAGAAATGACGCGACCTTCCATGACGGCACGCCGGTAACTGCAGAGGACGTGGTATTTTCCATTGAACTGTACAAGGCTTCTGAATATCAGGGATCCCAGATCGCCATGCTTTCCAGTGTAGAGGCAACGGACGAGAGCACGGTTGTATGCCATCTGGATTCCCCGTATGCACCGTTTTTAGGCGGTATTCTTTCTCCGTTCATCTGTTCCAAGGCTTACTACGAGTCAGATCCTGATGCGTTTGTGACCAGCCCCATCGGCAGCGGCCCGTACAAATTTGTGAGCCGTGCTACAGGAAGCAACATCATCCTGGAGGCAAATGAGGACTATTACCGCGGAGCGCCGGCAGTTAAGGATATCAGCTTTGAGGTAATCCCAGATACAGCCACAAAGGCAATCGCCCTTCAGACGGGTGAGGTAAATTTTGCAGAGATTGATTCCTCTGTTCTGGCTCAGCTTGATGCAAATCCGGAGATTACGGTTACTGAGGTTCCGAATTCTACATTCTGCTACGTATCCATGAACCTGGAAAAAGAGCCCTTCAGCAACCCGCTTGTTCGTCAGGCAATCAACTACGCGATTGACAGAGACAACCTGGTGGCTGTATGCTACGATGGAGAGGCAGAGGTAAACTCCAATATCTGTGCAAAGAACCGCAACGGCTATTCAGAAGATCAGCTTCAGTACACATATGATCCGGACAAGGCAAAGGCTCTTCTGGAGGAGGCAGGCATCACGACTCCGTATGACCTGGGTGAAATCCTTGTTGCAGAGAAATATTCCAATCTGGCAACGGTTGTCCAGAATGATCTGAAGGCAGTAGGACTTGAGGTGACGATCTCCGTGAAAGAATTTAATGCTTATATCGGCGATCTGACCAGCGGAAATTATAACATTACGGTTCTGAACATGACTCTGGAGGGAGACACACAGACTCTGGAAATGGCATTTACGACCGACTACATTGGAACAGCCAACAATGCAAGATATTCTGATCCGGATATGGATGAGCTGTTTAACCAGACCAGAAGCGAGACTGATCCGGATAAGAGACTTGAGCTGTTCAATCAGATTTTCACCAAGGCTCAGGACGAAGCGATCTACGCAGTACTGTGCAACCCGCTGACGCTGTACGCATACAACAGCAGCCTGCAGTGTCCGGAATTCCCGTTTGAGGGTAATTACTACGTATACGACTTTGCATGGTAATGAAATGAAAACGGGCGATTCTCCTTTCCGGGCGTACAGGACGCCAGATGGCGGGATGGAGAATGATTTGTAAAATGTGAAGCGGAGGGGCCCACCTCCGCTTTTTTAAAGAAAGGGGCAGCAGCCTGTATGACAAAATATGTTATCAAAAGAATTCTGTACATGATTCCCGTTTTGCTGGGAGTAGCGTTTCTCGTGTTTACCATACTCTCCCTGACACCGGGCGATCCGGGCTCCATTATCCTGGGCATTACGGCAAAGCAGGAGGATATTGCCGCTCTGAATGCGGAATTCGGCTATGACCAGCCGTTTTTAATCCGGTTTTTTGACTATATCGGTGATATTATTTTTCATTTTGACCTGGGAACCTCCTATGCGACCCGCCAGCCGGTTATTGACAGCATTCTTGCAAGGTTTCCCAATACCTTTGTTCTGGCTCTGCTTTCCATGTGTGTATCTTCCGCTCTTGGAATTTCCCTTGGAATCTTTTCGGCAGTGCGCCAGTATTCAGTAATGGACCACGTCTGCGTGGTAGTGGCTCTGGTGTTTGCCTCCATGCCCGGTTTCTGGCTGGGGCTGATGCTGCTGATTGTTTTTTCACTGAAACTTGGATGGCTTCCGTCCTTCGGTGCCACATCCCTCCGGCACTTCATTCTTCCTACGCTGACAGTTTCCCTGACCTCGGCGGCCGGTCTGCTTCGTCTGACCCGCTCCGCAATGCTGGAGACGATTCGCCAGGAGTACATCCGCACAGCAAAGGCAAAGGGAGCTTCCAATAGAAGAGTGATCTGGAAGCATGCCCTGAGGAATGCCCTTCTTCCTGTAGTCACCACACTGGGAGGAGGTTTCGGCGCATCCCTGGGAGGTGCTATTATTGCCGAGACAGTATTTGCCATGCCGGGTATGGGTACGCTGATGACCACGGCAATCCGTCAGAAGGACGTGCCGACAGTTATGGGAGCTACGCTGTTTCTTGCAGTGCTGTTCAGCTTTATTATTCTGATTGTGGATATCCTGTATGCATTTATCGACCCAAGAATCAAGGCAAAATACCGGAATGGAGGTAGAAACCGTGAGTAAGAGCAGAAAACACGCGCAGCTTGCCGAATTCTGGCGGCGCTACAGAAAAAACAAAACGGCGGTTATGGGCCTCATACTTCTGACACTGATTGTGGGAATGGCAATATTTGCCGATGTGATTATTCCATATGCAAAATGTATTGAACAGGTGGGTGCAGACCGTCTGCAGGGTCCCAGCGCGGCTCACTTTTTCGGGACAGATGAGTATGGGCGGGATCTGTTTGCCCGAATCGTACACGGATCCAGATATTCTCTTCTGATCGGTCTGGCCACCAGCCTGATGGCTCTCGTCATCGGTGCTGTGCTCGGAGCCAGTGCCGGATATTTCGGAGGCATGGTGGACAACATCATCAGCCGTATTGTGGATGTATTCATGTGTGTGCCGCCGATTCTGCTTTCACTGGCAGTAGTGGCAGCACTTGGCACAAATCTCAGAAATCTGATTATCGCCATTACAGTCTCCTGTATTCCCGGCAATGTCCGACTGATCCGTTCCGTCGTGCTGACGACGGCAGAGCAGGATTACGTGGAAGCTGCGAAATCCTACGGGACCTCCAATGCAAGAATCATCTTCCGGTACGTACTTCCCAATGCCATGGGGCCGATCATCGTAAATACCACCATGAGCATCTCAGATATGATGCTTTCCGCTGCAGGACTCAGCTTTATCGGTATGGGTATTCAGCCGCCGTCTCCGGAGTGGGGAGCGCTGCTTTCCAATGCCCAGACGTATCTGTTTTCCGCACCCTATATGCTGCTTTTTCCGGGTATGTTCATTCTGGCGTCTTCACTGGCGTTTAATCTGGTAGGTGACGGTCTGACGGATGCACTTGATCCGAAACTGAAAAACTAGTGAGGAGACATGATTATGGAAGAGATTTTAAAGATTGAAGATTTATCGATCATATATAAAACAGATCTGGAAACGGTGTATGCGGTGAACGGCATCAGCTTTTCCCTGAAACAGGGAGAGACCATGGGACTGGTGGGAGAGACCGGCGCCGGGAAAACCACCACTGCTCTTGGAATCATGGGACTTTTGCCGGAGCGTACGGCCAGGATTACGTCAGGGGAAATCCTTTTTGATGGTCAGAATATCTGTAAACTGAAGGAGCATGAAATGGAGCATGTGAGAGGCCAGAAAATTTCCATGATTTTCCAGGACCCCATGACGGCTCTGAATCCGGTCCTCACAGTGGGCAGCCAGATTGGCGAGGCTTTGTATCTCCACAATTCAGATGAGCTCTCCCAGAAGGAGATCGACAAAAAGGTGGAAGAGACGCTGGAGATGGTGGGTATTCCCAAAGAGCGCAAGAACGAATATCCGTATCAGTTTTCCGGCGGTATGCGACAGAGAGTCGTTATTGCCATCGCCCTTGTCTGCAACCCGAAGCTGCTGATTGCAGATGAGCCTACCACCGCCCTTGACGTGACGATTCAGGCGCAGATTCTGTCCATGATCTGCGATCTGCAGAGAAAATACGGAACCTCTGTGATCATGATTACCCATGACATGGGAGTGGTGGCAGAGACGTGTGACAAGGTCGGTATCATGTATGCAGGGGAGATTGTGGAGTACGGGACTCTCACAGACATTTTTACGGGGGAGAACCATCATCCCTACACGAAGGGACTCTTCGGTTCCATCCCCAGCCTGACGGAAAATACGAAAAGGCTTCATCCCATTGAAGGACTGATGCCGGATCCGACAAAGCTGCCTGAGGGCTGCAAATTTGCTCCCAGATGCGCCAAGTGCAGAGAAATCTGCAAAAAGCAGAAGCCGCCCGTCTGGGAAGAAAACGGACATCAGATCCGATGCCATTGTTTTGGGGAGGTGACGAAATGAGTGAAAACCTTCTGGAAGTAAATAATCTGAAAAAGTACTTTAAGACGTCCGGAGGCATGCTTCACGCCGTGGACGATGTCAGCTTTGTGATTCCTGCCGGAAAGACCATGGGGGTGGTGGGGGAATCCGGCTGCGGAAAATCCACGCTGGGACGCACGCTGCTCCAGCTGTATCAGCCCACTGCCGGAGAAATCCGGTTCCGGGGGGAGAACATTGCGAATCTGTCAAAAAAAGAATTCCATAAGGTTCGACCAAAGATGCAGATGATTTTTCAGGATCCCTATTCCAGTCTGAACGGACGAATGACGGTCCAGCAGCTGATCGCAGAACCTCTGATTGTCAACAAAGTCTGCAGAAATAAAAAAGAAATCGAAGATCGGGTCAATAAAATGATGGATACTGTCGGGCTGGCAAGCCGTCTGGCAATGTCTTATCCCCATGAGCTGGACGGGGGCCGCAGACAGCGTATCGGTGTCGCAAGAGCACTGATTCTTGAGCCTGAATTTGTCGTCTGTGACGAACCGGTGTCAGCGCTGGACGTCTCAATCCAGGCGCAGATCCTGAATCTTCTGATGGATCTGCAGGAACAGATGGGGCTGACCTACATGTTTATCACCCACGATCTGTCGGTGGTAAAGCATATTTCCGATGAGATTATGGTCATGTATCTGGGCAAATGCGTGGAAAAAGCTCCGGCTGAGGAGATTTTCCGGAATCCTGTACATCCGTACACGAGAGCGCTGCTGGCAGCCATTCCGATTCCAAGTGTGGAATCCTGCCATAAGAGGCGTACTCTCCTGCAGGGCGAGGTGACAAATCCCATCAATCCCAAACCCGGCTGCCGGTTTGCCGCCCGCTGCCAGTACGCCACGGATGCGTGCCGCCAGGGCGAAATCCCGCTGAAGGAAGTCAGTCCGGGGCATTTTGCGGCATGTATACATATGGAAAAGTAGTATGAAAGTTTTGTGAAATCTTCAGCGGCCTGCTTGAATTAACAATAATTATTCATTATAATTAAGACTAACGTGTAGCGATGAGCGTAAAACCAGTTCGTGCTGCACGTTTTTTTTGTGGAAGAAACAGAACTTTATATGATCAGGAGGCAGATTATGAAGCGGAAAGTCATTTCAATTTTACTCAGTGCGGCACTGTGCGTATGCCTGCCGGGCAGAGTGATGGCTGAGGAAACGACCGGGGTGGACGCGCAGGAATTCCAGACGGAAGAGATAGGAGACGGAGACGCGCAGGAATTCCAGACGGAAGAAACAGGAGACGGAGACGCGCAGGAATTTCAGACGGAAGAGACAGGAGATGGAGACGTACAGGAATTTGGGACAGAGGAAGCAGGAGATGAAAACGCGCAGAAGGGTCAGAATGGAGAGCTGCCCGAAGGTGTTTTGCCGGACGGCAAAGGCAATTTCGACCGGATGGGCGGTAAAGGTCAGAACGGAACCGGTGAAAAGTCGGAAGGTATGAATGGCGAGTTCCGGGGCGGCAACGGAGACCGCGGAGGAATGGGCGGCACACAGGAGGATCAGGTGAGCCACTACAGTGAGGCGGCAGAAAAATTTGAGCAGTACGTGTATGCGGATGAAGAGACAGGTGCAGTGATTCCGTACAATCTCTATCTCCCGGAGAGCTATGAGACGGATACCGATAAGACGTATCCCATTGTCATTTTTATCGCGGATGCAGGTGCAAACAGCAATGAGGTGACCGATGTGCTCAAAGAGGACGGTGCGGCAGTATGGGCAACGGATGAGGAGCAGGCAAAGCATGAATGCATTGTTCTGGTTCCTCAGTATACCCAGGATCTCATGAATTCAATCGGTGCACTGACAGAGGATACGTATCAGTGGTCCACAGGTCTGACTCTGGTCTCCAACCTGATTTTCCATATCCTGGACGAATACCGGGTGGATGAGTCAAGGGTCTACGGGACAGGTCAGTCCCAGGGCGGAATGACAGCCATTGCACTCAGCGACAAATATCCGGATCTGTACCGGGCGCAGCTTCTGGTGGCATGCCAGTGGAATACGGAGGAAATGTCTGTGATGAAAGATGACAGTCTGTGGATTGTCGTATGCGAGGGCGACACCAAGCACAGCCATGGACCATCATGTCTTCTTACAATGCGATCAACGGTCATCGTGCTTCTGAGAACCGTGAGCTTCTGGAAGATGTTCTCCGCGGCGAATGGGGCTTTAAGGGCATGGTTACCACTGACTGGTGGACAAGAGCCGAACATTACAAAGAAATCAAGGCTGGAAATGACATAAAAATGGGAACCGGTTTCCCTGAACGTGTGAAGAAAGCTATGGAAATGGGACAGCTTGGCCGCCCGGAATTAGAGCACTGTGCAAGACGGGTGCTGGAACTGATTCTGAAGATTGACTGAGATAAGATGATATGAGTGTCAAAAGGTCTTTTGACACTCATATCATAAGATTGCTCTATTATAAAAAACAGGAATTTACCACCTTAATTCATCTGATATTTTGTCTTTCTCTTATGAATTCATCTGACTTATTTAGCAATTTTTATGGTTTTTCTGTTGTTTAATGTCCTTTTTCTTTAAATTCATCTGATGTATTTACCATATGTTTAATTCACTAAAAATACAATACTGGAATTTTATCTAAAATTATATATCTGTTTTTGTATATTTTTTCATTTTGACATTGAATCAAAAAAAACTTATCATAAAAAGCAAGAATTATAACTATGGGAAACGGAGCAAATCATATAATGAATTTGTTATCAGAAGAAAAAAGCCTTCCACAAAAAATATCAGAGGATATTATTACATTTATTTTAGAAGAAAATTTAAAGCCAGGAGATAAATTACCGAATGAAACCATTCTTTCTGAGCGTCTGAATGCAGGAAGAAGTTCTGTCCGGGAAGCCATGAAGCTTCTCGCATCCCGAAATATTGTTACGATCCGACAGGGCTCTGGTACCTATATCTCATCTTCCCCCGGAATGGTGGATGACCCACTGGGCTTTACCTTTATCGGCAATAAGCAAAAGCTGATCAATGACCTTCTGGAAGTGCGCTTTCTCCTTGAGCCCCCTATTGCTGCCATGGCAGCCACACGCGCCGATAAAAAAGACATAAAAAAATCACCACACTTTGCGATGAAGTTGAAGACTTATTAAGAAAACATGAAGACCATACACAAAAGGATATAGATTTTCATGCAGCCATTGCCTTGAGCAGCAAAAACGTTGTAGTTCCAAGACTGGTTCCTGTGATCAACAGCTCGATTCCTCTTTTGGTAGAGACCACCAGAGGAACACTGCTGGAAGAAACCATCGAGATCCACCGTGAGATTGCGGATGCCATTGCTGCCCATGAACCGCTCCGCGCACAGGATGCCATGTATCTGCATCTGGTTTATAGCCGTAAGCGGATTCAGATGACAGGAAAAGGAGATTTCACATGACATTACAGCAAATAAAATATTTTATCAATGTAGCTGAGTCCGGCTCTATCAGCGAAGCAGCTAAACGCTTGTTTACAGCTCAGTCAAGTATTTCCAGCGCTGTTAAGGAAATAGAAAATACATATGGAATTACTGCATTTATAAGAGAAAGCACAGGTGTGCGTCTAACCAGAAGCGGCGAGGAACTTTTGATAGAATTTAAGGGAATTTTAAGCCGTCTTGACTATCTGGATGAAAAATTTAATGGTTCTCCAAAACGGCCTTTAGGTCTGTCTGTTTCTGCCCAGCACCATATTTGTGGCATGGCCTCTTTTGTTTCGATCATCAACAGATTAAATGAAAACTATGGTTCTTATCACTGCGGCTTTTATGAATGCCGTACATCTGAAGTACTGGATCGTGTAGAACGGGGACTTGACGATTTGGGAATTATTTTTTTCACAGAACACAGCAAGGGACAGATGATCCAGGAATTAAGAAATCGTGGTATTATTTTTAATCACATTGTTTATCAGACAGCTCACGCTTACCTGTGCCAAAATCATCCACTTGCCAATAACACAGAAATTAATATTGAAGAAATAATACAATACCCTTTTATTTCTTATGATCGTTCACCTGACACCAATCCTGCTTATACCGATCTTATCATTCCTAATTATCAGGTAAAAAAAATAATCCATGTTTCCGACCGGGCTGCATCTTATTCTGCTATGCGTTATTGCCATGGATTTGCTATTGGAAGTGGCTACAGATCTTTTGATGATCATTACAGTGACATTATTTCTCTTCCTGTCAAAAATGGAATCCGCCTTGAAATAGGATGGATTTTCCGGCAGAAACATACTCTTTCTGATACAGCTAGCCAGTTTGTAGAACTTTTAATGCAGAATGAAGCGATTTCTCTGTAAAATACCTTTCTTGATATAGCGAAAAAAGCGATGGTTTCCCATCGCTTTTTGTTATGTTCGCAGAAATTACCTCTTATGCTATACTTACTACATGAATCACTGCGCACCTGTGCAGAAAAAAAGAAAGGAGTATCTTATATGGAAAAACTAAAGATTGTCATTAAAAAGTACTGGAAAATTTACCTTGCCGCTCTGGTCATTTCCGTAATCTGCGATTTGATCGGAACACTCAAACTCAACATTGGCATTGGTACACTTACTCTGTTTCCAATGGTATTTGCCGTCATATTCGGAGGGCTTTTAGGACCGGATATTTTTAAATTATTCAAAAGTGATGAATGTAAAATAGGCGGAAGTCTGGTTCTTGTGGTTTTGGCACCTTTTATGGCAAAAATGGGTATTTCTTCCGGTGCAAACCTTGCGAAACTGGTTTCAGTCGGACCTGCATTGCTTCTTCAGGAATTCGGGAATCTTGGCACAATCCTTTTATCTATGCCGCTT
>SFEV01000054.1 GCA_004557975.1 Lachnospiraceae bacterium
GGATCTTCTTCTCCGTATATTCCTTTGCAAATTCCTGAAGCAGTGCCTCTGTGTCAAAAATCCACACCTGGTCATTGAAGGATTCCGGATCGCATACGACAAACGGCATGTTTGTATAGGCACAGTATGCGACGATCATGGAATCTTTTTTCTGCACGCTTCTGACTAAAAATGTTTTATCTACAGCCATAATCTTTCTCTCCTGTTGATTCTCTTTACTTTGCAAGCTCCTCTATGGTAGTATCCTTTCCGTCACGCCAGATTCTTTCGAGGTCATAAAAGAGCCTGTTTTCAGAATCAAACACATGGACAATAATGTCACCGTAGTCCATCAGGACCCAGTTTGCGGAACGGTAGCCCTCGGTCTGTTTTACTTCGTAGCCGGCTTTGAAAAGCTCTTCTTCCACATTGTCGGCCATCGCCTGTACCTGGTTGCGATTGGAACCGGTGGCGATAATAAAATAATCGGCAAGGACAGAAACACCTTCGATATTGATGATCTTGATATCCTCCGCCTTTTTATCGGACAGCGCTTCGTATGCGAGCCGCGCCATTTCTTTAGCTGCTTTTTCTGCCATACTTATGCATCCTCCTCTTCCATCAATTCTTTATAGTAATTATAAGCCACAACCGTCTGATTATCAAGGCACGCTTTTTCATTTTCAAGATAAATCAGAGTATCCCGCAGCGTTGTAAAAACAGCATAATCGATATCTGAAAATGCCAGGCTGCGTATGCGCTCAAGATTCGGCGCCTTTGAACGCATGGGCTCAATATAATCCGAAATAAAAATGATTTTTTCCAGCATGGTCATTGCCGGCTTGCCTGTCGTATGGCATGCAATGGCGCTTAAGATTTCAGGGTCCTTGACGTGATATTTCTCCCTTGCAATGTAAGCTCCCAGGCTGGCGTGCAGAAGATACGGAGAATTACTTTCCACATCGGAAACAGGGATGTTGTACTGGCGACAAAGCTTCAGCTTTTTGGCATTCGGAATACACTTGGCACAGTCGTGCAGAAGACCGGCCACCTGTGCTTTTTCGATGTCAGCGCCGTAACACATGGCGAGAGCTGCCGCCGTATACATCACGCCCTGCGTATGGATATAGCGCATCTCATCTACGTATTTCTTCAGTTTTTTCTGCATTTTTATGATATTGTACGTGGACATGACTCTCATCATCCTTTGTAATTCGGTACATAAATATTGTTTTTACGGATATATTCGTATACACGATCCGGCACGTAGTAACGGATCGAACGGTTCTGACGGCACCAGGCCCGCAGCGAGCTGGAAGAAATCTCCACGTCGGGAGTATGCAGCAGATGAATCCTTGCCCCGTACCGGTCTTTCAGCTCCTCCATTTTCCGGTTCATGGTACAGACATCAAGCTGATCCCGGACTGCAGCCACAAGAATACAGTTCTGACAGATAATATCCGGGTTTTTCCACGTATCAAATGTCATGAGTGAATCTGCTCCGATGATAAAATAATAATCTGTATCGGGATGTCTGTCCTTCAGCATCTTCAGCGTTTCGTTCGTATAAGTCAGTCCGGAACGCAGCATCTCCTCAGGGTCCAGCGAAAAATGGCGGTTGTCCTCAATGGCGAGGCGGACCATTTCCATACGCTGCAGATCTGAGGCGCCGTCGCTGCGGTCCTGTTTGTGAGGCGGATTCCCCGACGGAAGGAACATGACCTGTTCAAGCTGAAACTGCTCGTAGGCACATTCCGCCAGCATCAGATGTCCGATATGAATCGGATCAAAGGTTCCGCCCATAATACCAATGCGGTGTTTGCAGTCTGGCATTGTCAGTACCTCTTATTTCTTTGCTGCCTTCGGCAGTTCGATTTTCTTTTTATTGTCCCGGCCTTCTTTGTACAGAACAATCTTTTTTCCGATGACCTGTACGACCTGGGAGTGGGTGCGCTCTGCTACGACCTGAGCAATTTCATTGGGGTCGTCCATGCAGTTCTGGAGCACGCTGATCTTGATCAGCTCACGAGCCTCCAGTGCCTCAGCGATAGCCGCCGTATTTTCCGGTGTCAGGCTTGATTTGCCGATCTGGAAGATCGGATCCATGGTCATGGCAAGCCCTTTTAAATAAGCACGCTGCTTACTTGTCATAATGAATCTCTCCCTGTATGCGAAATCATAATGCGGATGAGCCGCAATGATTATCTGTAATAGTCAAACTGCAGACCGTACATACGGACGGTGTCCCCCTCCTGAATGCCAAGCGCCTCGAGCTGATCCAGAATACCGTTGTCCTTCAGGAAATTCTGGAAGAACCGGAAACCCTTTTCAGACTCAAGATTTGTGTAGCCAAGCATCTTCTCAATGCGCGGTCCCTCAACAATATATGTGTTCTCTTCTTCTGCGGATTTTTCAACGGTGAAGGGCAGATTGCGGTCCACAAGGTGAAGCTCCGGATCATACTCCTGCTCGAAGATGACTGCCTCCTGGGGAAGCTCATTCAGCATACTCTTTACATGGTAGAGCAGCTCCTTCACTCCCTTTCCGCTGACTGCGGAGATGGCAAACACAGGGATTCCCAGAGGCTCAAACTCATCTCTGAGACGCTGTACGGGATCTTCATCCTCCGTATAGATGGCATCGATCTTGTTGGCCGCAATCACCTGCGGGCGCTTTGCAAGCTCCTCATTGTAAGCAGCCAGCTCTGCATTGATCTTGTGAATGTCATCGACCGGATCGCGCCCCTCCACCGATGCAGCGTCCACAATATGAATCATGACCTTGGTACGTTCAATGTGGCGCAGGAATTCGTGGCCGAGGCCCACACCCTCCGACGCACCTTCGATCAGGCCCGGAATATCTGCAATGACGAAGCCGCCGCCCTCGAGATCCACAACCCCCAGGTTCGGGGAGAGCGTGGTGAAATGGTAATTGGCAATCTTGGGAGTGGCATTTGTGACCCTCGCAAGGAATGTGGATTTGCCGACATTGGGAAATCCCACAAGTCCCACATCGGCTATCACTTTAAGCTCCAGCAGTACCTCAAGCTCTTTGGCTTCCTGTCCCGGCTGGGCGTACTTGGGAGCCTGCATGGTGGCTGTGGCATAATGCATATTTCCGTTGCCGCCTCTTCCTCCGCGCAGGATAATCTGGCGGCGGTTATCTCCGGACATATCGGCGATGACCTGACCGCTGACAGCCTCCTTGACTACAGTTCCCTGGGGCACCTTCAGCACGATATCTGCGCCGTTTGAACCGTGGCATCTGCGCTTTCCGCCCGGTTCACCGTCCTTTGCGGCAAATTTTCTCCGGTGTCGGTAATCAATCAGTGTATTCAGTCCCTCATCTACTTCAAAAATAACGTCGCCGCCCTTGCCGCCGTCGCCGCCATCCGGTCCGCCGTCCGGTACAAAAAGCTCCCTGCGGAAGCTTACATGGCCGTCGCCGCCTTTGCCTGAGCGGATAATAATTCTGGCTCTGTCCGCGAACATACTGTTACCTGCCTTTTTGTTAATAAATTCGTTACGGCCTCATCAGCAAGTGATTCGGCCTGTCCTGAGCAGTTGCATTAATTCTCTGCATTATAAAACAGGCTTCAAACCACATTCTGATTTGAAGCCTGCGATAATTATTCTGCTGCTACCGGAAGTACAGAAACCTGTTTCTTGTCTCTTCCTTTTCTTTCAAATCGAACAACGCCATCCACCATAGCGAAGAGTGTATCGTCACCGCCGCGACCTACATTAACGCCCGGATGAATCTTTGTACCACGCTGTCTGTAAAGAATGTTTCCAGCTTTTACAAACTGTCCGTCTGCTCTTTTCGCACCAAGTCTCTTGGACTCAGAGTCACGTCCGTTCTTTGTAGAACCAACTCCCTTTTTATGAGCGAAGAACTGAAGGTTCATATTCAACATAGTTACACCTCCTCAGATTTTAAGGTAATATATTCATTTCCGTATTCAGTCTCTATATTCCTGATACCAAGAATAAGACTGTCCATCAGCAACACTGCTCTTTCGCCCGGCTCCTCCGTAAAATGTAGCCGCAGGAATCCTCCGTCCTCTGCCTGCTCCAGCTCAAATGAATCCTCCGTAAACTCCTCCAGGGAATTTATGGCATTTATCGTAAGAGCTGAGACGGCTGCACAGATAATATCCTGCCCGTATTCTGCAAAACCGGCGTGACCGGATACCTCAAAACCGCGATACTGATGATATTCAGATTTCCACACTGTGAATCGGATCATGACGATTAAGCGTTGATCTTTTCAATCTTAACCTGTGTGTACTGCTGTCTGTGTCCGTTTTTCTTGTGGTAACCGGTTTTTCTCTTGTACTTGTAAACGATGACTTTTCTTGCTTTCGCATTCTTAACGACTGTTGCTGTAACAGTTGCTGCTGCAACGTCAGCTCCAACCTTCATTCCGTCATTGCTTACTGCAAGTACCTGATCAAACGTTACAGTTTCACCAGCTTCTACACCAAGCTTTTCTACGTTAATGATATCGCCCTCGGCTACTTTGTACTGTTTACCACCTGTTGCAATAATTGCGTACATATGGCACCTCCTGTTTATCATTACTCGCCAAATTCGGTGATCTTGCGATACTTAAACCTCTTTGTGCGGCATACTCAGATATAATAGCACAGGACTGGTCATCCGTCAATCGCTAATTTCGCATTTTTTGCATACCGTTTCGATCAGAGAGTATCGCGTATGTATCATTTTCAGAAAGATTTCATGCTTCGTATTTCTGCTGCCTTACACGCTCGGCCAGCGGCTTCTCCTTCTTCATCCTTGTAATTTCCACGAGAGAGAGCTTCGTCATGTCCACGAGAACGGTGCGGATGGGATCCTTCCGCAGTTCTGAATCGAGAAGGGAAAGCAGAGTTTCCCTGGACTCCTGCTGCTCCATATTGATGAAATCCACAATAATAATTCCGCTCAGGTTGCGCAGGCGGATCTGACGGGCGATCTCTGATGCGGCCTCACAGTTAATCTTCAGAAACGCTGCTTCTTTTTTCTTTCCGCCCTCATATTTCCCGGAATTCACATCGATGACTGTCAGCGCTTCCGTTGGCTGGATGACCAGGTAGCCTCCGCAGTCCAGCCAGACGCGCTCCTGCAGTGCCCGGGACAGCTGCTGCTCCAGGGAGTACAGCTTTTTCAGCGGAAGCAGATCATCACGGTAAAGAGAAAGCTTTCTGATATCCTCCGGCTGATTCAGTTCCAGATATGCTCTGATTTCCTGAAAAAGCGTATCATCATCGGTCAGAATCTGGTCTGCACAGCTGTCATACAGGTCCAGGAGACGTGTCAGATAGGGGGACGGCGAGCGATGCAGACAGGAGAAGCAGGTTCGAAACTGAGCCTGCTGCATCAGTGTTTCGTATCGGGTCTCCAGCCGCTCCATATCCTTTTGAAGGAGCGCTTCCTCTGCTGTTCCGGCGTTTGTGCGCAGAAGCCATCCGTATGGACGGTTGCTGCAGTCTGCATTTTCACAGGCCGCCAGCTTTCCGTCGTGGCTTTCTCTGTCCGGATATTCCCGATTCGCATACTCCCGCACAAATATAAGAAGACGTTCCCTCGTCTCTTTTGAAAGCTTTGAAGAGACGGAGAACTGTGTGTTGCCGGTAGTCAGAAGCGCGTATTTTCCGTGCAGCGTCAGATTCGTCGTGACAGCCGGAAGCTTTGTTTTGATTCCCTCCCGGCAAATCTGCACAATCAGCTCATCTCCTGCCTGGGGAAGTTTTGAAGTCCCCTTTTTTGTGTAAATGGGATTTTTCAGTTCATCCAGAGGCAGATAGCAGCTTAGTCCGGGAGATATTTCCACGAAAGCGGCGTTGATATTTTTGGCAATATTTTTGATTTTTCCGATATAAATGTCGCCTACGGCCGTACTGGGCTGTTTCTCGTCGCAGTGGATTTCCACTGCCCTGTTGTTCTGAAGAAGGAAGGAGAAAATACTGCCGTCGATCTCTGTGATAATATAGCGGTCTGTTTTACGGCCTTCTGTTTTGCCGTATTTTATTTCCGGGGATGAATGTTCTTTTTCTTTGATCATCACGTGAATTCCTTAGCTGACTGTCCGTATCCCGGGCAGTCCTCTTCCGTGATGGAAACTCCCAGAGCAGACAGCGGAACCAGATTTCTCTTCTGCTGCGTTCCTGTGTCTGCGTAGATCTCGCAGCGGTTGATCTCATATGCAAAAGGATCCGGTTCGATTCCCAGAGTTTTCAGGTACGTGTCCATGACAAGCTCCGGCTTCAGATTGGCAGCACTGCCGGAGGCCAGACGGAAAAATACGGTACCTGCGTTTACGTGCATCTCGTAGATCATTGGCCGGATATCCACTTCCTTCTCGGATTTCTTTGTCTTCTTCATCACAGTGATTTCTTTCAGGGCGAAGAAGTGGGAAATCCCGGACTGCCAGTCTGTCTTCGGTTCGTGGCCCCTGCGGAATCGCAGCGTGTAGTCGGCGGCAGCTACGAGCGTCATCGCCTTGTTGGCCCTGTTCTCCGGAATCCGGTAAAAACCGGTGACGGTGATTCCCTCCGCGCTGACACGGTTCAGGGATTCAATGGCATCTTCTGAGGGGATCGGCGTTCGGATTTCAATGTCCATATATTCTGCGTCACTGGTCAGCCCGACTCCCAGAGGAGAGGCAAAGGACATGATCATGTGCGGGCTTAAGCCTTCTGTATATGCAATGTCGATTCCGGCCCGGCGGATTGCTTTCTGAAAATAGCGCATCACGTCCAGATGGCCGATGAATTTCATGATTCCCTGCTTGGAAAATTTTACTCTGACTTTCATGCTTTGCAACCTCCCTGTGCCTGCTTCCTCTTCATTTTACAGACGCCTGTCCCATACTGTGCGGCTCCGCAGCCGGAGCAGCCCATATGACAGTTGGGAGTCACACTCTCCTCCCGGGATTTCTGCCATTCTTTTTTCAGAAATTCCTTTGTGACGCCGATATTTATGAAATCCCACGGGAGAATTTCGTCGGTATCGCGCTCCCGGAGCGTATAAAAGTCCATATCGATTCCCGTATTTTCAAAGGCCTGCAGCCATCGGCCGTAATCCCAGAACTCGGTCCATGCATCAAACAGAGCGCCCAGCCGGTATGCCTCCAGGATAACGCGGGAAATTTTCCGGTCTCCGCGGGCAAAAATACCCTCCAGCAGTGTCTCATCGGCCTGATGCCAGTTGTAGCGGATGCTCTTCTGATTCTTCATCTCTTTGATTTCGTGATTGACAGTCTTTGCGAAGCCCAGGTAGTCGCCGGGCTCATACATACGCGCCCACTGGAAGGGCGTAAAGGGCTTCGGTACAAAGAAGGAGGTGCTGACTGTGATCTGGCACTTGCCGTTTCGCTCTTCCTTCGGAATTTCGTAATACTTTTCGGCGATTTTTTCAGCCAGATGGGCAATTGCCCTGCGGTCATCCTCCGTCTCCAGGGGCAGTCCCAGCATAAAATACAGCTTTACCTTGTTCCAGCCGCCATGGAATGCCTCATCGGCTCCCTGCAGAATCACATCCTCTGTCAGTCCTTTGTTGATGACGTTGCGCAGCCGCTGGGAGCCGGCTTCCGGTGCAAAGGTCAGGCTGCTTTTGCGGACATCCTGCACCTTGCTCATGACATCCAGGGAGAATGCGTCGATGCGAAGAGACGGCAGGGAGATATTGATATTCTGGCTGCGGAACTCGTCGATCAGAAAATTGACAATGCCGGGAAGATCGCTGTAATCACTGGAGCTTAAGGAGCTAAGGGATATCTCCTCATGGCCTGTATTTTTCAGCATGCGGTATGCGTGCTCCTTCAGGCACTCCAGACTTCTCTCGCGGGTAGGGCGATACAGCATGCCTGCCTGACAGAACCGGCAGCCGCGGATGCAGCCTCTCTGGATTTCCAGGACAACACGATCCTGCGTCACCTTGATGAACGGAACGACCGGCGATTCCGGGTAAGGCGCTTCTGTCATATCCGTCACCACCTGTTTTTCAACCACAGCCGGAACGTCCTCATCCACAGGTGTGAAGGAAGCAATGGTGCCATCCTCCCTGTATGTGACCTGGTAGAGCGAGGGAACATAAATTCCGGGGATCCGGGAGGCTTTTTTCAGAAACTCTTTTCTGGAAATATTTTGCTCTCTGCATTCTTTATACAGATCAAACAGCGCGCCATAGACAGTTTCACCTTCGCCGATGTAAAACATATCGAAGAACTCCGCCAGCGGCTCGGGATTGTATGCACACGGTCCGCCGCCGATCACAATCGGACAGTCCTCATCGCGGTCCGCTGCCGACAGGGGAATTCCGCTCAGATCGAGAATCTGCAGAATGTTTGTATAGCACATCTCGTACTGAAGCGTGATGCCGAGAAAATCAAAGTTCATCACAGGATCCTGGGACTCCAGGGCAAACAGTGGAATATGGTGTTTGCGCATGGCCCTGTCCAGATCCACCCAGGGGGAATAGACACGTTCGCACCAGACATCCTCCCTGCGATTGAACATATCGTAGAGAATCTGTATCCCGAGATGGGACATTCCTATCTCGTAGACATCCGGAAAACACATTGCGAAACGGATGGACACATCCTTTTTATCTTTCATGACTGAGTTTACTTCCCCGCCGATGTAGCGGGCAGGCTTTTCGATACTCAGCAGTATTTCATCATTCAGAGCTAATTTCCGCATAAAACTCCTTTCTGCCGGTGTTTTTTAATATCCGCTTACCTTAGCTTTGGAGCTGACTCCCTTTGCCTTTAAGAGTTTCTTATAGCTGGTAAGCTTACTCTTTGGCACCTTGATTTTTGCACTGGCATAAATTCCTTTAAACGCCTTGCTGCCCACATTCTTACTGGTGAGCTTTGTGGTCTTTATGGTAATGCTCTTTAACTTCTTACAGCCATAGAAAGCCTGCTTGCCAATCTTCTTTACTTTGGAAGGAATGGTAATTCTGGTAAGTAACGTGCACTTATAAAATGCTTTATCGGAAATGGTGGTTACTTTATTTTCCATGGTTACGCTGGTAAGCTTGCTGCAGCCATAAAATGCGCTGGCTCCGATCGTTGTCACATTCTTGCCGATCTTTACGGTCTTTAGCTTTGTGCATTTGTAAAATGCTTTCCTGCCAATGGTTGTAATATTGCTTCCAATGATTACCCTGGTTATTTTTTTGTTGTTTGCAAAGGCATTATTTTCTATGGAGGTTACCTTGTAGGTGATTCCGTCTATGGTTACCTTAGCCGGAACGGAAACGGTTGCGGCCTTCTTGTTCGTTGGTGCAACGTAAGCTACTGTTCCGTTTGTAACGTCAGAAGTTGTTACCTTATAAGTTGCAGTTCCATTGTCGGAAGTATCAATTGTTCCTTCTGGCGGTGCATTTTCAGCCTTATTTATGGTAAGTGGGATATCCTTTGTTATTGTTACCCCATTTTCCGTGTAAGATACCGTTAAGGTTTTATCTCCCATCTCTGACATATTAATGTCAGCCGCATTTGTGGTAAATCCGGTTACTTCACTGCTGTAACCATCTTCATAATATGCCGTCACGGTTATGTCATCCACATTTAAGATTTCTCCTGCCGGATAGGATGTCCGGGTTTTATCTGCCTCGATGCTGATCGGCGCGAGGGTTGTGTTGTGGATAATCTTCAGCGTTCCGTTTACCGGCATAATGTCATATTTACCCGTCACATCTGCACCTGATGCATTCACAATCTTTACACCACTGATGGAGATTGTTCCGTTATCTGTAAGATCTGTTGTGCTTGGTGTAAGGGTTATCTCTGACAGAGTATCTCCTTCATCCAGACCATTCTCCGATACGCTGTTAATGCTCCGGTCAATGTCAACATTCCACATGACAGTCTGGTCTTTTGCTGTTATAGTAAGCGCTTTCGTACTTATGGTTACTGTCCCGGAACCATCTATCGTGTTATAGTTATCCTTCGTAATCCGATAGTAAACAGTATAAGTACCTTCATTGATAAACGAAGGATTTTCATCGCCGTAGGCTGTTCCATCGGTGCTGTAGCTTACTGTTGTACCCTCAGGACTGGTCACGTTCACGCTGATGCTGTGTGGCTGTCCATCATAGATTCCGCGGTATTCTGTTGCAGCATACTGGATGGTTCCGTTATCTACTGTAAGGGTGATAATATTCTCTCCTGCCGCATAGATTCCATTTGCCGCAGCTTCTACCTTGATCTTAAAGGTTCCGGTCCTGGTCACGGTAAGAATTGTGTCTTGAAGGGAACCTGCTCCGGTTCCGCCATCCGTTCCGGTAACAAGGGTATAGGCAGCAGTTTCCGGATTAGAGTCAATGGTTATATAATCCGTTACATCAATGGTTTCACCTGTATAACTGATACCACTGTCTGTTCCTGTGATGGTGACAGGGGTTGCGGCTTTGTTCGTAATCGTAACTGTGCCTGTGATTGTTCCTGCAGAAGTATCATAACCCTGACAGGCGGTGGCATCGTAATCTGCAAACTCTGATGCAGGGATTGTCCAGCGGAAGGTGTTCGCTGCTCCCGGTGTTCTGTCGTATTCTGTGCCGCCGTCATTTGCAATCGTCCACGTCACATTCATGGCTTCAGCAGTCGATGCCACAAGCTCAGTGCTCTCAAGGGTAACCGTTGCCTGTTTGCCCAGTTCGCTGTTTCCAACGTCTGAAAGAACCTCATCATATCCTTCATAGCCATAGTAGTTTGTAAATGTTTTGTTTGCCGGTACCTCCGGTTCCGTTACTCTGACGATCTTTCGCTTGTCTGTGGTATATTCCCGGCTTACTGTCAGAGTTCCGTCTTCATTCGGTGCAATCTTATTGTTCAGCGCTTCACCATCCATGGCTGCGGATACAGATTCGCCAAACACGTAGGCCACATTATCCACAAAGTTTGTGGAAAGTGTAACACTTGCTCTGTACGTCGTGCTCCAGCCTGCAATTCCTGTTACTGCCACATCTCCACCATCGACGGTGGTTGTATAAGTGATGGCAGGTGCGGTATCTGAAATTCCTTTATCGGTACATGAAGCTGTCCCGTTAAACGCTGTACCGCCAACCGGTTTTGCGTTTGTGACTGCAACAGAGTCAATCATTTGCTTACCTATATCCTTTTGCTCTGCCATCTTTGCATATGATACATTGTCGATGGTTGTTTCCAGCCAGATTTTACAGTCTGTAAGACTGGGATTTTCATTTAATGCAAGTTTGGCCCTGATTTGCTCTGCCGTGACAATTGTAGTCCCTCCTGCCGGTATGCTGTAATACCAGTCCTTCTCAGTTTCACCAATGGTTCCTTTGCCCTGTACTACAAGAGAAAGGGTTCCGGTTGCGCTGGGATCCTTTTGCGCCACAATCACTCCATTAGCCGGATTATATATCACGTTTCCCTTTACAGTATCATTGCCATCCAGCCTTAAGGTCATAGCCGTACCCGGTGTAATCAGTCCCGACACTATTTCAGATGATGCTGCTGTCGCGCCGGAAGCAAAGAGCACAGATGACAGATTCAGATTGGAAGCGGGGCGAACATCGAGGTCAGAATTCACGTTATTAGTGGTATATATGGAGCATTTTGGGCCATCATTTGTCCACATGGCGCAAATCACCTGATCTTTTCTTCCGGACTTACCCGTGCGCATCCAGAATTGCGAAGTTTGGCTGGATTCCCTCCAGTAATGATACAGGTGAAGTGCTGTCTGGTTATTGGTTCCTGCTTTTATGATCCTTTCTTCGGAGGTAGAGGTATCTTTTGCCAACGCATACAGCTTATCTGTGGTGGTGTAATCACTTTTTATTGTATCCGTCGTTGTCACAGTGGTGGAATTCATCAGTTCCTTCTCAGTTTCTGTAAAATAGGTTGTATTTCCCTTCTCTACCATACCCTGTAACATCTGTCGCAGCTCACTTCCCCCGTAGTGATTTAGGTTTACAGAGGATATTTCTGTGATATCATCCGGATATGTACATTCCCATTCCGGATTATAATATTTTATATAATGGGTATTGCCACTAGCAAATTTACGTCCTGTTGCTATCGGGCCTGCGGCAAAGATGATGGTATTATCGATATTACCCTCGCTGTTTTTAATCCCGCTGTCTGCTCCGAGGATGTACCATTCCTGTGGATTACCGTTCTCATTTTTACCGAATACCAGCTTTCCGATGGTATCAGATATGCCATTATCAGGATTCGGGGTGAATGCATTCATCAAATCATTCGGTGTGGCAAAAGCTGTCACACTGGGAGTGCTGGCATCTGCATGCACTTCAACTGCGCCGCCTGACATAGCCGGTACAAGCTCTGTTGACATGACAACTGCCAAAAGTACTGCCAGTCCGCTCTTCAGTCTTCTTTGTTTTTTCATGTGATACCCCCATTCTCAGGGCTTATGCCTTTATGCAAGCCCGTTTTTTTTGTTATATGATGCTGTATATAAACTTCACAAAATCCTCCGGTTTCCGGCTTCTGCCATCCTGGAGGTTTACTCAGGAGATGAACACAAAGATCTGGCAATCCTGCTCACCTTCATTAAGAGTAAAAGAGAGAGAGTCCGTCCCGTCAACCCGGGCCATTGCATCAGAGATGGCATAAAACTCTCCCGTAGTCCCTGTTCTGCTGACAGTAATTGTATCTCCGGCATAACCCTGGAAGTAGTAATAGTATTGAGTGCTGTCCTGATTATCCGAATTTTTGGTGTACAACGTGTTGTTGAATGTAAAGCTCCATTCATTGCCATTATCGGTAACAACGACTTCAATGGTAAAATAGGCAGAATCTGTTTCGTAACACTCTTTACCATGAGTTCTGCCATCGCAGTTCCGGTGGCCGGCAAACTGACAGGGAGCGATATCATGATTGAGACCGTCCGATACGCAGTGTCCTGCAATACCGCAAGGCGCGGGGGCGTGGATCATTCCATCATGGGCATGGTGTCCGTCGGCACCGCAGGCTGCAGGGGGATGATCTCCGGTAGCAGGAATTGTGGTTCCCTCTTCAAGTATGATTCCACAACCCAGGCAGTATTTGTCGCCGGAATACCCTGCGTTGCAGCAGTCTGCAGCGACACTGTTTCGGATTTCCGTTCCACCCACATGGTTCGTGGCATTTTTTTCTGTCGCACTGCCTGCCTGTATCATCTCACCGCAGCCAAGGCAGTACGTATCTCCGGTATATCCTGCGGATGCGCAGGTGGCCGCCGCGCTGTCCCGAATCTCCGTGCCGCCTGCATGGTTCGTGGCATCTTTTTCTGTAGTACTGCCTGCCTGTAAGATCTCACCGCAGCCAAGGCAATATGTATCTCCGGTATACCCTGCGGATGCGCAGGTGGCTGCTGCGCTGTCCCGAATCTCCGTGCCCCCGACATGGTTCGTGGCATCTTTTTCTGTAGCACTGCCTGCTTGTAACATCTCACCGCAGCCAAGGCAGTACGTATCCCCGGTATATCCTGCGGATACGCAGGTGGCGGCTGCACTGTCCCGAATCTCCGTGCCTCCTGCATGGTTCGTGGCGTCTTTTTCTGTAGCACTGCCTGCCTGTATCATCTCACCGCAACCCAGGCAGTACGTATCTCCGGTATACCCTGCGCTGCTGCAATTTGCGGAAACACTGTTTCGGATCTCCGTTCCACCGGCATGGTTAGAAGCATCTTTTTTGGTTGCACTGCCTGCCCGCAGCTTTTTGCCGCAACCAAGACAGTACGTATCTCCTGTATACCCTGCGGATGTGCAGGTGGCTGCTGCGCTGTCCCGAATCTCTGTGCCTCCTGCATGGTTAGAGGCATCTTTTCCGGTCGCACTGCCTGCCTGTATCAGCTCTCCACAACCAAGGCAGTAGGTGTCTCCGGTATAGCCGGGTTTTGCGCAGGTAGCATCCGTTTTATTCCTGATTTCAGTCCCACCGGTGTGGTTGGCGGCGTTCTTCTCTCCATAGAGCTGACCGCAATCATCCAGAGAGCAGACGGCCGGGGAAATACAGGTGGCTGTTCCGCCACTGTGCTCATGTGTCCCTTTTTCAATTTCGGCAAGTGCCGCTTCCAGCTCTTCCTTACTGAGGGGCAGCTCAATACCTTCCTCAATAGCATCTATCAAAAATTCCAGCACTCTGGCAGGCAGCTGCCTGTAATCCACTGTGCCGTTATCCAAAATGTATTCCGATGTGGTATTATCTCCGCGAATGCGTATCATCACACCTTCCTGTGCCTGCTTTACTTCCTCATCAACACTGCCATCCGCAAATATAAGCTGGCACTCCACCGTTCCGTCAAAAACATATACATTTGTGTAAGAGATTCCGTTTTCATCGTATGTAACCTCAGTGCGGAAGATCGTGCCCCGCACAGCCATGGTGGAATTTGGCGTATTTACCTCATAAACAGAATCCGGGCTGAGCTTACTGTCCAGCCTGCTGACTAAAGCGCCGGATTCCAGGCAGAAAACCGTTTTGCTGTCAGAACCCGTTCCGGAGGCTTCTATGCGCACAGTACTTTCCGGCTCCAGCAGGGCAAACTTATCCTCGTCCATCTTAAAATACAGGCAGCTTTCTTTCCCCGTATTTACTGTATCACCTGACTGCATCATCATACCGTCATAAGCGTCTATGCTGCCCACACCTTCCCTGTCCACAATGACAGAGCCTTCTGTTTTGTATACACGAATCATCCGATACTCGTCATCCTTCTTTTGAAAAAGACTAAATCCGCAGAGCATTGCGGCAAGTAACACGATTCCGATCGTAATGATGATTTTTTTCCCTTTTGTACCCATATACTCACATCCTTTCTGACTGATTGCCAGGGAACGGGTAGATTCCACATTCCTTCATATATTGCAGGGATTCCTCCTGTTTCTTCGATCCATTTACTTCGATCAGCACAGAGCTGTCTGTATGGCTTCGCCTGATCAATCTGTTGAATTGAAGCCAGTCGATTGCTCCTTTGCCAACACTCAGATGCATGTCCACATTCAGATCGTTATCGTTGATGTGGATATGCTTCGTGAAAGGAAGCAGCTTATCTGCCCACTCGTCGATATTCTGTCCGAATACAGAGGCGTGAGCATAATCAAAACATATGCCGAAACGTTCCTGTTCCTGCATCTCCGTGGCCAGACGGTACAGCATATCAGGGTCTTCATCAAACATATTCTCCACGAATATCTCAAGTGCAGGATATTCGCCAAGAAGCATCATCCAGAAACCCTTGTTACTGTCTATCCAGTGTCGGATATATCCCGGTGTTCTGAAGTTGGGAATCTGGTTTGTATGAAATACAACACCGCGTATCCCAAGCTCTGCTGCAATATCCATCGACTGCCGTATCCGGAAAGCCGAAACATCACGAATCCTTTTATCCTCGCTGTGTACGGTGACATCCAGAAAGGCCCCATGAAGTATGTCTCTGCTTCTGTCTCTGTCCAGCTTTTTATAAAAGTCAATTCGTTTCTTCACCCATCCTTCGTCATCGAGCAGTGAAGGATTGAAGAAATCGTTGTATTCAAAATGTGCGTTGTATAATCGCGACAGCCTTACACTGTCCTCTATTCGGTCAAAATCCGGTATCAAATATAATTCGTTCATCGCCGTATACCCTTGCCCTTTTACCATTCCACCACAGCTGCCGAAACAGGGTGCGGATTTACTATTTCCTCCACAATCCGACCGCTTCGCATCTTGAAAATGCGGTCAGCAATGGTGGAGATGGCGGTTGTATGAGTGACGATCACCACCGTTTGTCCCTGCTCCCTCGCCAGCTTTTCCAATTCAATTAATATTTGCTTTCCTGTATTATAGTCCAGAGCCCCTGTTGGTTCATCACAGAGCAGAAAAGCCGCATTTTTTACAAGAGCTCTTGCAATAGACACTCTTTGCTGTTCTCCGCCTGACAGCTGTGACGGATAATGATCTTTCCTATGGGACAATCCCATCATCTCAAGCACTTCCTCAACCGGGCGCGGTGATTTTGCCATATCTGCGACCAGGGCAACATTCTCCCATACTGTCAGCTCAGGTATCAGGTTATAAAACTGGAAAATAAATCCCACTGAATCTTTGCGGAAGACTGTCTGCTGCTTTTTCCGAAAACCTGCGATATCACCAAAACCGTCAAAAATCACTTTTCCGCTGTCCGGTCTGGTCATACCCCCGATTACATTCAGAAGAGTACTTTTCCCGCTGCCGCTGCTGCCAAGAATTACGGTGAGTTCTCCTTTATGGATGCGAAAATTTACATTATTCAGTGCATGCACACAGGCATCACCCTCACCGTAGGTCTTTGTCAGATTCACACCCTCCACCAGAACCTCCCGTTTTTTCAGGGAGGGAATACGGATACCGCTTTCACAGAACCATTTCGCCAATAAATCAGCCATTGTGCGGGCCAGTGAAATGTCGTTTTCGTCAAAGGATCCTTCTATTTTGTTCAGCAGCTGAAGGCAGCCAAAAGCTCCCGTCTGCGATGCAGAAATCGGAACTGACAGAATGCTTTCCGTATGAAATCCTGTCATCCTGTCCGCTTTGCTCTCCCACCGCCGATCCTTTGCAACATCTTCGGCAAGAACAACATCGTTCTGTTCCATACATGTTCCGCAGATTCCCTGGCCGCGTTTCAGAACAATCTGTTCCAGTCCGCCGCAATTCTCCCCGCAGGCCGCATACAGGCTGATATGGTCTTCCTCATCCAGCAGCCATACGGAGGCAGCTGTTGCTCTGGACTCTGCAGCAAGCTCTTCCAGAAAAATCCGCATCGTTTCAGACGTGTGCCTGCTTTTATTCAGCAGTTCCAGTACACGCCACTCAAAATCATACTTATTCAAATGACCTCTC
>SFEV01000055.1 GCA_004557975.1 Lachnospiraceae bacterium
TAAAACCGATGCATTTGCAGCTGGATTCCATGACTCTCTCCTGCTCTGTAATCAATATCTCCATATTATAATATGGGGACAGCGATGCATGTGCGACCTTTGTTTTTAAATTTGCTTGCCTTTACAAGGGATTTTATACTATACTGGTTGAAAATCGAATGCAGAAAGAGGGAAATGATATATGGCAGGTTCAACATTTGGAACCATTTTCAGAATAAGTACCTGGGGAGAATCCCACGGAAAAGGCATAGGGGTTGTGGTTGACGGATGCCCGGCAGGAATCACACTTTCGGAAGACGACATCCAGAAGGAGCTTGACAGGAGAAAACCGGGACAGAACAGATATACCACTGCCCGCTCGGAATCGGACAGTGTGGAAATCCTCTCCGGTGTTTTTGAGGGTAAAACGACAGGTACTCCGATCTCTCTGCTGGTGCGAAATCAGGATCAGCGCTCCAGAGATTACGGAAACATTTCAGAGCTGTACCGTCCGGGCCACGCAGATATTACTTTTGACCGGAAATACGGGTTCCGTGATTATCGCGGAGGCGGACGTTCCTCAGGCAGAGAAACGATTGGCCGTGTGGCAGCCGGAGCAGTGGCCAAAAGGCTGCTTGCGGAGCTTGGCATCACTGTGAACGCCTACGTCAGCCAGATCGGTCCTGTTTCCATTGACCGTGACAGGATGGATCTCTCCTTTGCGGAAAAAAGTCCGGTGCGAATGCCGGATGAAGAAGCGTCAGAAAGGGCTTCCGCTTATCTGGAGGAGTGCATGAGAGCACAGGATTCCAGCGGCGGCGTCATTGAATGCGTGGCATCAGGCCTTCCTGCCGGTCTGGGAGAAACTGTATTTGACAAGCTGGACGCAGATCTTGCAAAGGCAGTCATGTCCATCGGAGCCGTAAAGGCAGTGGAGATCGGTGACGGCATACAGGTGGCTTCCCGAAGAGGATCGGAAAACAATGACTGCTACCAGAGGGCTGAGGATGGTACTGTCTGCAAGGCAACAAATCACAGCGGAGGTATTCTCGGCGGCATGAGCGACGGTTCACCGCTGTTTCTGCGCGCCTCCTTCAAGCCCACCCCATCTATCGCGCAGCTGCAGTCCATGCTTGGCCGTGACGGCGCATGTCACCAGGAATCGATCCACGGACGTCACGACCCGATTATCGTTGCCCGCGCTGTCCCGGTGGTGGAGGCGATGACCATGCTCACCATCGCAGATCATCTCCTGATCAATATGAGCGCCCGGATGGATTATCTGAAAAAAGTGTATCAGAAAGATAATGAATGTTAAAGAGTCTCTGTCAGCAAAAAGCTGCCGCGGACGATGGAGAATATCACATCAGTCTGTCGGCAGCTTTTGTCTTTGAAAGCTTACTGTACCTTTGAGATCAGAATACAGTTCGGCGTATCTATTTTCAGAGGTCTTCCTTTCATCACAAGGAGACCCTTGTCGTAATCAATGGTAAAGAAACGGATCTCATTCGTCTCATGGTTCAGCACAACGAGAGTTTTCTCGCCCGGGAATACGTCGATATCCTTTGGATAATCGCCGCTGATGGGCAGGCAGCACAGTCTCGTCAGCAATCCTGTCTCCTGGTCGATACGGAATACGGCAACCGTATTCTCTCCTGCCGTGGAACAGTACAGATACCTGCCGCTGGGAGCAAGCTTCATACCACAGCATGCACTTCCGCGGGAATCCTTGTCCCGCAGAACGGAGATTTCCTGAATCTTCTCAAAATCCGGAGACTTTCCGGAACCGTCATATCTGTACACACAGACTTCGTTGGTAAGCTCAGCATTGATGTATGCGAACTTCCCATCCCTGCTGAAGGTCAGCAGACGCGGGCCGGAATCAAGCTTGCAGCGAAGGATATCATACAGCTTCAGCTTTCCGTTTTTCTCATTGACTTTGTACAGCTTTACCTGATCAATGCCGTTGTCTACGGCACAGAGATATTTGTCATCCGGTGTAGGGATCACACAGCTTACGTGGGGGCGGAAATTCCGCTCTGCAACACTGCCGAGACCCTTGTGGAAAATGCCGTCCATCACAGAGCCAAGACGTCCGTCCCTGTGGGTGTGAACGACAGTAACCTTGCCGTCATGATAGCCGCCGACATAAAGAAAGCGACCGTTCTTGTCGGTAGAAAGATAACATCCGCGCATACCGTCAATGCCGACCTGATTGATCGGTTCAAGACTGCCGTTGGGGAGGATCTTCAGCACCTCAACTCCCTCATCGGCAATTGAATAAAGGTATTTGCCATTATAGGATTTTACCATATGGGAGGCATTGTTGACCGGGACCACTTCCCGCTCTGTCATGATTCCCTCTTCTATGTCAATATCATACACATGGATTCCGATACTGCTTCCATGTGTATACGTACCAACGTACGCAACGTACTTTTCCTGTCCTTCCATCGTGAAAACCTCCTGTTTATCAGCTTTGTAAAAGCCTCCGGTCCGTGGGACGGCAGCTTCGCGTCTCTGATAAATCATATCACATATGGGTCACTTTGTTAAGTAAAATACTTGAAAAACTTGATAAAATCTATTGACACTGTCAGAGCGTCAGGTATAATCATGGTAATATTCTGAGGAGGTAAAATCATGTTTACGGAAATCAAAACTACAGAATTAAAGGATAATCCTTTCGACCTGATCGGCGCTCAGTGGCTGCTTGTAACGGCCGGCCGGGAGGATGGAAGCTGCAATACCATGACCGCGTCCTGGGGTGGGCTTGGTGTCATGTGGGGAAAGGACGTCGCATTTCTTGTGATTCGCCCGCAGCGCTACACAAAGGAATTCATCGACAGCTCCCGGACTCTCTCACTCTCTGTGCTCCCGAAAGGAAGAATGCAGGATTATGCGTATCTCGGCCGTGTATCCGGACGTGACGAAGACAAGATTAAAAAGGCTGGCCTGACTGTTGCCCACGACGGTGAGACTCCTTACATTGCAGACGCGCGCCTCGTGATGATCTGTGAAAAAATGTTTGCGCAGCCTTACACGCCGGATGCATTTCTCGACGGGACGCTGCTGGATCGCTGGTATCCGGAGAAGGATTACCACACTCTGTATATCTGCGAAATCAAAAAGGTGCTTCTAAACGAGGAAGCTAAAGCTCCGGAAGCGCCGGAAGACTGATCCTTCATGACCAGGACACTGAAATGGCGGATCGAAACGCCCGATGAGGGCAAAAAGATCGAAGAATTTCTGCGGGAACACGGCTGTTCCCACCACGTGCTGACGCATCTGAAACGGACAGAAAATGGAATCTGCCGAAACGGTCAGTGGGCGTACGCTAATCAGCGCCTGTGTAGCGGCGATCTTGTACAGATCCACATTACGGAGCAGGAATCATCTGAAAAAATAGTCCCGACTCCTCTTCCTCTTGATATCGTTTTTGAGGATGAGGACCTGATGGTCATCAACAAGTGCAGTGACACACCGATTCATCCATCCATTCACAATTATGACAACACACTGGCAAACGCTGTCATGTATTATTTTTCACAGCAGAATCTTCCTTTTGTGTACCGCTGTATCAATCGCCTTGACCGCGATACCAGCGGTCTGTTGATTGTCGCAAAAAACATGATGAGCGGGGCCATTCTGTCGCAGATGTCCTCGGCCCGTCGGATTCACCGGGAATATCTGACCATCGTGGAAGGTCGCCTGCCGGAATACGGCACCGTCGATGCGCCCATTGCGCGCCTTGACGGATCTGCGATTATGCGGTGCGTTGACTTTGAGCGGGGAGACCGTGCTGTGACACATTACAGGAGAATCGCCTGGTATCCTCTCCCGTCAGCGGAATGCGGAATCAGTCTCGCAGCCGTAAAGCTGGAGACCGGCCGCACCCATCAGATCCGTGTGCACATGAAACATATCGGCCATCCGATGCTCGGAGATTTTCTGTACAATCCGGACAGCCTATCCGGCGGAATCACAAATATGAAACGCCAGGCGCTTCACTCTCACAAATTGTCATTTTCTCATCCTGTCACCGGCGAAGAGATGAGTTTCACCTGTGATCTCCCGGAGGATATGAAGCTTGTGATCGGGGCCGGAGAAAAAGCTGCGGCGGAAACATTAAAGTAAACGTAAGAAGAAGTCCCCACCCGCCTCTTAATGCTAAGCATTTGAAGTGGGGGACTCACTAGATTCGCTTAAAAAATCAGCCCTGCATACCTTTGCGAAAAAGATGGCAGGGCCGATATTTCTTAACTGATATTGCTTAAATGATATCTCCTAGCGGATTCTCTCGGGGAATCCGACTTTTTTCTGTACTTTGCGCAGAGTCTTGGCTGCATAGTAGCCTGCCTTCTCCGCATTGTTCTTGATCACGCTGTCAATATATGATTTGTCCTTTTCCAGCTCCCGCACACGTGCCTGAAGAGGCTCGAGTACAGATACGACAGCTTCTCCTACGGCCTCTTTAAACTGTCCGTAGCCGCAGCCGGTAAATTCTCTGACAGTCTCCTCCGGAGTTTTGTTCAGGCATGCACAGTATATGTCGATGAGATTGCGCAGACCGGGCTGCTCCTCACTGTAGCGGATCTCGCCGAGAGAATCCGTCACTGCTCTCTTACATTTCCTGCGGATGGTATCAGGATCATCCATCAGATAGATGCTGGCATTGGGATTTTCGTCTGATTTGCTCATCTTTTTGGACGGATCCTGAAGGCTCATGATCTTCGCTCCTGTCTTTCCGATATAAGCCTCCGGTACGGTAAACACATCGCCGTAAATTCCGTTGAAACGCTGTGCAATATCGCGGGTCAGCTCCAGATGCTGCATCTGGTCGATGCCCACCGGTACAACGTCTGCCTGGTACAGAAGAATATCAGCCGCCATCAGCACAGGATAAGTGAACAGACCTGCATTGATATTGTCTGCATGCTTTGCGGCTTTGTCCTTGAACTGGGTCATACGGTTCAATTCACCCATATATGTAAAGCAGTTCAGTATCCATGCAAGCTCTGCGTGGGCAGAAACATGGGACTGATAATAAATACAGTTCTTTTCCGGATCCAGTCCTGCAGCAATATACAACGTCAGCAAAGCGCGGGCTCTCTTGCGCAGTGTGGCAGGATCCTGTCTCACTGTAATGGAGTGCATATCAACTACAGAATAAAAGCATTCATATTCATCACTCAGCTTTACCCAGTTTTTCAAAGCGCCGAGATAATTGCCCAATGTCAGAGATCCTGTTGACTGCATGCCGCTGAACAGGACTTTTTTATTGTCGATCATTTTTGTTCCTCCTCAAATTTTTCAGAAAACAGCAGGCAGTATTCCGAAAATCTCCTCACTGTCTGATTCTTACGTGATTTTATCATTTTCGTATAGTAAAGTCAAGGTTGTAAGAAAGTCCGTAATCTGCTAGAATGCTATTAAGTAACAGCAAATATAAAGAAAGGAATACTACCATGGAAAAAATAGCAAGCTTCACCATTGACCATATCAGACTGCTTCCGGGCCTCTACGTTTCCCGAAAGGATCATATCGGTGCAGAGACCGTCACCACCTTCGACATCCGGATGACGAAGCCCAACGGTGAGCCGGTGATGAATACGGCTGAGGTGCATACCATCGAGCACCTGGGTGCCACATTTTTGCGCAACCATAAGGAGTACGGCTCCAGAATCGTTTATTTCGGACCCATGGGGTGCCGGACCGGTTTTTACCTGCTTCTGGCAGGTGATTACGAATCAGAGGATATTGTTCCGCTGATGAGAGAAATGTTCGAATTTATCCGCGATTTCCGGGGAGAAGTGCCGGGAGCTGCTGCCAGGGACTGCGGAAATTATCTTGATATGAACCTGCCTATGGCCAATTATCTGGCTGATAAATACCTGCGTGAGGTCCTGACCGATATTACAGAGGAACGGCTGATTTATCCGCAGTAATGCAAAAAACACCATCCGGTGATGCTGCCCTGAAAAGTCTTTTTCAGAAGCTCTGTACCGGATGGTGTTTGTCATTGTTCATCTGTGGGCGCTCTGTTTCAGATCGGATATCCCCTGAGATAATATTCTTTCACAAAACGTATCAGTTCTTCCTCTCCTCTCTGATCCAGAATCCGCAGCATTCCGTGGAGTTCCCTGGAGGTCTGCGGGTGGAGAAGGTAATGACCTTTTCCGTTCTCAAAATATTCAAGAGGGTCATGATCTGTATAATTGTCTTTATTATAATTCTTTGAGGCGCAGATCCGGTCCATCAGCATCTCAGCTACGTATCTGCGGGGCATCTGCACAGCCTGCAGAGGATACTTTTCTTCGCTTGGATGAAGGGCGTAATCCAGCCAGTACTCAAAATGATGTCTGTTTCTTCCCTTATGGTGCAGCCAGGCACCGGAATATCCCTTTGCACGGCGCTCTCCATTATTGGGGCTGCTTTTCCCGTCATCGTAGTAGGCAAATCCCATCAGAAGCTCTGAGGGCATATATTTTGACATGTCATGCATTAGTCCCTGGCGGTACAGTCCGATCCGGAAGCAGTGCTTCATGACGAGAAGTTTATGTTCTGTAATTGTTCTGAGATGCCCCTTCACCTTTTCGGGGGTAATCTGCTTAAATTCCTGCCGCATCATGTTCTCTTCCTTCCAGAATCACTACGGTCCTTGCAGGCACCGCAAAGGATTTTACATCTGCCAGTCTCTCCTGCCGGTCCTCAGGCACAAAGCTGTCCTTCTGAGACGTATCCATCACTTTATACCAGCCGCCTCCTGTCAGATTGACCGGAAGGGCAAACTGCTGTTCCTGCCAGTCAAAATTCCAGGCAACGTAAATAAATCCTTTCTCTCCGGCATACTGACAGGAATACAGACAGCCTATATGGCGATTGGCATGATCGAAGTCCCCGTACCACGCCTGTGATCCGTGATAAGAAAGATCAGGATACCCGCTGGCACGTCTGTCAGAGCACAGAAGCTCTTCATCCTGGTGGAAAACCTTATGTGATTTCCGGTATGCAATCAGTTCACAGACAAACTGTGTCAGCTCTCTCTCTGAGCGGGATCTGCTCCAGTCCACCCATGTCAGCTCGCTGTCGTGGCAGTACGGATTATTGTTGCCGTTCTGAGAATTTCCGAATTCGTCTCCCGCCAGAAGCATCGGTACTCCCTGTGACAAAAGCATCATCGCAAACGCATTTTTGCGCTGGCGCATACGAAGCCTGAGCGTCTCCCGTTTCCTGGAGGGACCTTCTTCGCCGCAGTTCCAGCTGTAGTTGTAATCGGTTCCGTCCCGATCCTGTTCCATATTCTCCGCATTATGCTTACGGTCATAGGACACGAGATCCATCAGCGTGAAACCATCGTGATTTGTCATATAATTGATTCCCGGACAGCCAGGCGCATTTTTTCTGAGCCTGTATCCGAAAGCTGACAGAAATTCTGCATCTCCCTTCAGCATTCTCCTGCAGTCGTTCATGAAGCCGTCGTTGCAGTCAGCAAGGAGATGGCTTTCCTCACCGGCACCGGAATGAATCACAGAATCCGGATACCAGGTACAGATCAGTTTTCTGGTGCGAAACAGAGGAAGTCTGGCAATTTCAGGTGTCAGCGAATCGCGCGCCATTAGGGCAAAGCCGTCCACATGGTATTCCATAGCCCAGTAGTACAGGCATGATGTGATCAGTCCGACGTCAGCCTGGTCGGTAAACTGAAACTCAAGGATGATCTCAATGCCCTCCGCATGGAGTGCTTTGACAAGATCCTTGAACTCCTCCTCCGGACGCGGCCCGTAGGCGTAGGAAGACTTGAGAGCAAAATAATACCCTGGTCCATAACCCCAGAAATTTCTTTTGTAATGCTGCTCCCCGGGTAACTGTTCCATCATGCGCATCCTGGCTTCATCCTGAGATCTCGGAACGCCGACCTGCCCGGGCGACACACTGGTGATCTCCTCAAATTCATAGACAGGCATCAGTCTGACCTGATTGATACCAAGTGATTTCAGATACGGTATTTTCTCACGAAGTCCGGCAAAAGTCCCCTTTTTGCGCACACCGGAATTCTTCTGCTTTGTGAAGCCGCGGACATGCAGATGGTACATGACGGCTTCGCTGTATGCAAGAGACGGCAGACGGTCATCGCCCCAGTCATAGGGCCTGTCTGTAAAGCCCCCACGGAGACTGTGGGGAGAGTCGGAGGGTTTCGCGCCATACGTTTCACGGCCTGCAATTTTAAAGGCATACGGATCGGTAATCACCTGATCTTCAACCATATAATTGTATTCATACTGCGACGGACGCAGCTTCACCTTCATAGTATGGAGACAGCAGGAATCATCATCCGGGAAAGGCAGTCTGGCGACGATCTCCTCTGTCCCTTTTCTGTACAGCAGCAGCCAGGGCTGTTGGACTCCGGGAGCGTAAAAACCAAAATGCACACCGTCCTTTTCAACGACTGCTCCGGGGATCATCCTGTTGTCGGGCATCAATCTGAAGCTGTTCTCATTCATCGTTCTCTCTGTTCCCCTTCCTGTGATATTGTCAGCTCTACAGGACAATGATCGGAGCCGAACACCTCCGTATGGATTTTTGCATCCAGAAGATTCTTTTCCAGACATTTTGATACACAGAAATAGTCAATACGCCATCCGGCATTCTTCTCACGTGCCTTGAAACGATAAGACCACCAGCTGTAAACACCTTCCTGGTCAGGATAAAAGTAACGGTACGTATCAATAAATCCATTGTCCAGCAAAGCAGAAAACTTTGCACGCTCCTCGTCTGTAAAACCTGCATTTTTGCGGTTTGTCTTTGGATTTTTAAGGTCAATCTCACGGTGAGCTACATTCAGATCTCCGCAGAAAATCACCGGTTTGTTCTTTTCCAGTTTTTTCAGGTAAGCAAGGAAATCATCCTCCCACTGCATTCTGTACGGCAGTCTGACCAGCTCGTTCTGGGAATTCGGCGTATAGACAGTCACCAGATAAAAGCTGTCATACTCCAGCGTAATAACACGTCCCTCCTGGTCATGCTCTTCCATTCCTATCCCGTATGTCACATGAAGCGGTTCCTGTTTTGTAAAAACAGCCGTACCGGAATACCCTTTTTTCTCTGCATAATTCCAGTACTGGTAATATCCGTCCAGTGCAAGCTCTATCTGTCCTTCCTGAAGTTTGCTCTCCTGTATACAGAAAATGTCCGCGTCAATTTCATGAAAGAAATCCAAAAACCCCTTCTGTACACATGCCCGCAGGCCATTTACATTCCATGATACCAGTTTCATATTTCTTCTCCTACCTGTTAAATATATAATGCCGCATCTGCCCCAGCCTGGCGGCTTAAGACACGGCAGAATTCCAATATTAAGTATACCATTATTTCAGGCATTTTCCCAGCATTTCTTTCATTATTGCAGCTTTTTCCGGCCTTTTTCTCATTCCTGCTTGCCATTTCCACGTGTATCTGTTAAAGTGTAGAGGACAGATTTTCTGTACGTTAACACATTAAGAGAGGTATTACGAATGAGTGATTTTGAGACATGCGGCGGCAATTGCAGCAGCTGCGGGGAAGACTGCGGCGGTGGTGCTACGATCACACTGACCCTGGACAATGATGAAACCATTGAATGCTCTATTCTCACTATTTTTGAGGCAGCCGGAAAGGATTACATTGCACTGCTTCCTCTGAATGAGCAGGGTGAAAATGAAGACGGCGAAGTATTCCTCTACCGTTTCCACGAGGAGAACGGTGTGCCGGTTCTTGAGAACATTGAGGATGACGATGAGTACGAGGCCGCATCGGACGGCTTTGACGAATGGCTCGATTCTCTTGAGTATGACGAGCTCGTTTCTGCTGAGGAGGCAGACGAATAATTCCGGGCGGATTGTCTGACGGAGAATTTGGAGGGGCTGCATCAGTACAGATTTACAACGGTCTGTTGTATCGTGCTGATGCAGCCCTTATTTTAACCGAATCAGGCAAGTACCTGCCTCCCATTTCAAATGCGGGTGGGTAGGGACTTGAGAAATCCGCTTGATCTTATTCCAGAAAAACATCAAGAAACCGCGACGGCTCTGCCGCCTTCCCGTAGCGCTCCTTTACGTAAAACAGATGCAGACGGTCTTTGGCCCGCGTCATTCCCACATAGAACAGGCGGCGCTCTTCCTCCAGATCCGCCTCCACAGAGGCTTTTCTGTGGGGGATGATGCCCTCGTTTACATCTGTGATGAATACCTCGGAGAACTCCAGCCCCTTTGAGCTGTGCAGTGTGGCAAGAGTGATTGCGTCCTCATTTTTCTTTTTTTCCTGCCGGTTCTCCTGCAGCTTTTCGCGAAACAGCCGGATCTGTTCGCGCCACTCCTCCACAGTGCGGTAAGGCTTTGCCCCCTGCTGAATCTCATCCAGAATATCCGTCAGATCCTCCACTTTCATACGACGTGATTTGGCGTACTCTTCAAGATACTCCTCATAATGCATTCCGCGTCGGATATAATTGACTGCCGCAAAGGGCGTCATCTGGCGCAGCAGACGAAGATCCAGCTCCAGGCGGTCAATCCGGTCTGCCATCCATTCCCTGTCTTCATAGTATGTGCGCAGAGTCTCGAAAGAAACCACAGGGCCATCAATGCTGTCCCGGCTGATATAGCGCTTCGGACGATTCATGACCTGCAGAAACTCGGCACGGTCGGTGCCCTCAAAGGCCAGATGCAGATAGGCAAAAATATCTTTTGCAATCCAGTGGTCATAAATATTCGGTAGTGCATCCCTCATCTCAAAGGGCAGGTTAAATTCCATGAGACGCTGTGCAAAGGGTCCGGCTCCCTGATTGGTGCGGAACAAAACGGCAATCTCCGCCGGAGGTATCCCCTGTTCAATGTGTCTCTGTACAGTTTTGGCCAGATACAGACTTTCATGATCCTGATGATCAAATTCACGTATATCCACAGGGACACCTCCGCCTCGTACATGGTGGATTTCTTTGGAAAACCGGTGGGTATTCTCTCCGATTACCTGCATGGCTCCCTCGATGATCGGCGCAGTGGAACGGTAATTTTTATCCAGCAGGATCGTCTGGGCATCTGGATAATCCCTGGTGAAATTCAGCATGATCTCCGGCTTGGCTCCGCGGAAGCGGTAAATGGACTGGTCATCGTCCCCAACAATAAACAGATTGTTTTCCGGCGCAGCCAGCAGCTTCAGAATCTCATACTGCAGCAGATTGATATCCTGAAATTCATCCACCAGTATGTAACGGAAGCGTTTCTGCCACGCAGCAAGGATATCCCTGCGCGCGAGGAACAGCTCCTTTGTGTATGTCATCATATCATCAAAATCCAGGAGTCCTTTTTCCCGGTGGATCATCTCATATTTTCTGTAAACGTTGCGGAACACCTCGTCCGACAGAGAGCGCGAGTAATAATGTGACAGATCAATCTGTTCATTTTTTACCATACTGATTTCGGCAGACAGATCTGCAAGCAGTTCCTTTTCTTCTTCAGCGGGAATTCCAGCTTCCCGCACAAGCTGACGGAGGATCTGGAATTTCTGCTCTTCGCTCAGAATATTTGCAGATGAATAATGGTATGCATGTTTCAAAACAGAAAAAAAGACAGAGTGGAAAGTCCCGAACGTAACGCCGGATGCATTGCAGACAGAAAGAAAACGGCTGCGCATCTCAAGCGCCGCAGCCCTGGTAAATGTGATCACGAGTATTTCCTGCGGCATGACGCCGCAGCTCTCAATCAGATATTTTGTTCGCTGTGTAATAACGAGGGTTTTTCCGGAACCGGGCCCGGCCAGTACCATAGCCGGACCCGTCCTGTGGGCGATTGCCCCTGACTGTGCATTGCTTATTTGCATGCTTCACCTAACATCTCAATTCCTTTTCTGATGCGGGCCACAGATTCCTCTTTTCCGAGAATCTCCATGATCTCTGTGGCACCGGCAGGCGTCATCTGTTTGCCGGAAACTGCGACACGTATTGGCCACATGACGAAATTTACCTTGCAGCCCTTCTCATCCACGTACGCCTTCAGCATCTCAAAGAGCGCATCGTTACTGAAATCCTGCTGACTTTCCAGACGCGGCAGAAGTTCCGTGAGAACCTCCAGGCTGCTTTCTGCGCTGGTCTTTGATTTCTTATGTGTGTACATGGAGGTGTCATAGGACGGAAGCTCCTGGAAGAAATCAACCATCTCCGCGATATCCGGATAAACCTCAATACGCGTCTTCACCATCGCTGCAATCTTTCTGAAATCAAGCTCTTTGCTGATTGCCTGCTTCAGGTACGGAAGAGCCGCCTCATAGAATTTCTCATCGTCCATGGCTTTCAGGTATTCACCGTTCATCCATCTCAGCTTCTGAACATCAAAAACTGCCGGAGATTTGCTCATATGATGATAGTCAAATTCTTCTACCAGCTCCTCCAGAGAGAATATTTCCCGGTTATCCTGAGGACACCAGCCAAGCAGGGCAACGTAATTCACAATCGCCTCCGAGACAAATCCCTGCTCCAGGAGATCCTCATAAGAAGAATGTCCGGAACGCTTGGAAAGCTTTTTGTGCTCCTCATTTGTAATCAGCGGACAGTGTACATACACCGGTACCTCCCAGCCGAACGCCTCATACAGGCGGTTGTACTTCGGTGCGGAGGAAAGATACTCATTTCCGCGCACCACGTGAGTGATTCCCATAAGATGATCATCCACTACGTTGGCAAAATTGTATGTCGGGAATCCATCGGATTTGATCAGGATCATATCGTCAAGCTCCGCATTCGGTACCTCAATGGTTCCGTAGATTTCATCCACAAACTTTGTCGTTCCCTCCTGCGGTACGTTCTGACGGATGACATACGGCACACCGGCAGCGAGCTTCGCTTCTATCTCTTCCTTTGAGAGGTGAAGACAGTGCTTATCGTATACGACGATTTCCTTGCCTGCCACCTCCTGCTTCAGAGATTCCAGACGCTCCTTGTCACAGAAACAATAATATGCTTCGCCTTTTTCAATCAGTTTTTTCGCGTATTCCATGTAAATACCGGCCTTCTGGCGCTCGCTCTGGACGTACGGACCGCATCCGCCGTCCTTGTCCGGACCCTCATCATGAATGAGTCCTGTCTTTTCCAGAGTGCGGTTGATAATCTCCACAGCGCCCTCCACGTATCGCTCCTGATCCGTATCCTCAATACGCAGCATGAACGTACCATTTTCATGTTTTGCGATCAGGTATGCGTAAAGTGCTGTCCTGAGGTTGCCTACATGCATCCGTCCTGTGGGACTCGGTGCAAATCTTGTTTTTACTTTGCTCATAATATTCCTCTCCTCAAACTTTTCTATGGATTGAAGCGGATCTGCCGCGACACACCAAGTGCCAGCGCCATCTCTGCCATCAAAAACAAAATCGAAGTACCTCCGTAGCTGACAAACGGAAGCGTGATACCGGTGGTCGGAATCAGATTTGTCACAACCGCAATATTCAGAACCACCTGCAGCGCAATGTGAACGAAAATACCGGATGCAATCAGCGAACCCAGCAGATCCGGCGCGTTCTGCGCAATAAAGAACAGGCGGTACAGCATGAAAATAAACATCATAATTACGAGGGCTGCACCGAAGACTCCCAGCTCTTCACAGATAATGGAAAAAATCATATCGTTCTGCGCTTCCGGAAGTGCGCCCAGCTTCTGTGTACTGTTTCCCAGGCCCTTGCCGAAAAATCCGCCGGAGCCGATGGCATAGAGTGCCTGCATCACCTGATATCCGCCCAGGCTGGCATGGCTTTCCGGATCGAGCCATACCTGAATTCTCCGGATACGGAAACTGCCGGAGCCGTCAGCACTGCTGACAAGGAACCAGACGAGCAGTCCGATCACTGCCGTCGCTGCCACGCCGATGATCACGAAAGGCTTCGTCTCAGGATGGGCAATAAAGATCAGGATCACGGTGATACCCATGATAATAACTGCCGTACTCAGATTCTCCGTAAAGAAATACGTAAACACAGCAGACAGAGCACCGAAACCGAATATGATGCACGGTGCCTTCCACCCCTTCAGCTTATACCCCATCTTGACGATCAGAGTCGGCAAAAACAGGATAATGGCCAGCTTGGCCAGCTCCGCCGGCTGAAAGGAAATCGGTCCGAAGTAAATCCAGCGCTTGGCACCGTTTACTTCACGTCCGATAAATTTTGTGACGAACAGAAATCCAAGGGACACCACGTAGATCGGCATGGAAAAGCGCGCCAGAAAATGGTAATCCACCTGAGAGCCGATCAGTGCGAGAACCAGCGCTCCGGCACTGATGATCGCCTGCTTTCTGAAATATGACATATCGTCGCCGCTGTTCTCCAGCATCGCCTCATAAGCACTGGTACTGTAGAGCATGACAAGGCCGAAGCAGGTCAGAAGTATGACGATTGCCAGCAGATTGTAGTCAAAATAATCCCGGTCTACTGTAAGTACCCGGCGTACATATTTTTTACCGGCAGAAGTATTTCTGCGGGCCGGTGACTTCTTCTGAACGGGACGCAAATTATCAGATCGAACTGCCATAATACCCCTTCAATATTGTATTTTCCTCAAAGTACCCGGTAATCATAACATATCTGTTTCATTTTTTCCAGTACAACCACAATTTTCTTTCTAAAAAGTTCATGAACGATTTCGGGCAAAATACATATTCTGATACTGAAAAGATTATTCATCGAAAGGAGAAATCATGGCAGATTTACATGGCACTGACTGCGGCTGCGCATCCGGTTCCGGCAGCCTTGTCAGAGAAATATATCGTCATCTCGAAATGTCCGGGGCGCCGCTGGCAATGGGATACGTACCCGACCAGCGCTGGAGTGAGACGTACAGCCTTCAAAGAGGGCTGCATGTGGGCACCCTCTTCCCGGAGCTTCATAAACCATTTTGCGGAAAAGGAGGGAGAAAAAGATGAACTGCAGCTCCCAGCGCATGATGCGCGGCCGATATTCGGCCAATGAACCGCCCAGGATGAGAAGCGGATACCCGGAAGGAGAACCCTCCAGAATGAGGAGCGAATGCACGGAGCGAGAACCTGCCAGATTGAGGAGCGAATGCACGGAGCGAGAACCTGCCAGATTGAGGAGCGGATGCACGGAGCGAGAACCTGCAAGATTGAGAAGCGGATGCACAGGGCGAGAACCTGTCACGATGAAGGATGAATGTCCGGAAAAGGAATCATCCGGAACAAGAATGAAACGCAGTTGTCCGGAAAGAGACTGCAGCTGCAGTATGGAAATACCCACCGGCAGCCGCAGACAGCTTCTGAATTTCATCGATGAAGTGAGCTTTGGTGTCTATGAGGCACTTCTCTTCCTTGACACTCACCCGGAGGACCAGGAGGCCATGAATTTCTTCCGGGAGCATAACCGCCTGCGGAATCTCGCCCTGGAAAAGTACGCCGAAATGTACGGGCCGCTGACGATCTCCACTGCCGACGATACTGCCTGCAGCTCCTGGGAATGGATGTCTCAGCCGTGGCCATGGGAAGGAGGCGACTGTTAATCTATGTGGAATTATGAAAAAAGACTTCAGTATCCCGTTAACATCAAAACGCCGAATGCAAAGGCGGCACAGATCATAATGAGTCAATATGGCGGTCCATATATCATTAACAGATGGAATATATTCTTATTATAAATATGATATATTCCCTACTCTTTTTGATATTATGCTTGTTAAATGAAAGTGCCACAAATCGTGTCACCACCAACCATCCGTCTCATGCTAATATTAAGCAAAAAGGAGGGATCTCATGAAAAACCTATCCAAAATCCGGTCAGACGCAATCTCATACTTCCAGTCTGCTTCCGCCGATGAGCTGTATAACCTGTTCTCACTTCTTCGCGATAACGGGTACGACTATAGGATCATCTCACCAGCATTTATGGACTGCAAGATCTGCAATGAGATTTACGGCCCCTGTGGTGACGCCGATCTGGCTGACGATCATTGCAGGAATATGTTTTTGAGATATTGCGAGGAGGGGTAATTGCTTTTACAAAGACAGAAGGGGAAAGGTGATATTTAATCCACCTCTCCCCTTTGTCGCATTGGAAAACCAATACCTAATAATTTTTCAATCCGCGCCACTCGCATTGGTGAGGGCGACACATCAGCAAACCATGCTCTGCTGGTGCGTATATTATATAGTTTTTTGAAAAATAAATCAAGAGTATATTGATTAATTTATTTCATTAGCTCCATCCAAGCGACGCACTTCGTGAAATCTCCAGTCCAGCGCAGGATATCCATGCGCATTGCGATCCGTATTGATTTACGATATTCAATGTCGGTGATTAATTGATTCCATAGGACTCCATCTCCTCATCCGTAGCGACAACCTCTATGATATCTCCCGGTTGCAATCCAGTCATAATACATATTTTGTTCAGCGTATCGAGTGTGATGCTCTTCCCGGCTTTTATATTTTGTGCTGTCTGCGACGGAAGCAGCTTCTCGCGCTGGATTCTTGTCTGATTGTATCCTTTTTCCTTGAGTTTTGCGAAAACATCTATTTTATATTTGATCATTTGGCACCTCCATATATATAATGTAATATTTACGTTCAAAAAAGTCAATAAAAATATTCTATTTTTAGAATAAAAGTATTGACATTATTCTAATATTAGAGTATAATACAATCATCAAAGAAATACAGGGAGGTAACAAAAATGAAAAAAGCAAGAATT
>SFEV01000012.1 GCA_004557975.1 Lachnospiraceae bacterium
AGACGCAGCTTTGCCCCCAGCTTTCCAAAATCCCTGCAGATATCTTCGTATCCGCGCTCAATGTATTCTGTCCTCCTGATAACCGTACAGCCATGCGCACAGACCGCCGCAATCACCAGTGCCGCCCCGCCCCGCAGATCCGGTGCCTCGAGCACTGCACCGGACAGCCGCTCCCGGCCGGTTATGCACGCACAGTTTTCCTGTATCCCTATACACGCTCCCATTTTTATAAGCTCCGGGACTGTACGGAACCTGCTCTCAAATACTTTTTCACAGATCACACTCGTCCCTTGTGCAAGGCACAGCACTGCCATGAGAGGTGACTGCAGATCCGTGGGAAATCCGGGATACGGTGCAGTCTCCACGTACGGTACCGCCCGAAGCTTTCGCTCTGCCGCAACGCACATACTGCCTCCGCTTTTTTCCATCCGGCCTCCCATCCGCTCCAGCACATCAAGGAGGGCATCCAGATCACCGTGGGGAAAATTTGTCACTGTAATACGGCCTCCCGATGCCATTGCCGCCAGCAGATATGTCCCTGTCACAATCCTGTCCGCCCGCAGTCTCCATACCACAGGGCGAAGGTGCGCACCTCCGTCGATTCGTATGCTGCCATCTGCCAGGCAATCGATCCTGGCGCCCCGCAGCTTCAAAAACGCACAAAGTTCATCTATTTCCGGTTCCCGCGCTGCATTGTGAAGAACTGTCTCTCCGTCAGCCTGTACCGCAGCCAGTATCGTGTTTTCTGTGGCACCGACGCTGGGAAATGAAAGATAGATCTCACCGCCGCAAAGTCTCTGTGCGTGGGACATTATCCTTTTTCTGCTGTTCCTCCCGGTCTCTTTGATACAGATCTGTGCTCCAAGGGACTGCAGCGCGCACAGATGCAGATCAATCGGGCGCTCTCCGATGGCACAGCCTCCCGGCATCGGAAGAACTGCTTTACCCATTTTACCAAGAAGCGGGCCTAAAAACAAGATCGAAGAGCGGATTCTTGCAGCTTCCGGCCCTTCTATTTCAAAACCGTCCATCATAGAGCTGTCAATTCTGACTGTATTGCCCTCCCGCTGTGTTTTGCATCCAAGCTGCTCCATCAGCCTCAGAAGATCCTCCACGTCCCCGATTTCCGGACAATTCTGTATCGTACAGGGTCCTTCACCCACAAGACACGCAGCCAGTATCGGAAGTGCTGCGTTCTTTGAACCCTGTATTGTAATTTCGCCTCTGAGGGGTGTTCCTCCTGCAATTTCCAGATAACGCAAGCTCATCACCCGGCCTTCCGTACAGTAACACCATATATCCCAGTATATGCTGCGTTTCCGGAAATGCTTCCGCACTCTTTCATATTTTTCAGGACTGCCGCTTCCCGGGATAACTGCACCATCTGCTGACTGACAATGCGAGTCCCATCTCTGCAAGCAAAAACAAAACAGAAGTGCCTCCGTAACTGATAAAAGGCAGCGTAATTCCCGTATTCGGGATCGTATTCGTCACTACCGCGATGTTCAGAATTACCTGAATTGCAATATGGCCCATGATCCCCGCCGCAATCAGGGAACCGAACAGATCCGGTGCATGGGTCGCGATCACCATGAAACGCCACAGCAGCAAAAGAAACAGGAGCATCAGACTGATGGCTCCGAACACTCCCAGCTCCTCGCAGATAATGGAAAAAATCATATCATTCTGAGCCTCCGGGACGAACCCCAGCTTCTGAAGGCTGTTTCCGAGCCCGCGCCCGAAAAGGCCGCCTGAACCGATGGCATACAGTCCCTGCATCGTCTGATATCCTTTCTCATACTGTTCCGGATTGCGCCAGATCGCAAGGCGCTCCAGCCGGTACTGCTCCAGACTCAGAAATATTCCGAGAAACCCGCAGCCTCCGGCAATCATCCACAGAAACGGGAGATATCTGGGATTGGAGATAAAAATCATAATCACTGCTATTCCCAGTATGATTACTGCCGTGCTCAGGTTATTGGTGCCCACCAGTCCTACAATCGGAAGCACCATCAGCAGCACCGCAGCAATCGTCAGGCCGCTTTTTTTCCGGCTCATACTGCTGACTGTACCTGCCAGAAGCAGGATGACAGCAGGCTTTGCATATTCTGAGGGCTGAAAGGACAGGGGGCCGATGGAGAGCCACCGTCTCGAACCGTTGTAGGCATCCCCGAACAGAAGCACAGCTCCCGACAGCAGCAGCGATACGAGATATGCCGGTACAGCAAACCGTTTCAGTATATGGTAATCCACCGATGATATGGCGTACATTGCCGCAAGACCGAGAGCCATGGCAAAAAACTGTTTTTTAAAATAATAGGCAGAGTCGCCGTTAAAGCGGACCTGCCCATTATACGCGCTTGTACTGTAAAGAACGATCAGACCGAAAACGGTCAGAAATAAAACTGCTCCAAGCAGTAAACCGTCTGTCTTTCCTGGTCCAGAACGCAATCAACCACTTCCTATGATAATTGATTTACCAGTTCCTTAAACCGCCGTCCGCGAACCTCATAGTTCGGGAACATACCCCAGCTCGCGCATGCCGGTGAAAGAAGCACCGCGTCACCGCTTTCGGCATGTTCCGCGCAGAACGCAACTGCTTCCTCCAGACTGTCTGCAAATACAATATTCTGGAATCCGCACGCTCTGGCTGTCTCTGCAATCTTCTCTCTCGTCTGTCCTATCAGCACCAGATATTTTACTTTTCCGTCAAAGGACTGAATCCACTCCTCATAGGAGGACTGTTTGTCATAACCTCCTCCGATCAGCAATGTGGGACGATCCATGGCCTGAATTCCCTTGATCGCCGCATCGGGGTTCGTCCCCTTGGAATCGTTGTAATAAACAACTCCGTGTTTTTCTGTCACATACTCAATGCGGTGCTCCACGGCTTTAAAGCTGCATACCGTGCTCCGTATCACATCCATCGGAACACCGTAGGCGATTGCCATGCCGGAAGCAGCCATCACATTTTCGTAATTATGTCTGCCGGGAATGTTCAGCTCGCCTGTCCTGCAGATCACAGTCTCCCTGCTGCCGTCATTCCAGCAGATTTTATCTCCGTCCAGATACAGGCCCACTTCCAGTTTATGCAGACTGGAGAAGTAAATGACCCTTGTATGTAATGTCTTTCCGAATTCGCGCAGAATCTCATCCTCGTAATTCAGAACACACGTATCCTCCGCGCTCTGGTTCGCCGTAATCAGCTCTTTGACGCGGATGTATTCCTCCATCGTATGATGACGGTTCAGGTGATCCGGCGTAATATTGAGAATGGAAGTTACCCGGGGTGCAAAATTCTCAATCGTCTCCAGCTGGAAGCTGCTGATCTCCGCAACCGTCACAGCCTCATCTGTCATTTTTTCCGCTTCGCCCGTATACGGGGTACCGATATTTCCAACAATATAGACCTCCGGCTTCCATGCTTTCATAATGGCTCCCAGCAGGCTGGTGGTCGTCGTCTTGCCGTTGGTTCCTGTAATGGCAAGTACATCTCCTCTTCCGCACTCCCACGCAAGCTCCACCTCGCCCCAGATACGGATGCCCTTTTCACGGAGCGCATTCACGAGTGGAAGATCCGTCGGCACACCGGGACTGAGCACAACGAGCTCCAGCGTATCCATCAGTTCCTGCGAAAGCTCCCCCAGCACCACAGAGAGCTTTCCTCCCTCCGGAAGCTTTGCCCGGATATCCTTCTCATCAAGTGCTGTATTTCCATCGTACAGAATCACGTCAGCCGATGCGTCGAGAAGCAGCTTTGCCGCACCGATTCCGCTGATGCCGGCTCCGAAAACGAGAGCCTTTTTATCCTTCAGTTCCATTTTTTATTCCTCCTGAATACAGTATCATTCTTCCTTTTACTTCAGTGCAACGAGGCCAAGGAGGCACAGAAAAGCCGTGATCACGGTAAATACCGTCACCACCCGCGTCTCTGACCAGCCGCAGAGTTCAAAATGATGATGGATCGGCGCCATCTTAAAGAATCGTTTTCCGCCGGTCTTTTTAAAATATGTCACCTGAATCATGACAGACAGGATTTCCACCCAGTAAATCAGACCGATAATCAGAATAAACACCGGCAGCTTCATCACATAGGCTGCACCTGCCACAAAGCCTCCCAGAGCCAGTGAACCTGTATCTCCCATGAACACCTTTGCCGGATATACATTGAACAGCAGAAATCCCAGCAGCGCTCCCGTAACGGCTGCAGTCAGAGGCTCAATACCGCCGGAAAGCACCATGGATGCAACCGTAAAGAATACAGCTACCATCGTAGTCACTCCTGTGGCCAGACCATCCAGACCATCCGTGAAATTCACACCGTTCACGGTTCCGATAATTGCCGGGTACGCAATAATCACAGCAGCGATCCGCACCCATTCTCCGGTAAGCACCTTCCCCCCTGAAAAAGGAATCAGAATATCGAGGCAGGACTTATCCATAAACCAGAGATATACGACAAAAACAGTGGTAACAATGATCTGTCCCAGCATCTTCTGTTTCGGATACAGTCCGTCAGAACGACGGAGCACCACTTTCAGATAATCATCAAGAAAACCGATAATACCGAAGCCCAGGATCAGGAACAGCACCGGAATCATATTCGGGAAACGTCTGATGTAGAGCAGTGATGTAACTACAGTACTGATCAGTATGATCAGTCCTCCCATCGTCGGAGTCCCCGCCTTCTTCAGATGGGACTGCACACCTTCCTTTCTCTCTGTCTGGCCGACCTTCAGCTTCTGGAGAAAGGGGATGATAAACGGGCTCAGCAAAACACTGACCGCAAAGGCAACAAACAGTGGAATTAATATGTCTTTGTTTATAATCATGTCACACCTCTTTTTTCTTTCTTATGTTCTTTTCTGTTCTATTTTTATCACAAGTAACCGGATTATGCAATACTTCTTTCTTTATGATTCCGTCTGCTCCACGCCGAGATACGGCAGGACATTCTCAAAAATTTCGCGGATGACGGGAGCCGCAATGGTGCCTCCGTAATAAACTCCCTGGGGATTGTTGATCACACAGAGTCCCACAACCTGCGGATCATCTGCCGGGGCAAAACCAATGAAGGAGGAAATGTACTTATTGGCGCTGCGCGGCAGTGTCTCGGAGGTGGCTGTCTTTCCCCCGATCCTGAATCCCTCAATATACGCATTTTTTCCGGAACCGCCGTCCACCACCTGCTCCAGAAGGTATCGCATGGTCGCAGAGGTCTGTTCTGAGAGAATGCGTTCCCCTTCCTCATACTGATACACCTTCAGCAGTGTCCCGTCGCCGGACTTCACATTGACTCCGAAATGAGGCGTCACCCGGAGCCCTCCGTTGATAATTGAGCTGACTGTGGCTGCCAGCTGAACAGGCGTAATCTGAAAGGACTGACCAAAGGAGATTGTGGCAAGCTCCACCAGCCCTACGTTTTCTTTCCTGTGCATGATTGTCGCAGCTTCACCCGGCAGGTCAATTCCAGTCTTTTTATCGAGACCGAACTGGTGAAAATAAGAAAAATACCGGTCCACACCGAGACGCAGTCCCACATCGATAAATACGGGATTACAGGAATTCTGTGTTGCCTGCAGAAAAGTCTCCCCGCCGTGTCCGCCGGTCTTGTGACATCGAATTTTCCGATCCTCCACAATCCGGAAACCGGGACAGGAGAAGGTATCCTGCAGCGTGACAACACCTGCCTCGAGACCTGCTGCGGCCGTGACAATCTTGAATGTGGAGCCCGGCTCATACGTATCGTTCAGACATCCGTTCCTCCACATCCGATTCAGCGTATCCTGCAGGGCTTCCTGGCTCTGTGGCTCAGTCCCGCCTGATTTCTGCAGATATAATTCAGTCAGCGTATAGGGATCATTCAGATCAAATTCCGGGACATTCGTCATGGCATAGATCTCGCCGTTCTTCGGATTCATGAGCAGAATCGAAACGCTGTCCGCCTGCTTCTGCTCCATCACGCGGTATGCTTCCTGCTCCACAAACTGCTGAATGTTGTAATCCATGCTGATAATCAGGTCATTTCCGGCGACAGGCTCCTGGCGCGATTCTCCCGTATCCTCCAGCTCCACGCCCCTTGCGTCCGTCAGTGTCAGAATACGCCCCGGTGTCCCGGAAAGCTCCTCCTCATATTCCACCTCCAGGCCGATAATTCCCTGATTGTCACCGCCGGTGAACCCGAGCACCTTTGACGCCATACTCTCAAAGGGATAATACCGCCGGTAATCTTCGTCCACCTTGACTCCTGCCAGATTGTAATTGCGGATTCTGTCGCCTGTCTCTTTATCCACATTTTTTCGTATGCGCTCGATGGAGCTGACTTTTTCCACGCGTTTGCGCACGCTCTCCTCATCCATGGACAATTCCTCTGCCAGCACCGTAATGACCTGCTCCGGATCTGTGATCTGGCTGTGAATCACCGATACGGTGCAGACTGTTCTGTTGTCAGCGAGCACCGTCCCATTGCGGTCGAGGATTCGTCCTCTCGCCGCCCGGATTTCTCTCTCCCGCTCGTGGAGATCTTCCGCCAGCGCAGCGTAATATTCCGAATCCGCCACCATCAGATGAACAAGTCTCCCGCCGAGAAAACAGAGCGCAGCCATGCAGCACAAAAATATCAGTACTATTTTTCTGCGGTGAAACGGTCTCGTTTTCTGCATAGAAAAACCCCATAAAAGCTTTAATACAGTGTATTATTGCCTTTATGAGGTTTATGACTGTTGTATTACCGTGGCTATTCCTGAGGTTCTTCATCCGTGGCAGTCGCATCCCAGGTGGCAGCCGCATCCGGATCCTCATGGTTTTCCTCCGGGGGCAGAGCTATATTGGGATTCTCCGCCTTCGGGTCAATTTTCGGCTCAGGTTCCACCGATGACACGGGATTCATCCACGCGTCATAGACGGTTCCGTCCTCTGCTATGTAAGCTCCGGCGATCTCAGTCCCATTGCCGTCTACCACGACACCATCCTGTACTCTGGCATCCTGATGCAGGATTCCGTTTGAATCATACGCCTGGAACGTATGTACCACCTCGGCGCCCAGATCGGACCGTGACAGGCCAAGCTGCGCCAGAAGTGTATCGTCCACTTCTTCCGTCGGATAAATATTCATATACGGAAGAACCTCCAGCGCTATTTTCCGGAACAGTGTCTGCGCAAACTGGCTGTTTGCCTGATCCGGCACATTCGGTTCATCCACAACCACATACATCACAACCTCCGGATTGTTGATCGGAATAGCACCAATGAAAGAGACAAGGTATTTTCCCTTCGCACGTGTACCGGTATTCGGATCAATCTTTTCCGCTGTACCGGTCTTGCCGCCAACGCGGTAGCCCGGTACCTGGGCGGTACGTCCTGTACCTTCCTGCACCGCAACCTCCAGATATTCTCTCAATGTCTCTGAAACATCGGCGGAAACCGTCTGTTTCAGCAGCAGGCTGGAGGAATCCTTGATGACACGCCCGTCCTCCGTCAGAATCTTATCCACGACGTGGGGCTGGAAATACCGTCCGCCGTTGATAACCGCTGAGAAAGCCGACACCTCCTGAATCATCGTGCAAGCAAGTCCCTGACCGAACGTACACGTCGCCAGCTCTACCTCATTCATCGCCTTTTGTGTATACACGGCACCGACTGACTCATTGGGCAGATCAATACCGGTGGGTTTTCCGAAATTGAACAGGGACTGGTACTTGATAAACTGCGCAACACCCATCCGGGCACCGATCTGCATCAGACCGTCGTTGCATGAATTCTTGATGACATCACCAAGACTTTCCTGCCCGTGGGCATTCGGATAAGCATCACAGTGAATCTCCGTATCAGTGATAAATTCGCCGCCGTCACAGGTGAACCAGGAGTTCCGCGTGACAGCACCGCACTCCAGAGCCGAAGCGACTGTAATCGGCTTGAATGTGGAGCCGGGCTCGATGGCATCTGAAACGCAGTAATTGCCCCACAGGTCATTCAACGCGTCTACGTACTCCTCATCTGTCATGGATTTAATCTGAGATTCCGTGTACCAGGCGCTCAGATCCTGAGGATTGTTCAGATCATATCCGGAGTTCGTCGCCATCGCAAGAATACCGCCTGTATTCGGATTCATGATAATCACACCGATGTCCTTGGCGCCGTGTTTTGCCGTTCCGTCATCGTGATCTTCGCCGTACGTCTCGTCAAACTCCGCAATATATTTCTCCACAATCTCCTGGATATTCACATCGATGGTCGTCTGAAGCGTGTATCCGTTCTCCGGGGCAATTGTCTTTTTCTGGTATTCCTGATTTTCATTCAGGTATCCGAACACGCGGCCGTTTGTCCCCTTCAGCTTTGAGTCATAGTAGGATTCCAGACCGCAGATACCGTCACCGATCTCATTTGCAAATCCGATCACATCGCTGGCCAGACTGTTCAGAGGATATTTGCGGATAAATTCCTCCTCAAACCAGACGCCGGTCACCTTCTGAAGCCTTGCACGCTGCTCCTTCGAGAGTTCCCGGTCCCCGTCCAGGGAGACGTACGCTTCGTACTCTTCCTTCTGATCCTGCGTAATCTTCTGGAGCACGACCTGATACTGGCTGTCCCTCGTCTTTTCACCTGTAATACGCTCCCGAAGATCGGAGCCATCCAGCCCAAAGACCGCAGTCAGAGCCTCAATGGTCGGCTCGATATTTTCCTCATTGAGATTGATTTCGTGGCAGTCAAGCACCACATTGTATACCTTCTCGCTGTATGCAAGCAGCCGCCCGTTTTTATCCTGAATCTCTCCCCTCCTGCTGTAGAGAATCTTGCTGTCATAGTTTTCCTGGGAGAGCACCTGCTTCGCATAGCGGTTGCCGCTCTTTACATTAATGTACACGATACGGGCAAATACGATAATTAAAAACAATAAAATGAATGCAAATACAGCCAGAAGCTTTATTTGCATTTTTCTTGAAAACCTTTTTTCTTTTTTTCGTGTATCTCTTTTATTCCGGTTTGTTCCTGCCAATTAGTCCACCTACTCTGCCGGTATTTCAGCATACTGTCTTACGTAGTCACCATTCTGTGATTCGTACGTCACAATCTGGGACTTCTTTGCATGCACCATTCCAAGCTGGTTCATCGCAACATCCTTTACATGATCCATATCCACACCTGTTATGATACGGTTATACTCGGCATCATTTTCAAGTATTGCCGCATCAAGCTGCGTCTCAAGAGCAGTCACCTCTCTCTGGAGTCTCGTCCCCTTTGCCTGAAGCTGCAGATAATTTACACACATGAAAACAGTGACAATCGCTGCCGCCGTCAAAAACAGTACATATCCCAGATTCATCGCGAGAGCACGCTCTCTGTTTCTCTTTGTCGCAGAGCTTGTCCTGGTCGTATGCCTTTTCTGGGGCTGTCTCTCCGGAACAGCTGCAATTTTGCGCACTGCAGTTCCGTCAACATACGCATATGTTCTGCGATTTTCCGTTCTGCCATACTGGCTGCGGCCTGCGCTGCCTCTCCTGTCTACTCCTGCCATTTCCGCTCTCCCAACTTTCCTGACCTGTCTCGGTCTTCTGATTTATTTCAGACGATATCCGTCCGATCTCCTGATGCAACTGCCCTGCGCAGTCACCTGATTCTCTCAAAAACACGCAGCTTGGAGCTCTTCGCTCTGCTGTTCTCCTCCAGCTCCGCTTCAGACGGAACAATCGGTTTTTTCGTCACAACTCTTCCCTTTGGCTTTTTCCCACAGACACAGACCGGAAATTCCTTCGGGCATGTGCAGGGATCTTCCATGTTTCTGAACCGGCTCTTTACAATCCGATCCTCCAGAGAATGGAACGTGATCACACAGATCCGTCCCCGGTCATTTAACAGATCAACCATATCCTCCAGGGACTCATCCAGTACCTCCAGCTCTCTGTTGAGCTCTATCCGGATGGCCTGGAACGTCCTTTTGGCCGGGTGTCCTCCCGTAGCTCTCACTTTCATCGGAATCGCCGCTTTTATAACATGAATTAACTCCCCAGTTGTTTCCAATGCTTTTTCTTTGCGGGCGTTTACGATGTGCCGGGCAATGTTCTTTGCAAACCTATCCTCACCATAATCGCGGATGATTCGATACAGCTCCATTTCGCTGTACTCGTTTACAATATCCTTTGCCGTCAGAGGCTGCCGCTGATCCATTCGCATATCCAGCGGTGCATCCTCTCTGTAGGTAAATCCTCTCTCTGCCGTGTCCAGCTGATAGGAGGAGACCCCCAGATCCAAAATGACTCCATCTACAGATGTAATACCAAGTCTGCCGAGTACCTGACGCATCTCACAGTAATTGCTGCGCACGATTGTTACCCGGTCCTGAAACTTAGACAAGCGCCGTGTAGCCGCCTCTATCGCCGCCGCATCCTGGTCAATGCCAATCAGTCTGCCATGCTCTGACAGACGACTGCATATCTCAAAAGAATGCCCGCCGCCTCCGAGGGTACCGTCTACGTAAATACCATCTGGTTTTATCTGCAATGCATCAATGCTTTCATCCAAAAGTACAGATTTGTGTCTGAATTCCATACAAGCCTCCCCAGGTTATATGCTTAAACCTAAATCTGACATTTGTTCTGCGATATCATCCATATCATCATAAGCATTGTTTTCCGTCCAGTCTGCCTTACTCCAGATCTCGATTCGATTCAGGTTTCCCGCCAGTACCACATCCTTCTCCAGATTCGCAAACTCCCTTAACGTCTGCGGTAAGAGAATTCTCCCCTGCTTGTCCAGTTCGCATGTGGTCGCACCTGCAACGAAGAACCGAGTGAATTTTCTGGCGCTTTTCTGAGTAAGCGGCAGCGTACGGAGCTTCTCTTCAAAAATCTGCCATTCGTTTTTGGGAAACACAAACAGGCATCCATCCAACCCCTTCGTAACAATAAATTCATCGCCCAACAGTTCTCTGAATTTTGACGGGATGATCAGTCTGCCTTTGGTGTCAATCGTATGATTATATTCTCCCATGAACATCATGACACACCTTCTTCCGGCTGCTCCTCAGGTGTCCCTTTTACTGTCAGCCTGTGGAATTTCCTCCATTTGGCCTCCACATAGCTCCACAGTACACCACTTTCCACCACTTATCACCTATCATACCGTAAATCTGTGCAAAATACAAGTGTAAATTTAAAAACAGGCCGCTGCAACACGATGTTTTACTTAACATCTGTATTGCAACGGCCTGCTCCATCAGGCTTTTATGCTTCACAGTCCATATACTGCTCCAGAAGACGGTCAACCACAAGACTCTGGCGGTATGTTTCCTCCACTTCGGCCCCACCTTCCAGCAGGCAGTTCAGCTTTTTCCGTTCTTCCTCAATGTTTTTCCTCAACAGTTCTTTTCTGCTCATATTCCTTCGTTCCTTTCCCATGTCTTTTTCCGGTTATCAGAAGCGCCGCTGAAACTATCACCAGCACTGCTGAGAGAATCTGCGAAACAGGGAGACTGGTTCCAGGAACAAGCAGCTGGTCTGTGCGCAGACCTTCAATCCAGAATCGTCCGCTCCCGTATAACAGCAGATAAAATAAAGTTATCATACCGCGAAATCTGTTTCTGATGCAGAAGGTAAGGAACAGCAAAACCAGTAAAACACCGAGATTCCACAGCGATTCATACAGAAAAGTCGGATGAACCTGGATAAAATCCGTTTCGCCGATTGTCTGAATATGATCCGTCATCTGCTGCGTGATCTCTGTGGCCCGCACATCTTCCACCGGAAGCTGCATGGCAAGAAGCCCGTCCGTATAACCTCCGAAGGCTTCTCTGTTGAAAAAGTTCCCCCATCTTCCCACCATCTGTCCCCACACCAGGCCGAGAGCGGCTGTGTCAAGAACCTCGCGGCAGTTTATCTTCCGTATACGGCAAAACAGCACGACTGTCACCATACCGCCTGCCACACCGCCATAAATCGCAAGCCCACCCTGCCTGAGATTGAAAATCTCTGCAATATGGCAGCTGTAGTAATCCCATGAAAAAACCACGTAATAAATCCGTGCACAGATGACGGAAACGATAATTGCGACAATTCCCAGATCAAAGTAGTTATCACTGTTCTGCCCGGTCACCGACGCCACCCGCATCACCAGCAGCAGCCCTGTCACCATAGCCACAGCCAGCACAATTCCATAGCAGGCAATTTCAAAATCCCCCACAAAGAACCACCTGGGTACATGCTCCAGAGTAATCCCAAGATGCGGAAAACGAATTGTTCCTGTCATATGCACCTCCTTTTCGGTCTGAAAATGCCATCGGCATTCCTGCTCACGACCCAGAGGAATGTTTATGCGCCGTCCTCCGTATCTGCATCGTCTGCCCCTGTCTTTATCAGACTCTGCTTATACATTGAAACGGAACAGGATCACATCCCCATCCTTTACCACGTAATCTTTTCCTTCCAGGCCCACAAGCCCCTTTTCTTTTGCCGCCGCATAGGAACCGCAGTCCAGCAGATCGCGGTAATTCACCACCTCGGCGCGGATAAATCCACGTTCAAAGTCCGAATGGATTTTTCCGGCTGCCTGCGGAGCCTTCATTCCTCTGCGGATCGTCCATGCGCGGGTTTCTGTCTCTCCCGCTGTCAGGAAGCTGAGAAGTCCCAGCAGACTGTAGCTTGCCTTTATCAGTTTCTCCAGACCTGACTCTTTCAATCCAAGATCTTCGAGAAACATCTGTTTTTCATCGTCATCCAGCTCGGCAATCTCCTGCTCGATCTGCGCACAGATGACAAATACCTCACTGTTTGTCGCTTCCGCAAATTTACGCACATCCTGTACATATATATTGGAAGCTCCGTCGTCGGCAAGGTCATCCTCAGCCACATTCGCTGCAAAAATTACCGGCTTGCCTGTCAGAAGATTGTACTCTGACAGCCATGCGATTTCATCTTCATCCTCTGTCTCGAAGGAGATTGCAGGCTTCTCCTCCTCCAGATGTGCCTTCAGCTTCTGTAAAAGCTCCAGCTCCTTTGCCTGTTTTTTGTCATTTCTGGCTGCACGCGCAGTTTTTGCAATGCGGCGCTCAAGAATCTCGAGATCTGAAAAAATCAGCTCAAGATTGATCGTCTCAATGTCACGGACCGGATTTACGGAGCCGTCTACATGTATGACATTGGGATCCTCAAAGCAGCGAACTACGTGAACAATCGCATCCACCTCACGGATATTGGCAAGGAACTGATTCCCGAGTCCTTCTCCCCTGGATGCACCCTTGACAAGACCGGCGATATCCACAAACTCGATCACTGCCGGGGTGATTTTTGCCGAATTGTAAAGATCGGCCAGCAGCTTCAGACGCTCATCCGGAACCGGAACCACGCCCACATTCGGGTCGATGGTACAGAACGGATAATTCGCTGATTCCGCACCCGCCTTTGTCAGGGAGTTGAACAGTGTACTCTTTCCTACATTCGGCAAACCTACTATACCAAGTTTCATCTTCTTTTCCTCAACATTCATTTGTATTTTCATCACAGCAGCCCGGACACGTCCGTGTATCAACACGACAGATATCTGATCTGCTGCTTTCCGTTAGCAGTTTAGCACATAAACTGACAAGAAACAATAGCTTCTGCCAGAAACCGATCGACATATTCCGGCATTTTGGATGTCTCCGGGAACAAAAAGCAGCGCCGGAGCTTTTCCGGCGCATTCATTTTTTATTGATTTTACAGTTTTTTTTGCACACAGAAAAATCCTGACGCGATACGAAATATGTCGAACACTTTTTTCTTTCCGTCATTTTTTCCGTCGTCTTTCCCGCCGTTCGGACTTCCTCTGCCATGATTTTTGCATCCATGTCAAATGACGACTTAATACGTTGTGTATTCTGCCATAATCGACAGATATTTTCTGACACTTCCCTCGCGGTCCTCATTAAAAACTGCAGAGCCGCCGACGCAGATGTTTGCACCTGCTTCGAGCACCGTGCGGATTGTATCATCATTGATGCCTCCGTCCACTTCAATGTCGAGATTCAGCCCCTGTTCCTTTGCTTTCATACGCAGTGTACGGATTTTTTCCGTCATGGCAGGAATGTATTTCTGTCCTCCGAAGCCCGGATTCACCGTCATCAGCAGTACCATATCGAGATCAGGGAGCACATAGTCCAGTGCGGACAGCGGCGTAGCCGGATTCAGGGCAACACCTGCGCGGACACCGAGAGATTTGATGCTCTGAATTGTCCGGTGAAGGTGTTTTGCAGCCTCGGCATGCACCGTAATACTGTCGGCACCACATTTTACCATGTCTTCCAGATAACGGTCCGGATTCTCAATCATCAGATGTACATCAAAAACGCAGTCCGTCACATCACGGACGGATTTGATCACAGGCATTCCAAAGGAAATGCTGGGCACAAACATTCCATCCATCACATCAATATGCAGATATTCGGCTCCCGCCTTTGTCACTCTCTGAATGTCCTCTCCCAGGCATCTGAAATCTGCGGACAGAATCGACGGTGCCAGAACATTTTTTCTTTCCATGGGGCTTCCTCCTCTTTTTCTTCTTTATATCTAGTATTTTTTTATATTTTTCAGTTCCTGTGCCAGCAGCACGTAATTGTCGTACCGCGACTTATGGATCTTTCCCTCTGTAAGCGCCTGCTTCACCGCGCAGTCAGGCTCGCTGATATGCAGACAGCCCTGAAACCTGCAGTACGGTTCATACGGAAGGAACTCATAAAAATAATCCCGCAGCTCCTCATATCCGATCCCCTTCAGATACAGCGAACTGAATCCCGGAGTATCAAGGAAATACGTATCGGACCGCATGTCCCGTTCATTGTCCCTGTCCGTACGCGGCAGAACGATCAGCTCCGTGTGGCGCGTGGTATGACGTCCCCGGTCAATCTTCCGGCTGACTTCTCCCACCTCCATCCGGACACCGGTCTGCAGTGCATTGGTCAGGGAGGATTTTCCCACCCCCGAGGGTCCGGCCACAATCGTTGTTTTGCCCTCCAGGAGACATCGGATTTCGTCGATTCCCTCATTTGCGGCTACACTGATAAAAGAGACATGGCTCCCGCAGCTTTCATATATTTCTCCCAGAGTACGCAGCTGGTCGTCCTCTGCCAGATCTGTCTTGCTGAAACAGATTATTACAGGGATATGCTGCTGCTCCATGGAGATCAGAAAACGATCCAGAAGATTCAGATTCGGCTTTGGGCTCGCCACCGCAAATATGACAAGTGCCTGATCCACATTGGCTGCCGCCGGACGGATCAGCTCATTTTTTCTCGGAAGCAGCTCATCCACATTTCCCGTAAGCGCAGTCTCATCCAGCACTGAGATCTCCACATTGTCACCGACCAGCGGTTTGATTTTATCCTTTCGGAAGATTCCGCGTGCTCTGCACTCATATACATTCCCGTCCTTTGCGTGAACGTAGTAGAATCCTCCGATTCCTTTTACTATCTTTCCCTGCATCCGTTCCTCTTGCTCCCCGTCATCCATCAGGTATTCTCAGTTTACCTTCGTGAAGGTGATACCGGGGTACTCTATTTTACTTTCCACTTCTCCCGTCTCCCTGTCTATCAGGTATACGTAAGCCGTTCCGGTATCTGTGCCGGCGGCCCCCTGTACATTCAGCTCATACGGGAATGTGGTGTCTCCCTCAAATATGGTACTTTCCACACCGTTCTGAACCAGCGTGACGCGCACCTGCTGCCCGTTGAAACCGGTGGGCTTTTCCAGGGAAGCATTACACTGCCATGTGCCTTCCGCTCCGTTCTGGATATTGATCACATCATCCTGCACAGCGGAGGATGGTCCTGAGCTGAGGGTAAGCGTCACAGTAGTTCCCCGCGCCACCTGCTCATTGGCCGCCACACTCTGCCGGATCACCAGCCCCTGGGCGACGGTATCGCTTGTCTCATACTCATATGCTGGAATCAGATCCAGCATCGTCAGCGCCTCCACCGCACGCTCCTGTGTGTACCCGTACAGATCCCACAGCGTCACATAACTCACCGGATCTGTCTGCTCCGTCTGTTCTGTTCCTTTGCTGACATAGAGCGTCACAGTGTCACCGGCTTTTACCATACTTCCGGCTTCCGGGTCTGTGGAAATCACATAACCGCTCTCCACCGTATCGCTGGATGCCGTATTGTCAATCCTGCACTGCAGTCCCTTTGTGATCAGGAATGCCTGTGCCTGACTCTGCTCAATATTTCTGAGATCGGAAAGCTCAAACTGTGCCTGCGCAGACACTACCTCGTAGGTGACAGTGCTTCCGCGTTCTGCCATCTCTCCGCTCTTCGGGGACTGGGTGGAGACGGTGCCCGGCTCATATCCGTCTCCGGACGATGCCTCACCGGCCTTTTTTCCCTTCAGCCCGAAGCTTTCAAGCTGCTCCAGCGCATCCTTCTCCGTTTTTCCGAGAATCTCCGGAACAGAGACCTGCTTTGCCTTCTCTGTCACTGCTTCCGTCACAGTCTCTGTCATTTTTTCCGTGACAGAGGTCTGTTTTTTCTGGCGCCCTCTGAAATTCAGAAGGCCAAAGGCGTTGGCCAGCAGCGCCAGAAACACGCAGCCGATAATCACAGCGACAATAATGCCGCCCACCGTCACCGCCTTTTCCAGCTTCGGATTCAGGCCGATCTCACCGTCATCTTCACGGCTCCTCTTATCCTTTTTCGGAACAAAGCTTTCTTCAAGCCTGTAATTGCCTGCATTTTTCTTTCTGCCGATGGCATAGTCATCCGGATCATCGTAGGCATCATAATACGGATCATACTCGCGTCCGCCGTCTACGCTGTCGGAGCCGTAATCTCCGTTCCATCTGCTGCCATCATAGCCGCTGTCCGCGCGTCCCGGGGATACCTCCTGATACTGGCTCTTCTGGTAATAGCTTCCCGGCTGATACGCCCTGTTTTTCTGGACACCCGCTTCCTGCTCATGAATCCCAGCAGCAGCTCCCACGTCAAGGGTCTCATCGTATGACGGCATTGTGCGCTGCTCCGCATTGATCTGGCTGAGCTCATCCTTTGACATGATAATGGTCTGGGATGTCCGATCGGGGACAGGAATCGTCACAAAATCTCCGTCAGGATTTACGAGGGATTCTCTCAGGTCACGGATCAGCTCCGTCATATTGGAATATCTGCGGTCCGGACTTTTCTGCGTACATTTCATTACGATGCGGTTTGTGCTCTCCGGAATCTCCGGCACAAGCTCCTTCGGCCCGCGCAGCTCCTCCTGAAGATGGCGCAGCGCCACCGCCACAGCCGTGTCTCCGTCAAAGGGGACGTGTCCTGTCAGCATCTCATACATGGTGATACCCAATGAATAGATATCGCTCTTCTCGTCACTGTATCCGCCTCTGGCCTGTTCCGGAGAGCTGTAATGTACAGAACCCATTGCACCGGAATTGATCGTGTTGGTCGACGCAGCTCTGGCAATTCCAAAATCCGCCACCTTGACCTTGCCATCCGTGGATATAATGATATTCTGCGGTTTCACATCCCGGTGAATAATTCCGTTGTTGTGGGCAGCTTCCAGTCCGGCAGAAATCTGCAGTGCAATACTGGTTGCTTCCCGGGCGGACAGCCTTCCCTTGTTGCTGATGTATTCCTTAAGCGTAATGCCCTCCACCAGCTCCATGACAATGTAATTGATTCCGGCCTCTTCACCTACATCGTACACATTTACGATGTTGGCATGTGCAAGTCCGGCCGCAGACTGTGCTTCGACACGGAACTTTGATATAAAAACTTTATCTTCACGGAATTCCTTCTTCAGCACCTTGACAGCCACAAAACGATTCAGCTTATGATCCTTCGCCTTGTAAACATCCGCCATGCCGCCGGTACCGATTCTGGATATAATCTCATATCTGTTTTGTATAAACATTCCGACTTTCAGCATAATAATTCCCCATTTATTTAAACTTCAGCAAGAACTACTGAAATATTATCTTTACCCCCGTTTTTGTTCGCCTCGTTCACAAGCTTTCTGGCTGCTTCTTTCGGTGAACTGCTCTTTTTGACAATCTGCAGGATATCCTCATCCTCCACCATATTTGTCAGTCCATCTGAACAGAGCAGAACCCTGTCTCCCTCTTCCAGTTTCACATCAAAGAAATCAATCCTTACCGGTACACGCACTCCGATGGCTCTCGTGATCACATTCCTGTCCGGATGGCTCCTGGCATCCTTGCGCTGCAGCTCTCCGATACGGATCATCTCCTCCACCAGGGAATGGTCACGCGTAATCTGCTCAATTTCCTGATCGATCAGATACAGTCTGCTGTCTCCCACATTGGCGACGTACAGATACCCGTCCTGCACCGTTGCCGCCACTACCGTTGTGCCCATGCCTTCCAGGGCTTTGTCCGACTTCGCCTTGGCAACCACCAGTTCATTGGCGTGGTGAATCGCCATACTGAGAATCGGAATCGGGCGTTTCTCCTCTGTTTTTTCTATGTACTCTACCATTGACTCAACCGTATAGCGTGATGCAAGATCCCCCGCATTATGTCCGCCCATTCCATCAGCCACAATCAGCAGATTGGACAGATTTCCGACCGGCTGGTCAGAGGCGTAAACAAAATCCTGATTTGCAGAACGTCGTTTACCAATATCTGTAATGCTATACGTATTCATATCTGTTACCTGTTCCCTTCCATATAACTTTTGCGAAGCTGACCGCATGCTCCATTGATATCACGGCCCATTTCTCTTCTAATAGTAACATTTATTCCGTTTTTTTCAAGTTTATTTTTAAATGCCTCGATAACCTGCTTCTTAGACTGCACATAATCCCGCTCTTTGATGGGATTTACCGGAATCAGATTGACGTGGCAGTTGATATCGGAAATCAGCTCAGTCAGAGCGGCGGCATCTCTGTCCGTGTCATTCACACCTCCGACCAGGCTGTACTCAAACGTAATTCTTCTGCCGGTCTGTGCGAAATAGTACCTGCAGGCATCGAGCACATCGTTGATTTCGTACTTATATGCAATCGGCATCAGCTCTTTTCTCTTTTCCTGACTGGAAGCATGAAGGGAAAGCGCAAGCGTAATCTGCAGTTTTTCCTCTGCCAGCGCACGGATTTTTTCCACAATTCCGCAGGTCGACACTGTAATATTTCTCTGGCTGATATTCAGCCCGTTCTCATCAGTCAGAAGCTTCAGAAATATCAGAAGATTGTCGTAATTGTCCAGCGGCTCTCCCGTTCCCATCACGACAAGATTGGAAACCCGCTCTCCGGAAATTTTCTGAATCCTGTACACCTGGTCCAGCATCTCTGAAGGAAGGAGGTTCCTCGTCAGGCCTCCCAGCGTGGATGCACAGAATCTGCAGCCCATCCTGCAGCCTGCCTGTGAAGAGATACAGACAGAATTCCCGTGATGATAACGCATCAGAACACTCTCAATCACATTTCCGTCGTGAAGGCGGAACAGATATTTCTCTGTGCCGTCAATGGAAGAAATTTTCCGGTCTACCATCTCAAGGCACGTATAACTGTACTCCTCTCTGAGTTTTTCACGAAAACTCTTCGGAAGATTTGTCATCTCCTCATAGCTCCCTGCAAGCTTCACATGCATCCACTGATAGAGCTGCTTTGCACGGAACTTCTTTTCTCCAAGTGCTTCCACAACATTCTGGAGCTCTCCCATATCCAGTGATTTAATATCCTTTTTTTCTCTTTCCATCCTGTTTTTGTCTTTCCTTCCTGATACCAGAATGATCCTGTACAGCTTTGCACACAGCTCATCTCATGATGTCCGGCTCCTCCAGCCTGCGAAGTCTCGCAATGAAAAACCCATCCGAGTGATGTACGCCCGGCAGGAGCTGAATATAGCCTCCCTGCGTCGTCTTGCTGTGCAGCTCCTCACAGATATATGGATCAATATTTTCCAGCCGGAACGGGAAGTTTTCGAGAAACCACTTGATATTGAACTGATTCTCATCCGCTCCGATTGTGCACGTGCTGAAAATCAGCACGCCGCCGGGACGGACGTACTCCTGTACCACAGCCAGAATCCGGCGCTGCAGGCGAATGATATCCTGCTGCTGTTTTTCAGACATTTTATATTTGATATCCTGCTTTTTCCCAATTACACCGAGACCGGAGCACGGCACATCCGCCAGTACGATATCCGCCTTTCTGACGGAGGATTCGTCGCGCACCGTCGCATCCATCACCATGGCACGGATATTGATCGCCCCTGTGCGCTCAATATTTTCCTGCATCAGCTGCACCTTGTACTCGGAAACGTCGCGGGCCTCCACGTAACCGCTCCCTGAAAGCTTGTCTGCTATATGCAGGCTCTTGCCTCCCGGCGCTGCACAGACATCGATGCAGTAATCTCCCCAGTTGGGTGCTGCAATTTCAGCCACAAGCATGGAACTGATATCCTGGACCTGAATCCAGCCCTTTCGGAAAGCAGACACTGCTTTCATATAATTATAATCTGAAATCTCGAGAGCGTAATCGAGATACGGATGCTGTTTCACCGTAATATTCTGGGCTTCCAGCTCCGCGATGATCTCTTCTTTGGAAGCTCTGGAGAGATTGCAGCGGACAACAGTCCCTTTGCTCATATGAGAGTCACGGCAGATCTTCTCAGTAGTCTCATACCCGAACTGTGACACCCATTTGCTGAGCATCCAGATCGGGAACGAATATTTCACAGAAAGATAATGCAGCGGCTCCTGCTGCTGATCCGGGTAACGCACCTGATTCAGCCTGCGCGCCGTGTTGCGCAGCACACCATTGACGAAACCCTTCAGATTATAGAATCCCCTCTTCTGCGCCAGTCTGACCGCCTCGTTGCACACGGCAGAATCCGGCACACTGTCCATATATTTCAGCTGATACACCGACATCCGCAGAAGATTGCGGATCAGTGGCTTCATATTATATACTGGCACATTGGAAAACTGTTCAATGATATAGTCCAGCTGAATCATATGCTCCAGTGTGCCTTCCACCACTCTCGTTATAAACGCCCTGTCACGCTTTTCCAGGTACTGGTATTTCTCCAGCACCTCCCGGATCACCACATGGCTGTACGCTTCCTCCTCCGTAATCTCCTGCAGGACTCCCAGCGCAATCTCGCGTATATTTACCGGTTTAGTCATTTCGTTTTCTTCCTCCCGCAAGAATGATCAGACGCAGAAGCTGCAGTATGGAAGCTGCCAGACTTGCCACGTACGTCATGGCCGCCGCACCCAGCACTTTCCTTCCGGCTGCCAGCTCCGTATCTCCCAGCATATGTGTCTCCCTCAGCACCTGCAGTGCACGGGAGGAAGCGTTAAACTCCACCGGAAGCGTCACGAGCTGAAACAGAACTGCCAGAGAAAACAGAATAATCCCGACCGTCACAAGAGGGCGCACCGACAGAATCAATCCCATCAGAAAAACCGGCCAGGAAAGTGTGGAACCAAAATTTGCAAGCGGAACGAGTGTGCTTCGCAGTACCAGCGGGCCGTAGCTTTTCTGATGCTGAATTGCGTGCCCGCACTCATGAGCTGCCACGCAGACTGCCGCCACAGAATTGGAGCCGTATGTGCTGTCCGACAGACGCAGAACCTTTGATCTGGGATCATAATGGTCTGTCAGCTCACCGGATACACGCTCAATTCTCACATCGTAAATTCCCGAGCTGTGCAGCACCTTCTCCGCCGCCATGGCACCTGTCAGTCCCGACATGCTCCGCACACGCGAATACTGTGCGAAGGTGCTCTTTACACGCGCTGATGCAATCATGGAGAGAATCAGTCCCGCAATCACAAGAAGATATGTCCAGTCCATATAGCGGTACATTCCGTAGCCGCCGTAACCATAAAATGCATTTGATGATGATACCAAAAGATTCATTCAATCAACTCCTATTCCTGAAAACATTCACCGCATTCGACAGGATAACCGCGCAGAAATGCATCGACTTCCATTCGCTTCTTTCCTTCCGGCTGAAGCTCCTTCACAGAAAGAAGTCCGCTGCCGGTCTGGATTTTCAGGACATTCTTTGTCACCACAGCTGCACAGCCCGGAGCACACACATGATCGGTCTGGTTCGGATCAGAATCCTGCATCTCCACCTCTGCCGCCCAGATTTTCAGCATTTTCCCGCGGTATTTTGTATACGCACTGGGCCACGGATTCAGGCCCCGCACGAGACACTCAATCTCTTTTGCACTCTTTGTCCAGTCGATGGCACCGTCTTTCTTTGTCAGCATGGCAGCGTAGGGTGTCGGACTCTTGGCCGGCTGTTTTTCGTACGTCGCCGTTCCTGCACTGATTTCATCGAGCGTGCGGATCAGAAGACCGGCTCCCGTCCGGCTCAGTCTGTCGAACAGGCTTCCTCCCGTCTCATCTTCTGCAAGAGGTACCACCTCCTTCAGAATCATATCTCCCGTATCCAGGCCCTCATCCATGCGCATCGTTGTGACACCGGACTCCCGGTCTCCGTTGATCACCGCCCACTGGATCGGCGCCGCGCCGCGGTACATCGGAAGAAGCGACGCGTGAACATTGATGCAGCCCCAGGCAGGAAGCTCCAGAATTGATCTGGGAATCATCTGCCCGAACGCCACCACCACAATCGCATCCGGCGCAAGCTGTGTCAGCACCTCAACCCACTGGGGTTCACGGATTTTCACAGGCTGGTATACCGGAATCCCGGCCGCAAGAGCCAGTTCCTTGACCGGCGTCATCTGAACAGCTTTTCCCCTGCCCTTCGGCTTATCCGGCTGAGTAAAAACAGCCTGAACATGATATTTGTCTGAATCAATTAAAGCCCGGAGCGTACCGACTGCAAAGTCGGGCGTTCCCATAAACACTACATTTTTAATCATGATTCCTCCGCATCCTCCGCGTCCTCGTCCCCTGTCACATCAAACAGGTCGCCTTCCACGTGTCTTACGTACATAATACCGTCAAGATGATCGCACTCATGGCAGACTGCGCGTGCCAGAAGCTCCTCTCCCTCCAGCTCGTACTCCTCCATATTTTCATTGAACGCTTTCACCTTCACGTAGTTGGGTCTCGTCACAATTCCGGCCTGTCCCGGAAGGCTGAGACATCCTTCCTGCCCTGTCTGCTCCCCTGAGGTCTCCAGAATCTCAGGATTGATCATGACAATCGGACCCTCACCTACATCTATTACCACAATTCGCTTTAATATACCTACCTGAGGAGCAGCCAGACCGACTCCGCCTGCCTCATACATCGTATCCAGCATATCCAGAATCAGCTCTCTCGTGCGCGGCGTGATCTCCTTCACCGGTTTGCACACCTTCTCGAGCCTGTCGTCTCCCATAATTCTGATCTGTCTTATTGCCATTTCTTCTTCCTCCATTTCATTCAGCATCGCTCAAAACTGATTTTCAGTTCCCGGAAGCCCTCATTTATCTCAATATACTGCTCTGCCATGTTTTTTACAGCAGTCAGTACTTTGGGTTCTTCATGTTTTACATACATCGCCTTGCGGTACACATCGTTGATTCTGGCTATGGGCTCATCGGACGGTCCAATGACTGCTGCACCGTATTTCCCCGCCACCTGGCGCACAAACCGTGCCAGATAGGAGGATGCCAGTTCCAGTCGTTCCTGACTTTCACAGGCACAGTGCACCGCCATCATATCCCCTGCCGGCGGATAACCGGACAGCCTGCGGTAAGCAAGCTCCTGCTCATAAAACGGCTCATACGCCTGTGACGCCGCACACGTGATGGCGTAATGCTCCGGAGCATACGTCTGAATGACCACTTCTCCCATCTGAGTACCGCGGCCTGCTCTTCCCGCCGCCTGTGTCAGAAGCTGGAAGGTTCTCTCCCCTGCCCGGTAATCGCTGACGTTCAGAGACATATCTGCCGCCAGGATCCCCACCAGCGTCACCCCCGGAAAATCATGTCCCTTGACAATCATCTGGGTCCCGATCAGGATATCTGCCTCACGGTCACCAAAAGCACGCAGAATTTCCGCGTGTCCGTCTTTTCCCTTTGTGGTATCGGCATCCATCCTCAGAATACGCGCCCCGGGAAATTCTGCTGATACCAGTTCCTCAATCTGCTGTGTCCCGGCCTTAAAGCCACCGATATACGGAGAGGAACACGCAGGACATTTCCGGATGGCAGGCTCCTCATAACCGCAGTAATGGCAGACCAGTCTTCCGTTTCTGTGAAGAGAAAGTGACACGTCACAGTGAGGACACTTCATCACGTGTCCGCAGGAGCGACAGGACACAAAGCCTGAATAGCCCCTGCGGTTCAGAAACAGCATGATCTGCTGATGCTTTTCCAGACAGTGCTCCATCTTTTCATGAAGTGTGCGGCTCAAAATAGAACGGTTGCCCTCCTTCAGCTCACTTCTCATATCCACCGTATACACCTGCGGCAGCGCCCCTCCCGCAGCGCGCTGTCTCATGGTAAACAGTGTACAGTCACCGTTTTTTGCCTCATAATACGCTTCCATCGACGGTGTCGCCGAGCCGAGCACAAGCTTTGCATTCTCCAGCATCGCCCGTTTTTTCGCCGTCTCTCTCGCATGATACCGGGGCACCGTCTCACTGGCGTAGGATGGCTCATGTTCCTCATCTATAATAATGATTCCAAGCTTCGAAAATGGGGTAAACAGCGCAGAGCGCGGTCCGATCATCACATCAATGTCACCGCTTTGTGCCCGTTCGAACTGATCATACCGTTCTGCCTGAGACAGCCGTGAATGCAGAATCGAAATTCTGTCTCCGAATCTGCGGTAAAACCGGATCACGTTCTGATACGTCAGTGAGATTTCCGGTATCAGCAGAATTGCCTGCTGCCCTTTCCTGAGCGCTTCCGCAATCAGCTCCATGTAAACTGCAGTCTTGCCGCTTCCTGTCACCCCGTGTATCAGATATTCGGCAAACTCTTTTGTCTCCCACTCCTGACAGATCGAATCCACCACGTGCTGCTGCTCCGATGTCAGGGTAACTGCGGTGTTCTGCGTCTTTTCTGCGCTCTCCTCATCCCGCTCTTTGCGGGCCTCCCCCCGCAGTTGCTCCAGAATCGCCGGAGTCCTGTAGACCTGCTCCGTCTCGCATCTGAGAATCCCCTCTTCCTCCAGAGGACGCCATACGGAGGCTGTCACCTTCAGGCTGCCGGTCACCAGCTCCCGGGGCAGCACAGGCTCCTCGATCAGAGCCTCCAGAAGACGGGCCCGCGCCGTCTGATGCTTTCTGCGGCACAGCTCAAGCTTCTGCTGCGCCTCCCCGGGCGAAACCGCCAGCACAATCCATTTTTTCTTTTTTTCCGCTGCCTTCTGCCGAAACGGCAGTACGGTGCGCAGCGCCTGCACCGTTGTGGAACCGTAATAGTCCCTCATCCACAGCGCCAGAGCAGTCAGCTTAGATTCCGCCCCGGCCAGATTCGTCTCCAGCCTGAGAATCATTTTCAGCTTATCCGGAGGACAGGACGCATGCTCCGTGATCCGCAGCACGTATCCCTTTACCGGACGGTCTGAGCGTCCAAAAGGAACCTCCACCACATTCCCCGGCTCCAGAACAGACTGCAGAGATTCGGGGATGCGGTACTGGAACGTCTGATCCAGCCTGCTGTGTGAGATATCAATAATGATATCCGCGTATAGCTCCATATTAATCGCTTATCTTCCTTCCAGAATTTCCTGAATAATTACCCTCTCATCCATCGGATAATGTTTTCCTTCAATTTCCTGATAATCCTCATGGCCCTTTCCCGCAAGGACAATGACATCCCCCGGTTCGCCATGGTGAATCGCATAGGCAATCGCTTCTTTCCGGTCCGTAATCTTAATATACTTTCCGTCTGTTTTCTCAATACCTGTCACAATATCTGCAATGATGTCCTCCGGCTTCTCATACCGTGGATTATCCGACGTGATAATCGTCAGATCCGCAAGCTGTCCTGACACCTCACCCATCTCATAGCGGCGCAGCTTTGAGCGGTTGCCGCCGCAGCCGAACAGACACACGAGACGGCGCGGATGATACTCCCGAAGTGTTGTGAGCAAACTCTTGAGTGCCATTGCATTGTGAGCGTAGTCGATCATCAGCGTAAAATCATTGGAGACCTTCACCATCTCCACACGGCCCTTCACCTTCGCCGTCCGAAGAGCATTCTGAATGTCCTCCACGGCTACTTTGAAGTGTCTGCAGACGGCAATCGCCGTCAGAGAATTATACACACTGAATTTTCCGGGAATATCAATCTCCACATCGAAGCGCTCCCCTGCATCACTGCCGCATGCAGCAGTATACGCAATCCCCAGGTATCCCGGCTTTGACACGAGATGCAGGTCCTCCGCACGAACCCCCGCCTCTTCGGAGAGTCCGAAGCTTTCCACTTCACACGTATGACCTTTCAGAATCTGTTCCAGATGCTCATCGTCCGCATTCACAATGCCGAGCCTGCACTGACGGAACAGACGGCTCTTGCATTCCATGTAATCCTCAAAGCTTTCATGCTCTGCCGGTCCGATATGATCCGGCTCAATATTTGTAAATATGCCGATCTCGAAGGGAATACCTGCCGTGCGGTGCAGCATCAGGCCCTGGGAGGATACCTCCATCACCACAATCTGACAGCCCGCATCCGCCATTTTGCGGAAATATTCCTGGATCGTATAGGATTCGGGTGTCGTATGCTCTGCCGGAATCACCTCGTCTCCGATAATAGTCTCGATCGTTCCGATCAGCCCCACCCTGTAGCCTGCAGACTCCAGAATTGATTTTACCATGTAAGTCGTCGTCGTCTTTCCCTTGGTGCCGGTGATGCCGATAATCTTCATCTCATTGGCCGGATATCCAAAGTATGCCGCTGAAATCAGCGCCATCGCGTACCGCGTATCATCGACCTGAATCACAGTCACATCCTGCGGTGCTTCCACCGGCTCCTCCACCACGAGGACCCTGGCTCCCTTCGCCACAACATCCGGAACAAACCGGTGACCGTCCGTCACTGCACCTCTGATGCAGAAAAACAGTGACCCGTCCTCCACCTTTCTGGAATCATTGATTACATTTTTTACCTCAGTATCAACTGTACCCTGAAGACAGCGGTAGGATACGTGCTCTAAAAGTTTTTCCAGTTTCATATCAGACTACCTCCGTTATAAATACTCCGTGGTCATTTTATCATGTATAAACAGACACCACAAGTTTTTTTTAATATAAAATAGATCTTTTTCATTCAATATATGATATTTAAATCCTACAGTTTTACCACAAGCGCCGGGATCGGCGGATGATTCGGACGGTTGTAATACTCTGTGACCAGCACGAGGTACTTTCTGGAATCAAGCTGTCCGAGCCACCGAAGCACAGCATCCTTCTCCGCGAAGCCGCTGTCCCCGCCGCTGTAGATACACACACTCATGGCACCGCCTCTTCTCAGGATCCCGAGTCCCTGCTCCAGAGCCTCAATTGTAGTCCCGGGCTTCGTCGCCAGAGAGTGATCCCCTCCCGGCAGATAGCCAAGATTAAATGCAATACAGTCCGCCGAATTTTCCTGTACATACTGATTCATATGGCTGTGTGAATCGAGAATCAGTCTGTAATTGCAGTAATCGAGGTTCTCCCGGAGACGTTTCTGTGTATGTGCAATCGCTTCCGGCTGAATATCAAAGGCAAGGACACTGCCCGTTTCTCCTGCCATGCGGCAGAGGTATTCCGTATCATTTCCGTTTCCCATGGTGGCGTCAATGCACAGAGATCCCTCCCGGATATGCCCGCCCATCATGCGCCTGCACCATGCCGTAATCCGGTAATCTTCTCCTGTGGTATGTTCCGTAATTGTTTCCATTTGTTTCTCCCTGTTTCGTATCCGTTCCGTATCTTCACAGATATGATTCGACCTGTTCTGAACAGTTACTTTCTTTTATAGTACAGATTATATACGTTAAGAAAGCGGAGGCAAACGAATTACCTCCGCCCGGGTGCTTACCAGAAACACTGCTTTTTATTCTCACCGTAAAGAGAACAGCTCCTCCTGATGTTCTTTTCTCATCACTTCCCGTCAATACCCAAGCTCACGGTTCACCACATGGGTCAGCGCTTCCCCTGCAAGATACCGCTTCAGATTGTCCGCACAGATTTCCGCGATCAGATCCAGCGTCACCGGAATATGGAAGCCGCCTGCCACGTGGGGCGTCAGATACAGATTTTGGGCGTTCCACAGGCGGTGATCCGCAGGAAGCGGCTCCTGCTCCATCACGTCCAGAACTGCTCCTGCAATTTCTCCCTGCTCCAGCGCATCATACAGCGCATCCGGATCCACGGAATTGCCGCGGCCTGCATTGATCAGATATGCGGAGCGTTTCATGGCAGCAAACTGCTCCCGTCCAAGCAGGTGCAGCGTCTGCGGTGTGCCCGGTAGCACAGCAGCCACAATATCGGCCCGCTTCAGACATTCTTCCAGGTCTGCCATCGTATGGAGCTCATCGACTTCCTCCGGCACAGTACCTGCATGGCGGCGGATTCCGATAATATAGCTGCCCATGGCTTTCATGACGCGGGCATAGCGCAGTCCGATATTTCCCAGACCAAGCACAAGGATGCATGCACCCTGTGCGGCCATCACGCCTCCCTCATCCTTCCACTGGTGATTCTGCTGATTTACATGGTAAGGATACAGCTTTTTCATCAACGCGAGGGTCGCTGAAATCATATACTCTGACACTGAGATATCATACGCTCCGGACGCATTCGTCAGCGCCACACTGTCCTTCAGCACTCCCGGCTGACAGTACAGATCAGCGCCGGCACTGTTGAGCTGCAGCCATTTCAGATTCCGGGCCGCCTGTATTTTCTCTTTCGGCAGATTTCCCATGATTACTTCTGCCTCCGCCACATCCTGTTCTGTCAGCTCCTCCGCTTTTTTATATATTACCTCGACGCCATCCGCCGCAGCAGAGATTTTTTTCTTCTGTTCTTCTGTAAATGGAATCTTCACCAGTATTTTTCTTCCTGTCGATTCACTCATTCCTGTATCCTCCATGTTCTCTGTTTTCTTCCGGTATGCTGCCTGTATTTTCCCTGGCGCAGCTCTCCGTTTCCACTTAGTATAATGATTTTTTCGGATATCCACAACCTGTAATTTAAAAAACCTGCCATCTGCCGGAATTATTTCCCGGCCGATGGCAGGTTCTGTTTACAGGTTCGTATATCCCATCAGGTACTCGTCAACTTCCTTTGCGGCCTCGCGCCCCTCGCGGATGGCCCATACTACCAGGGACTGCCCTCTGTGCATATCGCCTGCCGTAAACACCTTCGGGACACTGGTTGCATACTGATCCGGTTTTGTCGCAACGTTTGTGCGCGGACTCAGCTCTACCTTAAATGCATCCGTGACGTACTTCTGGGCACCCAGGAAACCTGCCGCAATCAGGACCAGATCTGCCTTGACAGTCTGTTCACTTCCCTCAATGGGCACCATCATCATACGGCCGGTCTTCTCATCCTTCTTCGACTCCAGCTTCACAAGGACTGCCTTGATCACCTCGCCCTTTTTGTTCTGGATAAATTCTTTTACCGTAGTCGTGTAGACACGCGGATCCTTTCCGTAGACTGCAATGGCTTCCTGATGACCATAATCCGTCTTCAGGACTCTCGGCCACTGAGGCCACGGATTGTTGGCGGCGCGCTCCACCGGAGGCTGCGGCATCATCTCCAGCATCGTGACTGATGCGGCTCCGAGGCGGATGGACGTACCGCAGCAGTCATTGCCGGTGTCTCCTCCTCCGATGATGATCACATGCTTTCCCTTTGCAGAGATAAATTTCCTGTCCTCAAAATTGGAATCCAGCAGACTCTTTGTGGTCGCCTTGAGGAAATCTACTGCAAAGTAAATGCCTTTTGCATCTCTTCCCGGAACATTGATGTCACGCGGGTTGGAAGCTCCGCAGGCAAGCACGATGGCATCGTATTTCTTCATCAGCTCATCTGCGCTGACGTTTTCACCGATGTTGGCGTTTGTGACAAACTCAATCCCCTCAGCCTTCATCAGCTCCACGCGGCGGTCAATGATTTTCTTGTCAATCTTCATATTCGGAATACCGTAGCGCAGAAGACCGCCGACCCGGTCGTTGCGCTCGTAGACCGTCACCTTATGTCCGCGCTTGTTCAGCTGCATCGCAGCCGCCAGGCCCGACGGACCGCTGCCGACCACGGCAACACTCTTGCCCGTGCGCACTTCCGGCGGACACGGCTTCACGAGCCCCGTCGCAAATGCATTTTCTATGATGGCTCTCTCGTTGGCCTTCGTGGCCACCGGCTCACTGTCAAGATTGCACGTACATGCTGCCTCGCACAGCGCAGGACACACGCGGGATGTAAATTCCGGGAAGCAGTGTGTCTTTGTGAGGCGGTTGTAGGCCTCCTCCCAGTTTCCGAGATAAACCAGATCATTCCACTCCGGCACAAGGTTGTTTAGCGGACAGCCGGAAGCCATGCCTCCGATCATCACGCCTGCCTGACAGAACGGCACACCGCACGACATACATCTGGCTCCCTGCTGACGCTGTTTTTCAAGGGGAAGCGGAATATGAAATTCATTAAAATTCTGAATACGTTCCTTCGGTGCGATCTCCTGGCTGTTTTCTCGCTTATACTCTAAAAATCCTGTTGGTTTTCCCATGATTCACACCTCCTACTCTTCATTATCAGCCGTGTTGGCATAAAATGCTTCGATCTGTGCCTGCTCACTGCTCAGGCCCTTCTCTTCCATCTGAACAATGGCCATCAGCATGTTGTTGTACTCATGAGGAATGATCTTCTTGAATTTCGGCAGGTAAGCTCCGAAATCCTCCAGAATCTGCTTGCCCTTCTCCGAGTTTGTATATTTCACATGATCCTGGATCATATCCTTCAGATCGAGTACATCGTATTTGGAAGTAATTTTCTCGATGGATACCATGTTCTTGTTTACTTTCGTGTACAGGTCATTGTTCTCATCGAGCACGTACGCGATACCGCCGCTCATACCTGCGGCAAAGTTTTTGCCGACCTTTCCGAGAATCACAGCGCGTCCGCCGGTCATATATTCACAGCCGTGGTCTCCGCAGCCTTCCACCACCGCAACTGCACCGGAATTGCGGACACAGAACCGCTCTCCCGCCACACCGTTGATATATGCCTTGCCGCTTGTGGCTCCGTACAGTGCAACGTTACCTATAATAATATTTTCATCCTGTGCGAATTTTACGCCTGCAGGCGGATATACGATCAGCTTTCCTCCGGAAAGTCCTTTTCCGAAATAGTCGTTGCTGTCGCCCACCAGCTCCAGCGTCAGTCCTCTCGGGATAAATGCTCCGAAGCTCTGTCCGCCTGCACCGTGGCACTTGATCGTGTACGTATCCTCGTCCAGTCCCTCCGGATACCGTCTTGTGATTTCGGAGCCGAAAATTGTTCCGAAAGCACGGTCAACATTGGATACATCCAGCTCCACGCTTCGCTTCTGACCGGTCTCCAGTGCACTTCCCAGCTTCTCAAGAAGAATTTTTACATCCTTTGTCTTTTCAAGACCGAAGTCATACACCTGCTGCGGATCGAACGTTACTTTATATTCTTTTCCGGCGTACGGATTGTTCAGAATATTTCCGAGATCAATCAGCTCACCCTTCGGGTTGTCGCAGTGGTCTTTCTTCTTCAGCAGGTCGCTTCTTCCGACCATCTCATCCAGTGTGCGGAAGCCCAGTTTAGCCATATATTCCCGCAGATCCTGGGCAATAAACTTCATAAAGTTCACAACGTATTCCGGTTTTCCGCGGAAGCGCTTGCGCAGCTCCGGATTCTGAGTTGCCACGCCCACCGGACACGTGTCGAGATTGCAGACTCTCATCATGACACAGCCCATGGTCACAAGCGGACCTGTTGCAAATCCAAATTCCTCTGCACCCAGCAGAGCCGCGATTGCCACATCACGTCCACTCATCAGCTTTCCGTCTGTCTCAATGCGGACTTTATTTCTGAGTCCGTTCATCATCAGCGTCTGATGAGTCTCTGCCAGTCCCAGCTCCCACGGAAGTCCCGCATGGTGAATGGAGCTTCGAGGAGCGGCACCTGTACCTCCGTCGTAGCCGGAAATCAGAATCACCTGCGCTCCTGCCTTTGCAACACCTGCCGCAACCGTTCCGACACCTGCCTCAGATACAAGCTTGACAGAAATATCAGCCTGACGGTTTGCGTTCTTCAGGTCATAAATCAGCTGTGCCAGATCCTCGATGGAGTAAATATCGTGGTGCGGCGGCGGCGAAATCAGGCTGACACCCGGTGTGGAATGTCTCGTCTTTGCAATCCACGGATAAACCTTCTTGCCCGGAAGATGTCCGCCCTCGCCGGGCTTTGCGCCCTGAGCCATCTTGATCTGGATCTCTTTTGCGCTCACCAGATACCTCGATGTCACGCCGAATCTTCCCGAAGCCACCTGCTTGATCGCCGAGCACCTGTTCTTGCCGTCCGGTCCGATCACGAGACGTTCCAGGCTCTCACCACCCTCACCGGTGTTTGACTTGCCGTGGAGCATGTTCATGGCAATGGCCAGCGTCTCATGGGCCTCCTGGGAAATGGAGCCGTAGGACATGGCACCCGTTTTGAATCTCCTCACAATGGAATCGACGCTCTCAACTTCATCAATCGGCACGCCCTGTTCGGGGAAACGGAATTCCATTGTACTTCTGATGTACCCGGACTCCTCCTGGTTCACCAGCTCTGTGTACTCCTTGAACATCTGATAATTTCCGGTCCTCGTGGACTCCTGCAGAAGATGAATCGTGCGCGGATTGTACCGGTGATGCTCTCCTGCGCTTCTGGATTTATGCCAGCCCTGACTGTCGAGAGTCATATCTTCCTTGAGCCCCAGCGGGTCGAATGCCTTTGTATGTCTTGCATCCACATCGCGCTCAATATCCTCAATGGTGATACCGCCGATGCGGCTGACTGTATTCGTAAAATATTTCTCTATCACATCGCTGCTGATACCGATTGCCTCGAAAATCTGTGATCCCTGATAAGACTGAATCGTGGAAATACCCATTTTGGAAGCAATCTTCACGATACCGTTAATGATTGCCTGGTTGTAGTCATCCACGGCTGCATAGTAATCCTTTTCCAGCATTCCCGTGTCGATGAGCTGGTGGATCGTATCAAGTGCCAGATACGGGTTGATCGCACTTGCGCCGTAGCCCAGCAGTGTGGCGAAATGATGCACCTCTCTCGGCTCACCTGTCTCAAGGATCAGAGCCAGGGATGTTCTTCTCTTCGTCTTGACAAGATACTGATTGACTGCCGAAATTGCCAGCAGTGACGGGATCGGAACGCGGAATTCATCGATTCCCTTATCGGAAAGGATCAGAATATTGGCTCCGTCACGGAATGCACGGTCCACCTCAAGGAAGAGATGATCAATCGCTTTTTCCAGCCCTGTATTCTTGTAAAATGTAATCGGGATCTCTGCGACCTTAAAGCCCTTCACCTTCATATGCTTGATCTTCAGCATATCCGTGTTGGTCAGAATCGGATTGTTGATTTTCAGCACCTGACAGTTGTCCGGCTTCTCCTCCAGCAGATTTCCTTCCACGCCGATGTACATTGTCTTGGATGTCACAATCTTCTCGCGGATCGCATCAATGGGCGGATTCGTCACCTGTGCAAACAGCTGTTTGAAGTAGTTGAACAGCGGCTGATTGCGGTGGGAAAGAACGGCCAGCGGCGTATCAATACCCATGGCGCTGATACCCTCACTTCCTGTGGTCGCCATGGAAAGAATGGAGGTACGGTAATCCTCATAGCTGTAGCCGAAGGTCTTCATCAGGCGCATCCGCATCTCAGGGGTATACGTATCGACACGCTTGTTGGGAATCTTCAGGTTCTTCAGTTCCACAAGATACCGATCCAGCCATTCACCGTAAGGCTGCCTTGATGCATACCGGTCCTTCAGCGCCTTATCATCAATCACCTCGCCCTTTACCGTATCGACGAGAAGCATCTTGCCCGGATGCAGACGTTCCTTCAGGACAATCTTTGCAGGATCAATATCAAGCACACCCACCTCAGAGGAAAGAATCATATATCCGTCATCTGTGATATAGTAGCGGGACGGACGAAGACCGTTGCGGTCCAGCACAGCACCCATGACATCACCATCTGAAAACAGAATGGAAGCAGGGCCGTCCCAAGGTTCCATCATTGTCGCATAATACTGGTAGAAGTCCTTGTTCTTCTGCGACATGACATTATTGTTTGCCCACGGCTCCGGAATCGTAATCATGACTGCCAGCGGAAGCTCCATGCCGTTCATCGTCATAAATTCCAGGGCATTATCCAGCATTGCAGAGTCAGAGCCTTTGGCATTGATCACGGGAAGCACCTTGTGCATGTCTGCCTCCATCAGCCTGGAAGTCATGGTCTCTTCCCGCGCCAGCATTTTGTCCACATTTCCACGGATCGTATTAATCTCGCCGTTATGTACTATAAAGCGGTACGGATGTGCTCTCTCCCAGCTCGGATTTGTATTTGTACTGAATCTGGAATGTACAATAGCAATGGCGGATTCATAATCCGGACTCTGCAGATCCCTGAAAAAGGTACGAAGCTGGCCAACAAGGAACATACCCTTGTAAATAATCGTTCTGCTGGAAAGAGAGACAACGTACGTCGTTTCGTTGGACTGCTCAAAGGTGCGTCGGATCACATACAGCCTGCGGTCAAAGGGCAGCCCCTTCTCCACATCCTTCGGGCGCTCCACAAAGGCCTGTTCAATGCACGGCATCTTTTCAAGTGCTTTATGTCCAAGGACCTCGGGCACAGTCGGCACCTGTCTCCATCCCAGGAACTTCAGACCCTCTTTCTTTACGATACTTTCAAACATTTTCTTCGCCTGATTGCGCTTCAGCACATCCTGCGGGAAGAAAAACATACCGACACCGTAATCTCTTTCACCAGATAAAAAAATGCCAAGGTCCGAACAGTGTTTCTGGAAGAATCTGTGCGAAATCTGCAGCATGATTCCAACTCCATCACCTGTTTTTCCCTCGGCATCTTTGCCTGCTCTGTGCTCTAAATTTTCAACTATACTGAGTGCATTTTCTACTGTCTGATGAGATTTGATACCCTTGATATTAACGACTGCTCCGATACCGCAGTTATCATGTTCAAACTCCGGCCGGTAGAGTCCCGGTCTCACGCAGACAGATTCCGAATTTCTCCTTGAATCCATCCTGATTCCTCCTTGATATAAAATTCAGTGGAATAAAGCGTTTTCAATACTATACACCCATTTCCCGAATCTGTAAATAAAAAATTTTATATTAATTATCTGATAATTTGTTAATATATTATTATATCCTTAAATTATCAGTTATTTTATTCTGATTTCACCATTTTATTCCGCTATGATGTGATAATTCGATGTTTCTTTATATGTCATAATGTTAAAAAAAATTTGCAAAAACAGCCATCAGATTCGCACCCATGTGGAATAAAAGAGGAAAAACAAACAATTTCCCACGCTCAAAAACAGCCGCTAAAGCTATCGACATCGGAAATGCGAAGATCATCTGGATGGGATTTCCATGGTATACGGCAAACAGCAGCGCTGAGAGAAATACCGAAATTCTTACCGGAAGGAAGCGTTTCATCCTCGTATAAATCAGCCCCCGGAAAACCAGTTCCTCCGCAACGGGCACCAGGACTCCAAGCCCGATAATCTGCACTGCCGCCCCGGACGCAAGCAGACGTTCCTGTGCTGTATTGGAAAAAAACGATGTGATGTGAAACATATTCAGGATACCGCTCCAGATCAGGTTCAGAATGATTCCCGCAAGGAAGCAGAAGATGCCAAAAAGCACAGGATGTACGGAAGGACTGATGTCTGATTCTGCACCTGCCTGCTTCTGTCTGTCCCGGAAATACATAAAACCTGCCGCAGGGATCACAAGCAGAGCCGCGACAGACGTACAGACCGCCGAATCAAAACGGCTGCCGAGCAGCGCGGCCGTTATCTCAGATACGATCATATGGAGTAAAAGCGGAGTAATAAGAGATACCATTCCATTCATCATGATTCAGATTCCTTTCCTGCGAAACACGTGTATGCTCTGTGTCAAAACCGGTCCGGTACCGCTGCAAATAATACTGCAGTGATACCGGACCGGTTGTCCTTTTCTGAAATACCGTAATTTTATTGTGGGACGTACAGCCTATTATTCCGGAATCACAGGCGCTTCCATGGAAGCGATGTGCCATGCACCTTCATAGAAGGACATCTGAAGCTTCGCTTTTGCATCCCCGGAATGAGACTTTGTCTCCGTCTGCTGGATGGATGCTCCATCCTCATCATACTCGCCCGTATCGGTCGTCACGTCCTCTTTCACAACGTAGTGATAGGAGAACGTCATCTCCACAGTAATTGCCCCGTTTTCCTCTTCCGTAAACACGAGATCGCCAAGCTGTGCTGCAAATCCTGAAACGGCTACATTTTTAAATACAGCATCCTCCTTGTGGAATACCTTTGCCTGATTCTTCGCAAGCTTTTTCACACTGTCAAGACAGTCGGCAAACAGTTCTTCCAGATCATCCGTCTTTTCGGACGCTGCTGAGGAATAAAGCTTTTTCAGGGCATTCACACCGATCTCCTTGCACTCGTCCTGAGCTGACTTTTTCAGTGTCATACTTCCTGTATAATCTGCATTCTCATCAAAGGAATCCAGTGTTGCATTGACAGATTCAAGGATCGGATGTCTGATTACAAGACTGTACTTTCCGGGAATCAGACTGGGAATCTGGTAACAGTCACAGGATGCCAGAATACCGTCTCTGACAAGCCATGATGCATCTGCTTTCTGATTGTTCAGATAAACTTCGGAGCCTGCCGGTACCGTCAGACGGAAATTCTTAATCATGCAGTGTCCGGACATAATATTCCATTTGTCAAAGATGCCAAGGACTGCAGCTGCCTGCTTCTTTGCGGTAAAATCCTCCTCCTGCTGCACTGCGCCTGCCGCATCCAGAAATTCCACATGGTAATCCGTGTACTCATTTCCGTTGTTGTCGCGCCGCTTTTCTGTCTCTTTTATATTAAAAGAAGAATACAGACTGTATTTCCGCGCTTCCAGGGCAGAGAGGTATTCCTCCTCCGTCATCACCGTGTCCTCTGACTGATCCAGCATCGTATACGCTTTCGCTCCGTTATTATCAATCAGCATCGTCAGGTACCGGTCTATCGCGTATTCCGCCGTACTCTGGCGGTAGCCCCGCAAGCCCGCTGCTCCGCCTGCGGCAAGCGCAATGACAATCAGCAGCACGATACTTTTCACCAAAACTCGTTTAAATACTTTCATGTTCATTACCTCCTTATTGGCTCGCCAGCCAGTCTTCATAATCAAGAATCAGCTTCAGGTTGGCTTCCTCGTAATCGTTCAGGTAATCGAACATATTGGCATCAAATTCCTCCGGACTGTACGTCGGCACATACCAGGATTTCTGACTGAAATAATCCATAAGATCCTGTGACTGGAAAATACGTCCGTGCAGAGCAAAAATTTCATTTCTGATCAGGCGGATCGTCGCAGGTCCATAGCTGTAAAGCTCACTCACATCGAGATAACGGCTGCTGATTCCCTGAATAATCACATCATCCGGTGTCCACGCCGGGCTGTCATTTCCGGAATTTCCTCCGCCGGAACTGTTATCCCCGGAATCTCCTCCGCTCCAGCTGCCGTCATCATATCCACTGTCATTATAGGAATAATCACCGTTTCCCGGATCGTAGATCTCGATCGGCTCCTCATAGTATCCGTCTGAAGAACCACTCTGACCGTAGCTTCCATCACCGGCGCCATCATAAGAACCATTATAGCTGTCTGAGCCGTCATCACTGTTACCGGAACCGGAGCCGTCGTCACTGTATCCGGAACTGCCGTCTCCGCTTCCGGATTCAGAAACAGAATTTCCGGATGCATCCGTCTCACCTGTGGTGATAACCGGATTGCCTTCCTCATCTGTCTCCGGCTGAATGACATTGCCGTTTTCATCTGTTTCCGGCTCCTCAGTCTCTTTCTTCGGTGATTCCGTCTCGACTCCTTTGATAATATTCCCGGCAGCAGTAACCGTAAACGGATCAGTCTCATACGTTCTGCTCTCTGTCTTTTCCGGTTCAAGCGCATTTACTGTGCCGGTTTCCGGAAGGACCTGCACCTCGGGCTCCATAACCGGCAGCATATCGGACATCAGTACATCTGATGCAAAAAAGGACGCGCCTGCTGTCAGAACACAGCCTATGATAAATCCGCTGTTTCTTTTAAACATGTTCGTTTTCTTTCTCATTATTTATATCTCACCCCTTCACGGGCGATCATACCACAGATGTCGAAAAAAGTCCACGAAAAGTCTATTTTTTCCTCCCAAATCCAGTACACATACAGGCTGCTGCCGTCACCAGAAACACTCCAATCCCGAAAATAAGCAGTATCATCCCTTCCCGATGATGCCCTTCTGCTGTACTGACCTCACTTTGCCCCGAAAGCAGTTTGCTGCGCTTTATCCCCGCTTTTTCGTTCTCGTCCATGTCAGCTGATATCATTTCTGCCGATGTGCGCTGGTATACTGCTGCCCTGACAGTGCTGCCGGAACTGCTGACTTCCTGCTGCACAAGCTCCATTGCGCTCGGCCGGATCTTTCTGTATTCCTCCGGCTCTTCCTTTGACAGACTGACATATACAGGGATTTCCTCGCTCCAGTATTCATTTCCGGACGGATCACAGAGATAAATCTGTAAAGTCTGCCAGTCATCCCCCGCAGTCAGTTCAATTTTTCTCGTCAGCTCACCGTTATCCTCTCCTATTTCTTCCAGGATCATCCTGCTGTCCAGATAAACCCGCATACATTTTATTCCCGTATTATCATGGGGTGTCAGATATGCCATCACACGTTCCTCCCGGACAATCTGACCTGCCTGGATTCCTGTGATTGTACAGGAGGGCGATGTCCAGTCAAGCACAAAAGTCACGCGCTTATTCTGCATTTCCGTATCGCTGCTGTTCTTAGCCCTGTCCCGGGAGGAAAGGAGTATTTCATACACACCCTCCTTCCGAAAATATTCTGCCGGAATGGTGTACCGGTACTGCTTCCAGGAATCTCTGCTTCCCTGCATCGTCACCTGATAATCCACGCCTCGTTTCAGCTCCTCCAGATTTCCATCATGTCTGCAGAAAACACTGGATTCTCCCACGTAATCAATATTGGTTTCATAGAAAACAAGATCTTTCATTTCTGACAGAAAATACTTTTCCAATTGCTTTTTTGTCTCTTTTTCCAGATCATACACTGATCCAAACCGGTTGACTGTGAAATACAGCTGTTTCTCCGTCGTATTGCCTGCCGTATCTTCTGCATGAACCCTCATTTCGTAGGCATCATCATAACCCCTGGATTCCGGAAAATCAAAATACTCTACTACAACTCCCGTGTCACTCTCTTCTGTTCTGTTAATCTGAGGGGCCTTTCCGCCGTTCGCCCCCGCAATATCCACCCGCATGGAACCGGCCCTGTAGTTGGCGTCGCTGCACAGGACACGTATTTTCACCTTTCCTGAATTGGCCGTCTCATTTCCGACACCTTTTATTTCCACTTCAGGCGGTGTACGGTCGACGCAGATCAGACTGCTTTTTGCAAATGCAGAATTTCCCACACGGTCTTCTGTCCGCACGTACACCAAAAAGACACCTTCTTCCGCAATGCTGAAATGATCTCCGTCCATACATTCCTTCCACGCTCCATCCTCCGGCTGCTTCAGAACTTCTCCATCCATTTTACACGGTACGCAGCTGTATGACGCACTCCTTATCCCGCTTTTTCCATCCGGAGCAATGCGAATAGTCACATCGGCCGATTGAGCCGCATATACCATTCCGGATTCCACAGTGCCGGATATCCCAATTTCAGCCGCAGGAGCCTCCGCATCAATAAAATACGGTTCCTGACGGATTTCCGACTCTGAAACCACAGTGCCGGATGCATCCGTCTTTTTCAGGCTGAATGTAAGCTGTCCATCCTCCTGAATATTTTCTTTTCCGATCCCCTGGCGATATCCGCTCTGCTGTCTCGTTTCAATATAAAGACTGCTTCCCGGGCGTACCCAGAGTGTCCCATTGCCATCCCGGAACCAGGCATTCTGATCCCCCACAATCTCATAGTGTGTGCCCCTCTGTATTTTTTCCGGTGTTTTTTCTTCCTGAGCTTCAGGCTGCATGTCCTCAGAGCTGCTCTCTGCGGGGGCAACAGGATCCCCGGTCTCGTCAATTGGCTCAGGCGCAGACTCAGCTGCAGGTTCAGCCGCCTCTGTCGCAGGCTCTGTAACCGGCTCCGTCTGAGGCTCTGTCTGAGGCTCTGTCTCGTTTGCTTCCATCTGTACGTCAGATTCCGCCGTTGCATTTGTGGCATACTCCGTCACAGATTCCGTCGTAAATTCCGTCACAGATTCCGTCTCAAATTCCGTCTGATTTTCTGCTGCCTGCTCTGCAATTACCTCTGTTGATGATTCCGGAATTGATTCTGTCGTTGTCTCTGCAGGAGCTTCTGTCTCTGTAATCGCTTCTTCATCTGTCTCTGCAATCATTTCTGTATCTGTCTCTGTAATCGCGCCTTCTCCTGTCTCTGTAATCGATTCGTCTCCTGTTTCTGTAATCGATTCGTCTCCTGTCTCTGTAATTGCTTCTTCTCCTGTCTCTGCAATCGCTTCTTCATCTGTCTCCGGTACAGCTCCTGCTTCCGGAACCGGGCCTGTAACTGATTCATCCGAAGATCCTGTCCCTGTTTCCGTCTGTGACTCCGTTATCTGTTCTGTGGCTGGTTCTGCAGTCTTCTCCGTTTCCGGTGCCTTTCCGGATTCCGCGGATGTTTCAGCTATTAATGGTGATGATTCACGCTCAGACTCAGATTCACTTTCTGACTCTGATTCACTTTCTGATTCTGATTCACTTTCTGATTCGTTCTCACTCTGTGTCATGCTTTCTGCCTCAGAATTCTGCATCGGATCGCTTTGAGCCGACAGGGCGTTTCCGCTTATGACATCTGATCCTGCTGTATCCTGTGCTGTCTGTTCTGCTTCCGCCGCGCCCAGGGTTTCCATGGCTTCAGCGACAAACGGTCTGCTCTTCCCCGCATTCTTACCCGGCGCAGTCGTCTCAAACAGCAGAAAACACGCCAGCATCAGTGCCATGCATGAAAGGCTGTCCGTCCACAGTGTATCCCTTTTTTTCATTCTTTTTCTGTTTTTCAAATATATTCCTCCCTGTAAAGCCATTCTACTTGCTGTTCTGATATACACGTTCCACTGCCTGCAGTGCCTGAGTACATCTTGTCTGAATTTCCGCTCTTTTTTCATCCGCCCCATCTGTACCATCTTCCACAAATTCCAGTATTTCATTCACAATTCTTTTCATATTCTGCGCAGTCTCTTCTCCCTGCTGCAGTTCATAAGATTTCATGATCAGACATGACAGAAGCTCTTCAGCCACCTGCAGCTGTGCCTGGCTGTATTCCTGCTTCCACTCTTCCAGTTCCCAGAGCTGCTTCAGATCCTTCCAGTACGTGCAGAACTGCTTCTGCTGTTCTTTCCTGTCATCCGTACGTCCCAGAGTTTCGTAATAAGATCCGATCTTTGCATGGATATGTGCCGATTCCGACCAGTCAGGCTGTGTTTCCATTGCCCCTGCCGCTTTCTCCGCCTCACAGAACCATTTGTACGCAGCACTTTTTCCGCCCGAGCTCTCATAAAAATACCAGTATGCCATTCCAAGCCGGTAAGAAAGCAGACCATACGCCTCCGAATTCTCTTTCATGTTTTCCATAATCGTCTGTTCTTTCCCCGGTTCCGTTTCAAACAGGAGCTTCTTCCACGCCTCCTCTTCCTCCTCATCAAAGGAACAGTCCTGCGTGATTCGCTCAAGTAGATGAAGCATCCATGTAATATCCGAAGGAAACAGACGTGCGGCCTGTTCATAGCACGTAAAAGCCTGTCCGAATCCCAGCCCCTCCGACGTCTCCAAAAGCTGTCTGTACACCAGTTCGTCATCCTGCACCGTCTGTGAAGCAGCGCTCCCACCTGCAAAACTGGCTGCAAAGAAATACAGGACAATCACAAACAGGCCCAGCGCAGGAGAGGCTCTTCGGATCCTGCGGTATGCCGTATATCTCCTTTTAGCGCGCACAACAGCCTGGTACAGGCATCTGCTGTTCTGAAAACGCATTGTTTTTTCTTCCCTGATGCATCTGTAAATCAGGCTGCATGCCGCCTTTTTCCAGGATGGCAGATGTTTACCTGCCCTGTATGCAGATGCTGCATCCCGTTCCCCGTCAGGCGGTCTCCCAAACAGGCAGTAAAACATCACAGCACCGAATCCGTAGATATCGCTGCGAGCATCTGCCGTATCCTCACGGCACTGCTGCTCCGGTGCGGCAAATCCTTTTGTTCCGATGCAATGGCTGTGACCCTCCTGTATACTCCACGGCACGGATGTTCCAAAATCGATCAGAACAATTCTTCCATCCTGTTTCATCAGAATATTGGAAGGCTTTATGTCGAGATGCAGCACCGGGGAAGAGCGCAGATGCAGATACATCAGTACCTCTGAGAGCTGCTGCGCCACTGAATAGAACTGATCTGCACTGACTTCCCCGCTGGTCAGCTCCTGCAGTCCCCGTCCTCTGATATACTCCATAATCAGCCATACCTGCTCTTCCTCCTCAAGAACATCAAAAATCTGGGGAAGAGACGGATGATGCAGATGCTTCATCATATTCAGTTCATGCATACGATTGCCAAACAGTCCCGCGCCGAGAGATTTGGCAGCGCGCAGCTGCTCCGTTGCCATATGTCGAACAAGATAAACACTTCCCTCACCGCCGCGTCCAAGAAGACGAATTACCCTGTAACTGCTGCCAATCATAGGGCCGGGGTCAGTCTGTTTTCCCGTATACAGTTTTTTTCCTCCTCTCATCATGTATAACCGCGTCCCATATGCCCTCTTTTTCCCGGCATATCAATGCTGATAGCCGCACCGGGGACAGGAGCTGTTTTCGAAATAAAATCCGGATATCATGTACTGATACAGCATCGCCCGGTACAGGATCTGTATGATTCTGAAACTGCCATCTTCCTGCAAAACGGCGATACTGTTATGCTGAATTACTCTGATCTGAATGTTTAAGAAACTGAAACAGAATTTCTGTCAGACTGGATGATTTTATAAATCTTTAGAGATTATTCTATATATCTTATGTTTCTATTATCTTTCTTTTTATGACAAATGTCAAGCATTTTTTCTTCTGAAACAAACAAAAGCACGCACCGAAGTACGTGCTTTTGCCCGGATATCCTCCATCCGTTCTGTTTGAATATTACGGAAGCTGCCTGCCGGCAGAAAGGTAAAGCTCATACCACTCTTCTCTCGTAAGCTGTACCGAATCTGCTTTTACTATCTCCCTGACTCTCCTGAGATTCGTGGTTCCTATGATTGTCTGGATCCCGGCGGGATGGCGAAGAATCCATGCTACGGCAATCGCGTTCTGAGTCACCTGATATTTCTCTGCCAGACGATCCAGCACAGCATTCAGTTCCGGAAATTTTTTATTTCCAATAAAAATCCCCTCGAACATCCCGTACTGGAACGGTGACCAGGCCTGCAGCGTCAGCTTTCTCAGTCTGCTGTACTCAAGCAGACCTCCGTCACGGCTGCATCCCAAATCATTGTAAATATTCACATTGAGTCCCGCATCTACGGTCGGACAATGCGCCACCGAATACTGAATCTGATCAATACAGATCCGCCCCTCACAATAGCTGTTCAGCAGTTCAATCTGCATCGGATTGTGGTTACTGACTCCGAATGCACGTACTTTTCCGGATTTCTCCAGAGTCTCAAAAGCATCTGCCACTTCCGCAGGCTCCATCAATGCGTCGGGACGGTGGAGCAGCAGGATATCTATATAGTCCGTCTTCAGACGTTTCAGGCTTCCGTCCACAGACTGAAGAATGTGTTCTTTAGAAAAATCATAACAGATTCCCGGACGAATCGCACATTTCGTCTGAATGACTATCTGCTCACGCAGTTTCGGTGTCAGTACATTTCCAAATACCGACTCAGCCTCGCCGCCTGCATAAATATCTGCATGGTCAAAAAAATTGATGCCGCACTCCATTGCCCCGTCAATCAGTTCCCGCACCTGCTTTTCGCCGCCGAGTCCCGTAATCCTCATACATCCGAGTCCAATGCGGGATACCTCCTGTACCTTGTCACTGATCTGAAACATTCTCATAGTTTTTCCCTCTCATCACAGTTTTTCCTTATCTTTTTCCAGTCCGCCGTTCAGAAGTCAGAAAGAATCCTGATCCGAACTCAGCAGCTGTCTGTATACCAGTTCCGACATCCCGGTAATTCTTGTGACTGCTTCCCCATTGTCCGACAGATTGCCGCTCAGGATGCAGACCACATACGCCAGTCCATCCTTTTCTGCAACCGCGATATCGTTCTCCACGTAATCCCCGTATTCACCGCCAAGCTCTCCGGTTTTATTGAATATTTTTGCCGTGTCCGACGTTATGCCTGCCGGAATTTTATTTCTTCGCGTCTGCTGTTCCAGATATGCAAGCATTTTTGCGGAGGCTTCCGCACTGACACAGGTACCGCTGTAAATACTCTCCAAGAGTCTCAGGCAGTCATTTGCGGAGGTATAATTGTCACCGGATGGATTTTCTTCCAGAAACAGCCTTCCCATCCTGGTGGCGGAATAACCGTTTTCTTCACAGAATTCATTTACAATTCTCATACCCTCTGACGCGTCTCCTCCGCCCAGGCCCCTAAGGAGCGTATTCGCAGCATTGTTGTCGCTGACGGTGATCATATCTGTGATCAGCTGCTTTAACTCCCCTTCATAAGATTCCGGGAACGTAATTCTGCGGTCTTCCGATGATGGATAGCAGATACGGTCATAAATTGCAGCCATCAAAAAGACTTTGATCACGCTTGCGGATTTCATCTGCACATCGCCGTTCAGATTTCCCTCCGCACCGGAATAAAGCGCTTTCAGACTGACCGCCCACTGCTCTCCCCTGTCTGAATAAGGATAAATAAATTCTTCCCCCAGCATTTCAAGGGCAGTATCCACCTTTGACTGCTCCTGCGCAGAGACCACCTTTTTCTTCAGACCTTTTTTCTCGAAATACGTGTCGATACCGTCTGCAATTCCCTTTGCCATTTCCGGCTGCACTGCTGTATCTGCCATGCGGAGATCATCCGCTTCATTCGTCATAAATCCCATTTCCAGTATCATGACCGGCAGCCTGCTCCAGTTCATCCCGGTCATATTGTCGTAATACTGGACGCCGAGTGACCGGAAAGAGGCTCTCTCGCAGTAAGCATCCAGAATACACTGGCCAAGGAGATACGAGTCTGCCGCCAGATCCCCCACATACGGATTGGCAGAGGATGGAACCATGGCAAGCGCTCCGCTCACACTGGAATCATCTGAACCGTTGGCATGGATTCTGACATAAATATCTCCGCCCTGCTCATAAGCCAGAAGCGCCCGCTCTGCATTGCTGATCGCTGTATCGTGATCCTCCCTCGTCAGGATCACCTCGTAGCCCCTCGCCTCCAGCTCATCACGCAGAAGCAGCGAGATTTCAAGATTCAGCTCATATTCCTTTTTCCCGCTGAAACGTCCCTCGGTGCCGACAGATGCTTTTGCCTTCATCTCTGAAGAACCGGGGCCATTCGGCTCCGTATCGCTCATATCCACCCAGCTTCCCTGATGTCCCGGATCAATGGCAACGACCAGTTTTTCGGACTCCGGCTCCTCCGTCTCATGCTCCGGCGAAGTCTTTACCGTGCCTCTTTCTGTTTCCGTCTCACTCTGATCTGCAGTCTCTGACTCTCCCTCCTGATCCTGCTTCCTCTCTGTATCCGGGGCTTCTGGCCGATCCTCTTCCGGCCCGGTCTCCTCGGTTTCTGACCGATCCTCTCCTGGCCCCGTCTCCCCGGTTTCTGACCGATCCTCTCCCGGCCCGGTCTCCCCGGTTTCTGACCGATCCTCTCCTGGCCCGGTCTTCCCGGTTTCTGACCGATCCTCTCCCGGCCCGGTCTCCAGAACCTCTGTCCTTCCCTGACTTTGTCCGAACTCCTGCTCCCGGGTCGTTTTAAAAAACAGCCATACAACAATACACAGTATCACTGCAAGAACTATGACCAGTCCCAGCAGGATCCCCGTAAGCGACAGCCCACGTCTTTTCTTTCTTTTTTTCACCGGCATCTCCCCTCTCTGACCTTCCGGGTCTCCCGGTCAGGCCACCTTTTATTCTGCACCTATGCCTCCGGCGCGTACGCTTCCATGGCCTCGCTGATCTGCGTCTCGCAGGAACGCATGGCCAGAATTGTCTTTTCCATCAGCTCTTCCAGCGTCCATCCAAGGCGCTCCGCCCCCGTCCGGATCACATCCCTGGAGCATCCGGCCGCAAACCGTTTGTCCTTAAATTTCTTCTTCAGGCTGGATACCTCCAAATCCATGACACTTTTTGACGGACGCATACGGGCTGCCGCACCGATCAGTCCGGTCAGCTCATCCGCTGCAAACAGAACCTTCTCCATCTCATGAACCGGCTCAACATCACAGCAGATACCGTAGCCATGGCTGCAGACAGAGTGTATCATATCGTCGCCGACTCCGCCCTCTCTCAGAAGCTCCGGAGCCTTTACACAGTGCTCCTGTGGATAAAGCTCAAAATCAATGTCATGCAGAAGTCCTGTAATTGCCCAATATTCCGCATCTTCGCCATATCCCAGCTCCTGTGCATACCAGCGCATCACAGCCTCAACGGTCAGTGCATGCTGAATATGAAACGGCTCCTGATTGTACTTCTTTAATAATGTAACTGCTTCGTCTCTTGTAATTGTACTGGTCATTGTTCTTCTCCTTTTTGTATCACAGGCAGGTGACAGATATAACCTGTTTTCCGCCTCCTGCACTCAAATGTCTTAACGGATACAGGCGTATCGCCGTAACCGTTTCCCATTATACCACACGGACTGCCTCTTATCAAATCTTCGAATTTCTAAGCTTTTCTTAATATATTTCACGTTACAGTTCAGCCATGCAGTAAAATGAAAAGCCAGACCGTGCAGATCATCATCTGCAAAGAGCCGGCTTTTCATTTTCTGTGATGTGCGGGACGCACATCAGCCACAGACAGGAGCTGCGTAGCAGCGAATAGCCTGTGTAAACAGGCGGTCTGTGGCTTGCATGGCGTGGCACATGAACAGGAACAGTTTCACAGGCGCACAAAGGAACCGCCGGAGAATTCATTGAATTCCCCCGCGGTCCCTCATGGTCAGAATGTGTATCATTCAGGCAGCAGCCTGTATTCCATATTTAGAAGAAATCATCACCCTGAAGAGCATCGTAGCCTTCCTCGCCGGTACGAACCTTGATTACATTTGAGACATTGTATACAAAGATCTTACCGTCTCCGATATGGCCTGTATACAGGGCTTTCTTGGCCGCATTAATAACTGCAGCCGGAGCAACCTTGCTGACTACCACATCCACCTGAATCTTCGGAAGCAGGTTCAGATCCATCTGAACACCACGGTAGTATTCAGCTTTACCTTTCTGTGTACCGCAGCCAAGTACGTTTGTCACTGTCATGCCGGTGACACCAATTGCATTCAGTGTCTCCTTCAGGTCGTCAAACTTGCTCTGTTTTGCAACGATTGTAATCTTTGTGATATTGGTATCACTTGCAACAGTCGTATCCGGAGTCTTAACCTGTACCGGTACAGCATCGTCCACAGCTACCGGTTTCTCCGGCAGAGACTGGGCCGGTGTATACTGAGCACCGCCGAAGTTGTTGATGCTGGATACGAGTGCAAAGTCTGCATACGCAGAAGCCAGACCATGCTCATGAATATCAAGACCATCCACTTCCTCAGCAACAGAAGCGCGAAGGCCAATGGTTTTCTTAAGAACTGTGAAGATAATTGTCATTGTCACAGCTACCCATGCAATTACAGATGCAACGCCGAGAAGCTGTATACTCATAAAGTGGAATCCGCCTCCGTAAAATACACCGAGCTTTTCGCCGCCGCCGAAATCATAGAATGCAAACAGTCCGGTCAGCAGTGTACCAAGTGCACCGCAGATACCGTGAACACCCACTGCACCCACCGGGTCATCCACTTTCAGTTTCTGATCCACAAATTCAATGCCGAATACAACTGCGAAGCCTGCAACGATACCGATAATTGCAGCACCTGCCGGTGTGACGGTGTCACAGCCAGCCGTGATGGCTACAAGACCGGCCAGGGAACCGTTCAGTGTCATGGAAACATCCGGTTTTTTGTAGCGAATCCATGTGATAACCATGACTGTTACAGTTGCCACTGCCGCTGCAAGGTTTGTGGTATAGAAAATTCTTGCTGCACTTGCGGCACTCTCCCCGGACATTCCCAGCGTGGAACATCCGTTGAAGCCGAACCAGCAGAACCAGAGAATAAATACGCCGAGCGCTGCCAGAGTCATGCTGTGTCCGAGAATTGCATTCGGTTTTCCGTTCTTGTCATATTTTCCAATACGCGGTCCAAGGATGGCTGCGCCGATAAAAGCTGCAACGCCGCCGACCATATGTACTGCGGTAGATCCTGCGAAATCATGGAATCCAAGCTCTGCAAGCCAGCCGCCGCCCCAGATCCAGTGTCCTGAAACCGGATAAACGAAAAGACTGATCAGCGCACTGTAAATGCAGTATGCTGAAAATTTAGTACGCTCTGCCATTGCACCAGAAACAATTGTTGCAGAAGTCGCACAGAACACTGTCTGGAAAATCATTGTCGCAAAGTCATCTGTACTCATACAGAACAGATCAATCTTTCCGATAAGCGGAGATGTACTTCCGAACATGATACCAAATCCGATAAACCAGTAGATCGGTGTGCCGATACTGAAGTCCATCAGGTTTTTCATAATAATATTTCCTGCGTTTTTTGCACGCGTAAGACCTGTCTCGACCATTGCAAAGCCTGCCTGCATGAAAAATACAAGAGCAGCACCTATCAATATCCATGTGGTGTCCAGACTTGATGCTAAAGCGGTTAATTCTTCCATAATCATTTCCTCCTCTATATGAACAGAATTTTGGAAGCGCTTGTATCAAGGGTCGGCCAAGTCCTGAATACAAAAAAGGCACTGCGGTTATACCACAGCGCCTTCGCTTGATGGATGTAGTCTACACCCATTTTTTTAAAGTGTCAATAAAATTTCTTAAAAAACTATAAATTTGTCTGAATCAGAGAATTTATTACGGATATTCCGATAATTTTGTTATAATTTTCCAAAGACAAGAAGTTCCCTTAACTCTTTCACATTAGACAAGAAGTTCCCTCAGCTCTTTCACATTTGCCGCGATCCTGTCCGGATGCGCCCCGTGCTCAAGCAGAAATTCGCGGCTCCTGAATCCCCAGCTCACCGCGATACAGTCAAGACCGGCATTTTTTGCTGTCTGTAAATCCACATCCGAATCTCCGACATACACAGCGTGTCCCGGATCTGCCCCAAGCTCCCCGAGAGCCTTAAGCACCGAATCAGGAGCCGGTTTTCTCCTGCAGCCCTCCTGCTCGCCGATCGCCACCGGCACTAAACGTCCAAAATAAATATCCCTCAGCTTCTTCACGGCAAAATCTGCCTTGTTGGAGACAATCGCTGTCTGAATTCCCTCTTTATCCATCCAGTCAAGCAATGACAGAATCCCGGGATACGGCTCCGTCTCATCCATGCAGTGAAGTCCATAATGCTCCCTGAAGCACTGAAAAATATGATCGAATTCTTCCTCATCCACATCACGCGTCACGGCACGCTTCAGAAGATTCCGGATACCGTTCCCCACAAAGGCTCTGACCTCATCCAGTGTGCGGGATCCCATCCCGAACTGCTTCAGCACAGCATTGGTGCTGTTCGTCAGATCCGCCAGTGTATCAAGAAGTGTGCCATCCAGGTCAAAAATCACCGTATCATATCGTCTGTTCTTTTTCTCGTCCATCTCGTCCTCTCCTTCCGAATCTGATACAGTATATCACCGCACAGCGAAAATCTCAAGAAAAACACATGGCGCAACAGTGGCACACAAGCCGGCACCGATGCACCTATGCGGCATACTGGCCGCTGTGAGTACAGGAACACTTCGATTTGGCGTCTCTGTGCCGTGCATATGTATGCACTGCCCTGCGTCTCAAATCCAGCAGTGACTCAAACCCGATCATGACACCGGATGCAAGGATGGATGACAAGAGCCACAGAAACCCGATCACCGGCACAGGAACCGCACCGATCTGAATGCCGAAGATCAGAAATATCAGAAGCTCCGCCGCTGCTCCGCAAACGGCACAGACCATAATGCCTGTCCCGGTCAGCTCGTAATAAATATCTGTATTTCGCTTTCTGCTGCTTTCTCTGTATAGTTCTCTATATAATCTGTATATTCTCCTCATCTTCCCACTCCCCGCTGCTTCGCGCAAAAAGAACGTATGTTCCGAACATCTGTTCTTTTCGTATTGTAATACAAAACAGCAGGAAATACAAGAGGAATTTTAAAGTTGTTATTGAAAAGCCTCTCTGGCTTTCTCAAGCCCCGGTCCCAGTTCCTCCATGGTGCGAAGGTACGATGCTGCTGCCTCCTCCGCAATATCCGGAATGCCGGTCAGCTCTCCGAGGCTGTCCACGTCATCCAGTGGAAGAATATAGTATTTTGATCCGTTATCCTGGAAACGGTACACCCAGGTAGGCAAAAGATCCACGCCTGTAATTCTCACAGTGCCGACCCTGTCCTGATGCAGCGTAAGCGTAACCATCACGCCGTCCTCCGTATGTCCTGTGGGCATCGCATCCATCAGATAAGTTCTCTGATTGCTGAGAGCGTTACCCTGGGAATAGATACAGAACATCCTGCGGCTGCCATCCGAAGAGCTGATCACATCGATGGGCTGTTCACAGTGAGGATGTCCTCCGATCAGAGCGTCTACCCCCAGCTCGCACATTTCCCGGGCCATCTCACGCTGCGTCTCCGACTCAGTCAGCTGGTATTCCGTCCCCCAGTGCATATTCGTGATGATAAAACGTGCTCCCTCATCCTTCATATCACGGATATTTTTCCCTATCTCCTCATAAAATGCATCCAGATTGTCATAATCAAAGGAATTCAGAAGCTCACCATCCTCCGCCGAAAGCGGAATTCCGTTCAGGTTCGTTCCCGTCCCCGCCGTCTCATAGACGTAATCGAGAAATCCCACCTTTACTCCCTTTATATCGGCAATATGGTACGGTCTGGCGTCAGCACTCTTTCGGATTCCCGTATAGAGGATTCCTTTCTCCTCATAGACATCCATTGTCCTGTGAAATCCGTCGGACCAGGCATCATAGATGTGGTTGGTCGCCACCATCTGCAGATCCACACCGCTGTCGCGGAGATTTTCGATAATGGCATCCGGTGAACGGAAAGTAGGATAACCGTAATACCCTATCTCCGGGCCTCCCAGAGCGCCCTCAAATTCACATGTCATATAGTCAGGTGCACTGTAGTAAGGTGTAATATATTTAAAAATGGAGGAAAAGTCATAGTTCCCCTCTTCATCCGGATAAGAACTGATAAACGGAGAATGGAGAAGCATGCATCCCGTACTTCCTATGGTAATGTCCTGCTCTGTAAAGGTCTCCTCTGTCCCGCTCTCCGTTTCGGTGGCAGCTTCCTGCTCCGTGCGATCTTTTGCTCCCATCCGGACAGACACTGCGGCGATCCCCCGCCGGATACCTGTACAGATCAGGATGACAGCCAGAAGACACGCTGCTGCTGCCCCCAGACTGAAAAGGATCTTTTTTGTCTGCTCTTTGTTCCGGTATTGTCTGTATTCTTCATCAGAGAGCGTCTGTTTCAGCTCTGCACGTTTACGTTTCGCCTTTCTCCACCTGAGACGACATTCATCCCAGAGATCCTCAATCATAAAAATCAGATTTTCCAGTATATCCTTCAGTTTTTTCATCGGCTCTTATCCTCTGTCATTTTGGTATTCATTTACAGGTGCCTTTATTCTATTGCATTTTCCCTGTACATTCAAGCAGAGATTGACACAAAAGGACCCTGTTATCATGGAGACTGCAAAAGTGTGATTTGCCAAACGACAAAACGGCGCCTCAGCAGAAAACATCTGCCAAAGCGCCATTATGAAAAATGAAAACAGTTATTCCGTTATTCTCTGAAACACATGTGACAGTCTGCATCAGATTACTTCCAGATCATCCCGGTCCGGCAGAGCATCGTACGGTCTGTGCGGCTCTGTCTGATACCAGTAAACAACGGAAGAAATGTCGTCTTTCAGCGGCAGGAATTCCTTGAATCCGTTTCTCCATCCGAGAGCCTGCATGGTCACCTTCAGATTTTTTTCAAAATAGATGGAATCCACAAAAGGACACATCCGTTCTTTCTTCCACCCCGAAATGCACTTCTCCCGGAAGCAAAACCATACCATCGCCTTCCTTTATTTCAAAAATCTGGCCGTTCACAGACATTTTAAAATTTCCGCTTTTGCAGATAATCAGTTCATAATCGTCCAGCACCTGTCTGGGATGAATCCACACACCGTTGGACTCGAAAAGTCCGCCTGAAATATACCTGACCCTTCCTTTTCCCTCATTCACAATATATTTCATAATTTGCTTCGCCTCACAGCCTGTTCTCAACCGCCATTTCCAGCGGTCGTTTGAAATGTTCACCCGTTTTGGAAAAGAGCATTGAAAAAGCTCCCGCATCTGCGAGAGCTTCTCAATGCCCTTTACTGAGCTTTACGTGCGCTAGAGGATTCGAACCCCCGACCTTTTGGTCCGTAGCCAAACGCTCTATCCAGCTGAGCTAAGCGCACATCTGATTTGTTTTTCAACAGTAGCCAGTATATACCACGGAAGAGTTTTTGTCAACTCTTTTTTTGTAATTTTTTTCAAATTTTTTTTGTATATCTGCTCTCAGACAAAAAAATAGGTAGTGTAACGGGCATTCGTAAAACCAACAAAAGTCTCGCAGCCCGCTGTATAAGCGGCTTACGAGACTTTTTTCTTCAAAAAGGTGTTAAAGGATATATTCTATAGATTGCAAGCAGAACTTTTACAGCTTTTGTTACATACGGTATCCTGGGCTGGGGGCTGCAAATTTTCCGTACCGCCTTTGGCTCACCAATCCGCGGTGATCCCCGGCTTACCGGTAGCTCTTCTCTGTGGACTTTCTATAGATAATCTCCGTCGGAAGCACAACTTTCAGCAGGAGATTTTCACCCACTGCTGAAACAAATTTGTCCTCCCGCTTAGCGCTCTGCGCGGATGAAGCGGGGGACACCCAAGCGGAAAAGTTAGGCTAACGAAGTTTCCTCGGTGCCATTAGTTTCCATAGGAGCATTGGAAACGCTGGGCACAATGGGATTATCGACAGCGCTGGTTCCAGAGGATTCGTCGTCCGTGTCCGGCTCAGCAGATTCTTCGCCTGCGTCCGGCTCAACAGATTCTTCGCCTGCGTCTGGCTCAGCAGATTCTTCGCTCGCGTCCGGCTCAACAGATTCTTCGCCTGCGTCTGGCTCAGCAGATTCTTCGCTCGCGTCCGGCTCAGCAGATTCTTCGCCTGCGTCTGGTTCAGCAGATTTTTCGCCTGCGTCCGGCTCAGCAGATTCTTCGCCTGCGTCCGGCTCAGTTGGTTCGTCGAAGACTTTACACAACAACATCGATGCTTTCACCGTAGTCTGTACTTTTGCCTGAATGGTCGCCGTCGCGGTAGCACTGCTGTAATCCGCCGCCTCGAAGTTGCCGCCATATAAGCTGGTTACTGTGCCTGTCAGCGATAGAACCCCGCCATTCGGCTTGGGTACGTCAACGCTTCCACTGGTCGCGCCGGCTGCGATGTTAACAGGGTAAGCAGTGCTGCCCACGTTCACCGTAACAACCGCTTCCGTCTGTGCCGCGTTGGACAGGCTCACGGTGAAGGTCACAGCACTCTCGCTAATGTTGCTCGCGGAGAGGGAGACGGTGGTAGTATCTATGGTATCGCTGATGGTCGCCGTTGCGGTAGCACTGCTGTAATCCACCGCCTCGAAGTTGCCGCCGGTGATGCCGGTTACCGTGCCTGTCAGCCTGATCGCGTCAATGTACGGATCCTCACCATTATGGGGCACGTCAACGCTTCCGCTGGTCGCACCGGCAGCGATGTTAACAGGGTAAGCAGTGCCGCCCACGTTCACCGTAACAACCGCATTCGTCTGTGCCGCGTTGGACAG
>SFEV01000104.1 GCA_004557975.1 Lachnospiraceae bacterium
GTGGAAGATGAAGATGTGGAGTTCTTTGAAGAGGACAGCAGAGCGGAAGAATTCCAGATGCAGGATCTGCCGCTCAGATGCGGAGCCAATCTTCTGGAGATCCATCTTCCACCTACGGTGAAGGTGATCGGTAATTATGCATTTTACGGCTGCATGAATATGAAAGTCTTTCACGGAACAGACGAGATCGTGAGGATGGGAAGCGGTGTGTTCACCGGATGCCGTCTGTCGAATGTTCAAATTGATTTTTATGAGGGAGAGCGGTCCTGTCTGAAGGAAATTCTGACAGAGATCCGCTATGAGATCGTGGCGACTCTGGTTTATGGAAAAGGAAAAGAAGAACGGTTCACGAAGATCATTTTTCCGGAACATTACATGGACGCTGTGGAGAATACGCCTGCAAGGATCGTGGAGACTCATTATTACGGCTCGGGTGGAGAATACAGGGAATGTTTCTACCGCCGGGAGCTGGATTACCTGAAATACGACAGAATGTTCGCACTTTCCGGTGTGCGGGATGATGAGGCGGTTACGGTCCAGGTCGCACTTGCAAGACTGATGTATCCGGTGAAACTTGAGGATGCCGCACGCAGGCGGTATGAAACTTATATCCGGGAACATCTGACGAATCTGATAAAGGATTGTCTGAAAAAACTTGACGATCATGAGAATTATGCGCTCGGTTCACCGGTGGAGATCGTGGAATTTATCTGTCGGATGGAGTATTTTGAAAGGGATGTGCTGGAGCGGGCGATTGATCTGGCATCCCGGACCGGACAGACGGAAGTCTTAAGTATCCTGATGGATGAGAGACACCGGAGATTTCCGGTAAGAAAGAAGAAATTCGTTCTATAGAATGCAGAAGGAAAGAAGCGGAAGAATATGGAACTCAATTTGGAAGAGAATACGAAGCAGGAAGACCAGCTGGAGCAGATCGGCCGCCGGATCCTGGCGCTTTCAAGAAATGAACTGTATCTGCAGATGCGATTCCTGGATGTGGCATTGTCTTCCCTGGCGTATGTACAGGATTTTTCGGTATCGCTTGTTGCCACAGACGGGTGGAATCTGTATTTTCATCCGGGAGAGCTCGGAGGACTCTACCGGAAAAACAGGCTGGATGTAAACCGGGCTTATCTGCATGCCGTGATGCACTGCATTTTCCGTCATATGATTACGCGGAAGGGCAGGGAGAAGCTGTGGTGGAATCTGGCTTGTGACATCGTGACGGAATCCATCATTGACGGGTGGAACACACGGAATATCCGGCGTGCCAAGTCATGGCTCAGGCAGGAAACCTACCGGAAGATGCAAGGTGAGATGAAGGTGCTGACGGCGGAGAAGGTTTACGGAAGTCTGATGCGATGGGAGCTTTCAGAGAGAGAGATGCTTCGTCTTCAGGCGGAATTTACCGTTGATGATCATAAATACTGGGCTGAGGATGAGGAGAAGAACAGAAATAGTGAGCTGAATCAGAGATGGAAAGATATCAGTGAACAGATGCAGACGGAGATGGAAACATTTTCGCAGGAGACTGCCGGTGGAACGGGCCATTTTCTGGAACAGATCCGGGTGGAGAACAAGGAGCGGTATGATTACCGGAAATTTCTCAGAAAATTTGCCGTGCTGAAGGAAGAGATGACCATTGATGAGGATTCCTTTGATTATGGATTTTACAGCTATGGGCTGCGATTGTACGGAAATATGCCGCTGATTGAGCCGCAGGAGTGGAAAGAAGTCAGTAAGATCGAGGATTTTGTGATCGTGATCGATACGTCCATGTCCTGTTCCGGAGAACTGGTGAAAAAATTTCTGGAGGAGACGTATGGAATCTTAAGTGAGAACGACAGCTTCTTCCGGAAAGTCAATATCCATATTCTCCAGTGTGATGAGCAGGTGCAGACGGATCAGAAGATCACGAATAAAGAGGGACTGCGGGAGTACATGGAGCATCTGGACCTGGTCGGAGAAGGCGGTACGGATTTCAGGCCGGCATTTGAGTATATCAACCGTATGATAGAAAATCATCAGTTTGCTAGGCTGAAGGGTGTGATTTATTTTACAGACGGGCAGGGTATCTTTCCGAAACAGATGCCGCCCTATGAGACTGCATTTGTGTTTATGGAAAGGGAAGGCCCTGAGGTGGAGGTTCCGCCGTGGGCGATGAAGCTTACGATTGAGGAGGACGAATTGGAAAACTATGGACATTAAGCGAGCAAAACAGGAAATCAAGGACGCGATCGAAGCGTATTTAGTAAAGGATGAATGTGGAAAATACATGATCCCCGCTATTCATCAGCGGCCGATCCTTCTGATGGGGCCTCCAGGAATCGGAAAGACACAGATCATGGAGCAGGTGGCAAGAGAGTGCGGGATCGGCCTGGTGGCGTATACGATCACCCATCATACCCGCCAGAGCGCAGTGGGGCTGCCGTTTATTCAGAAAAAACAGTACGGAGGGAAAGAATATTCGGTGACGGAGTATACGATGAGCGAGATCATCGCGTCGGTGTATGACAAAATGGAAGTTACCGGACACAAAGAGGGAATTCTTTTCATTGATGAGATCAACTGTGTCTCTGAGACCCTGGCGCCAACGATGCTGCAGTTCCTGCAGTGCAAGACATTCGGAAATCAGAAAGTCCCGGAGGGATGGATCATCGTTGCGGCGGGCAACCCGCCTGAGTATAATAAATCGGTACGTGAATTTGATGTGGTGACCCTGGACCGTATCAAGAAAATCGATGTGGAAGAGAATTTTGATGTCTGGAAAGAATACGCCTATCAGGTGGGCGTGCATCCGGCGGTCATCTCCTATCTGGATGCAAGGCGGGAGAACTTCTACCGGATGGAGACGACGGTGGACGGGA
>SFEV01000056.1 GCA_004557975.1 Lachnospiraceae bacterium
ATTGATGTGGATAACCCATTCAAAAATAGACAGAATGGTGAAAAAAGCATTTTTATAATATCGGCAGGCTAAAAGATATATTTACCTTTCAAGGCTGTTCAGAAAGTGAAAAAGTTGACAGAAAATGCCCGGTATGTTAGCATAAAACAAAATAGGTTGGAGGGTATCTGGAATATCCTCCTTATTTTACGTACCGGAAAGAGACTGATGTACAGAGTGTTTTGCTGTCGAAATGTGATGAAAAAAGAAATACAGACGGAGGGTCAAATGGAAGAAAGAAAAGAAGAAATGATGCCGGAAGTGAAGCAGCCGGAGTGTTGTAAGATAAAACACAGAGAAGAAAAAGAAAAGCGCGATTTGCAGAACAGACTGAAACGGATTGAAGGACAGGTGCGCGGAATACAGGGAATGCTGGAGGATGAGAGATACTGTGTGGATATTCTGACGCAGGTAATGGCAGTACAGTCCGCGCTGAACAGCTTCAACAAGGTACTTTTATCGAACCACATCAAATCCTGTGTCGTCGAGGAAATTCAGAATGGAAGGGAAGATGTGGTGGACGAGCTGTGTGCCACCATACAGAAACTGATGAAATAAAGGGGAGAATGAATATGATACTGACGGTGACTGCCAACGCGGCAATTGATAAAAGATATGTAGTGGAAGGATTTGGAGTGGGAAGTGTGAACCGTGTAAAGTCATGCACTGCGAATGCCGGGGGAAAAGGCATCAATGTGGCGCGTGTTGCTGCGATTGCAGGGGAGAGGATCACGGCAACCGGCTTTCTGGGCGGACATGCGGGAAAATTCATATCAGAACGTGTCGAAGCGAGAGGTATCACCGGGGATTTCGTCTGGTGTGACGGCGAGAGCCGTACGTGCATCAACATCTGGGATGAGGGAAGTCACAGGCAGACAGAATTCCTTGAGCCGGGATTTGCTGTGACAGAGGAGGACTGTGAGCGCCTGATTGAGAAATTCTGTGCCATTTTGCCGGGCTGCCGTGTGGTCACCATATCAGGAAGCGCGCCTGCAGGAGCAGGTCCCATGCTCTACAGGCGCATGATCCGCTGCGCGGTGGAGATGGGGAAACCGGTTATTCTCGATACGAGCGGAAGACTCCTGGAGGAATGTCTGCTGGAGCGCCCGACAATGATTAAACCGAATATCGATGAGATCCGTGCGCTGACAGGACGCCCGATGAATTCCAGAGAAGCCCTGATCCGGGCTGCTGCAGATCTGCATGATGACGGGATTGAGATTGTCGTGATCTCTCTGGGGGCGGAAGGGTCTCTCGTCTCCTGTGGGGAAGGTGTGTATGATGTCAAAGTTCCTCAGATTGATGCGGTCAATACTGTGGGATGTGGAGACTCCATGATTGCCGGGTTTGCCGTGGGGATTTCACGTGGGTTGTCAATGGTGGAAACGATTCGCCTGGCCAGTGCCATATCGGCGGCAAATGCGATGCGTCTGGAGACGGGATTCTTTGCGAAGGAGGATATGGAATCGCTGCTTCCCAGGATACAGGTCAGGAAAATTCGATAGAAGAGACAGAAGGAAGCCTTTGCAACAGCCTGGATGATCATGCACTTATATACGCTGCCTGTGAAAATGAAATGAGTGTGAAAATAAGCAACAAAAAACAGTCGCAATTACCTGAGAAATATGCTAAAATAAACAACAAAGAAGACAAGAGAACATGAAAACACGTTGAATTTATGTTAGTTTATGTTGAATTACGGGATGAGGCAGAACAGTGACGTCAGGAGGGAATTATGCTCGCGATTGAACGGAAGAATGAAATTTTGGAAATTTTACAGAAGGAACAGAGGGTGCTTGTTTCTGAGCTGGCAAAACGGTATGATGTGACGGAGGAGACGATACGCAGAGATCTTGAAAAGCTTGAACGGGATGGGTTTGTTAAGAAGACGTACGGCGGAGCAGTTTTAAACAAAAATACGAGTGTGGATCTTCCGCTGAGAATACGTGAGAAGACAAACCGCCAGGAAAAACAGAAGGTGGCGGAGCTGGCAGCTTCGCTGATTGAAGAGGGAGACAGTATCATGCTGGATGCGTCCTCCACCTCGCTGATGATAGCACAGCAGATCAAAAATATGAAAAAACTGACTGTGATCACCACCTCCGTTGAGGTGCTGATCGAGCTGGCCCAGAGTGAGGGAATCAAAGTGATCTCTACGGGAGGAGATCTGAAGGCATCGTCCCTGTCACTTGTAGGCAGAAAGACAGAAGAATGTCTCGGTAATTTTAATGTTGATATGGCACTTGTATCATGCAAGGGAATTGATATGGAACGCGGTATTATGGAATCAAACGAGCTGGAGGCAGGCGTAAAGCTGATGATGAAGAAGAGCGCCAAGCAGACTGTGCTGGTAATTGACAGCAGCAAGTTTGACAAGATTTCCTTTGTTAAGGTTATGGATTTTCAGAAGGGCGACATTGTGATTTCAGACTGTGTTCCGAATAAAAAGTGGATGACGTTTTTTGAAAAACGGGGGATTCGCGTCATCACAGAGAAGCAGACAAGGGATTTTTAGGATGCATGCTTTACTTGTGTCTGATTGTGTGCTATTATGAGGGAAAACAGGAAGAAAAATTATTGAAATAACAAAATTCAACAAAAATCAAAGGATTGGAGAGGTGTATTATGGGTGAAGCTGTATATACGCTCGCGTTTGATTTCGGGGCATCAAGCGGACGTATGATTTTGGGTAAGTACGAGGATGGAAGGATCGAGATTAAGGAACTGCACCGTTTTGCAAATGATCCCGTACGTATCGGAAAGAACATTTACTGGGATTATTTTAGGCTGTATCATGAGCTGAAGGTCGGACTGAAAAAGGCGGCGGCATCAAAGCTTCCGATCCGCTCACTGGCAGTTGATACCTGGGGGGTAGATTACGGACTGATTGACAAGGACGGCAATCTGATTGGCAATCCGATCAATTACCGCGATGACCGCACGATCGGTGTGATTGACAAATTTGATGAGATCATCGGGCTGAAAAAACTGTATGCCCATACCGGTATTCAGTTTATGAATTTCAATACCATCTTCCAGCTGTATGCGGACAAGCAGATGCGGCCGGATATCTATGAAAAGGCAGAGCGGCTGCTGTTTGTGCCTGAGCTGTTCGGTTATTTTCTGACCGGCATCATGTACAATGAATATACGTTTGCCAGCACGGGGCAGCTTCTCGACGCAAAGAAAAGAGACTGGGATGATGAGATTATCCGGGAGGCCGGCATCAAGAGAAGTCTCTTCGGACCGCTTGTGAAGCCGGGTACTGTGATTGGAGATCTGATCCCGGAGGTTGTGGAGGAGACAGGACTGAAGGGTGCGAAGCTGATTGCAGTGGGCAGCCATGACACTGCTTCAGCCGTTGCAGCGACTCCTTTTGAAGAGAAGAATGCAGCATTCTTAAGCTGCGGCACATGGTCTCTTTTGGGACTGGAGATGGATGAGCCGGTGCTGACGGAAGAATCCTATGAGTACAATTATACGAATGAGGGCGGCGTAGAAGGAAAGATCCGTCTTCTGAAGAACATCAACGGTCTCTGGATCATGCAGAATCTTCGCAAAAACTGGTGCGAATTTGAGGGAGAGGTTTCTTTCCCGGATATCATTGAGGCGAGCCGTGCCGCAAAACGTCAGGATTTTATTATCAATCCCAACGACCCGAGATTTACAGCGCCGATCAACATGATGAAAGAGGTTATCGGCTACTGTGAAGAGTCCGGTCAGGGCACTCCGCAGGGACTTGGAGAGATTGCCATGGCCATCTACAATGGTCTGACCAATGAGTATAAAACCACGATTGAAAATCTTGAGAAGATTACGGGGACGACGATTCCGTGCATCAATATGGTGGGTGGCGGAATCCAGGACAAGCTGCTGTGTGAGCTGACTGCAAAGCGCACCGGCAAAAAGGTTGTCACAGGACCGACAGAGGGTTCAGTCCTTGGAAATATTGTCATGCAGCTGAAAGCTCTGGGCGTGATCCATACGCTGGAGGAGGGACGTGAAATTGTGAAGCGGTCCTTCGAGCAGGATGTATACCTTCCGTAAACAGAGCATGAGGGAAACGCTGATTTGTCCCAGTTAAAATCAAAAGAATGAAGAATGCCGGTGTAAATCATTTTACACCGGTGTTTTTTTGTGATAAGATATGCGTTATGACGGAGAAACCGAAGGCTGCAGTCGCCGAAACGCAAAGAGAGAAGCAGATGTGAAGACTGTGTTATTCAAAAAGAGCAGCGGGAAAGATTGCTGCATCATACAGGGCGGAGGAGAAACCATGCGACGAAGGAAGAAAGAGCAGAGGAAGAATCGATACAGTGACAGCCATCGGGACTCTGTGCACAGAAAGACTCTGACTGTGAGCAATCTCGCTGTGGCGCTGATCGGGTTTTTGTTTCTCGTCAGTGTATCGGTGGTTCTTGTACTGAATCTGAGGGGCCTTTACTATTTTGATATCGGCTATCTCAGGATTTCTGAGACAACGGGGTTGTCAGAGAAAGAGATCAGGGAGAACTATGATACGCTGATTGATTATAATCTGGTGACCGGCGGTGTAAAGAATCTGGAGTTTCCGTCTTTTCCCATGTCGGAAAACGGGAGAATACATTTTGGCGAAGTAAAGCGCATCTTCCTGGTGATTCAGTATATGTTTGTCATATGCGGTGTGATCTGGATTGCCGGATTGATGAGAAAGCTTTTCAGAAAGGATTATGGCAGTCTGAAGCTGCTGGCACTGTTTTCATTTGCCATACCCGCTGTACTGGGAGTGCTGGCATCATTATACTGGGATGCTTTTTTTGAGACGTTTCATAAACTGTTTTTCCGAAATGATTACTGGCTCTTTGATCCGGTGACAGATCCGGTGATATGGATACTGCCGGATGCATACTTTGCACACTGCGCTGCGGCAGTTCTGATTCTTGTGCTGTTTGGCGGTGCCCTGACCGGAGGAATCTACCGGTCTTTGAAGAAAGTTTTTTGAAATACAGAATGCATATGGAATTATGAAGGTTACAGATTGATCTTGCATAATACAGGAGGTAGTTATGAATATAGAAAAGATTCCGCAGTATGAACTGCTGATGCAGGAACGGATTGAGGATGTCCGCTCCGACGGGTATCTGCTCCGTCATAAAAAAAGCGGGGCCAGGATTCTCGTTTTACAGAATGAGGATGAAAATAAGGTGTTTAACATTGCGTTCCGGACGATCCCGAAGGACAGCACCGGCGTGGCGCACATTATGGAACACAGTGTACTGTGCGGAAGCCGTCTGTTCCCGGCCAAGGATCCGTTTGTGGAGCTGGTTAAGGGATCGCTGAATACGTTTCTTAACGCTATGACGTATCCGGACAAGACGATGTATCCTGTTGCCAGCTGCAATGATAAGGATTTCTGCAATCTGATGCACGTATATCTGGATGCCGTTTTTTATCCGAATATTTATAAGAAAGAAGAGATATTCCGCCAGGAGGGCTGGAGTTACCAGATAGAGAACCCGGAGGACGAGATTGTGTACAACGGCGTCGTCTACAATGAAATGAAGGGAGCGTTCTCTTCCACTGAGGATGTGCTGGAACGGGAAATTATGAACAGCCTGTTTCCTGACACGACATACGGCGTGGAGTCCGGCGGCGATCCCGACTGTATTCCGGATCTGAAGTATGAAGATTTTCTTGCCTTCCATCAGAAATATTACCATCCGTCAAACAGTTATATCTATTTATACGGCGATATGGACATTGAGGAGCGACTGCTGTGGCTCGACAGGGAGTATCTGAGCCATTTTGATGTACAGCCTGTGGATTCTGAGGTGGCCTGGCAGAAGCCATTTGAACAGAAAAAGGAGGTATTTCGCACGTATCCGGTGTCTGAAACGGATGACCTGGAAGATAATACGTACCTCTCCTGGAATGCTGTGATCGGGACGAGTCTCGATGTGGAGCTGTCGAATGCGTTTGCTGTGCTGGAATACGCGCTTCTGTCAGCGCCCGGCGCATCTTTGAAGCAGGCGCTGCTGGATGCAGGGATCGGCAAGGATATTATGAGTTCCTATGACAGCGGCGTATATCAGCCATTTTTCAGCATCATAGCCAAAAATGCAAATCGCCGTGATAAGGAACGGTTTGAGACTGTGATCCGAGAAAAAATGATGGAGCTTGTGGAAAGCGGAATCGATAAAAAGGCACTGCTTGCCGGAATCAATACGATGGAATTCAAATTCCGTGAGGCAGACTACGGCTCATTTCCAAAGGGACTGATTTACGGACTCGATGTCTTTGACAGCTGGCTGTACGATGACAGGGCACCGTTTGCTTATCTGAAGCAGCTTGAAATCTATCAGAGACTGCGGGAGTATGCAGATACCGGATATTTTGAAAATCTGATATCACAGTATCTTCTGAATAATAATCACGTTTCTGTCGTTGTGATAGAGCCGGAGCGCGGTCTGACAGCAAAGAAGGATGAGGCAGTCAGAGAAAAGCTGCGGGCTTACAAAGAGTCTCTGGATGAAAGCGAGATTGAGTCTCTGATTGAGAAGACGAAGCAGCTGCGCGCATTCCAGGAGATGCCGTCGACGGCAGAGGAGCTGGAGAAGATTCCGATGCTGGAGCGCGGTGATATCGGTCAGAAGGCTGCACCGCTGCAGAATGAGGAGTATGTGTGGGAAGACACACAGGTGCTGCACCATGATGTGTTTACCAACGGCATTGTGTATCTGGACCTTCTGTTTGATACGACGCGTGTATCGCGGGAGGAAATCGTCTGGCTCGGAATTCTGAAGGCTGTGCTTGGAATGGTGAATACGGCCCGGCACTCCTACCAGGATCTGAATAATGAAATCAATATGAACACAGGCGGCATTTCCGCCGGAATCAGTGTATTCCCGGTACTGAAGGAGTACGGAAAAATCAGATCCTTTGCAGGCATGCGCGCACGCGTGCTGTATGACAAAGTGCCCTATGCCTTTGACCGGATTTATGAAATTCTGTTCCAGTCTGAGTTTACGGATGACAGGCGTCTGTATGAGATTATCGCAAAGCTGAAATCGCGGCTGTCCATGCAGCTTAACTCAGCGGGACATCAGGCCGCGGCGTGCCGCGCACTTTCCTACACATCCCAGATCAATGCCTTTAATGATGAGATCAGCGGGATTGCATTTTATCAGTTTGTGGAGGAGCTGGAGCAGAATTTTGACCAGAGAAAGCAGGAGCTGAAGGAAAGACTGGAGATACTTGGCAGAAAACTGTTTCACAGAGAAGGGCTGTTTGTCAGCGTAACGTGTGATAAAGAAGGTCTGGAAACAGTCCGGGAGCCGTTCTTATCCTTTGTGCAGAAGCTTCCCCATGCCAGGGATGAGCAGATTGACAATCATCTCATACTGAAAAAGAAAAATGAGGGCTTCATGACTCCGTCTCAGGTGCAGTACGTGGCGAGAACAGGCAATTTTGTCTCAGCGGGATTCGGGTATACGGGAGCTCTCAGGATTCTGAAGGTTATGATGAGCTACGATTATCTGTGGGTCAATATCCGCGTCAAGGGAGGCGCATACGGCTGTATGAGCGCGTTCGGCAGAACGGGAGACTCTTATTTTGTATCGTACCGTGACCCGAATCTCGGAAAGACAAATGAGGTGTATGAGGGAATTCCGGATTATCTGGAACAGTTTTCAGCAGATGACAGGGAAATGACGAAGTATATCATCGGTACAGTCAGTGAGCTTGATACACCACTGACTCCCGCTGCCAAGGGAAGCCGCTCTCTGAATGCGTGGTTTAGCGGTGTCACACCTGAGGATCTTCAGAAGGAGCGCGACGAGGTGCTTACGGCAACGCAGGAACAGATCCGCGCGCTGGCTCCGTATATGCGCGCAATTCTGTCTGAGCATGCGCTGTGCGTCGTCGGAAACGAGCAGAAGATACTTGCTGAGAAGGATCTGTTCGGCTCTGTGCAGATGCTGACAAACGGACAGAGCCCTGATCCGGATGAAGAACAGGATGACGAGTGAGAATACAGAATAAAATACTGACAGAGCAGAGTATAAGCAGAACGGAATGCACAGAGATTTGGAGGAAAAGAATGGAGAACGCAAAATTCAAATCCGGATTTGCAACGCTGATTGGCAGGCCTAACGTGGGGAAATCCACACTGATGAATCACCTGATCGGGCAGAAGATTGCAATCACGTCGAACAAGCCGCAGACGACGCGCAACCGGATTCAGACGGTGTATACTTCTGAGGAAGGACAGATTGTTTTCCTCGATACGCCGGGAATTCACAGGGCAAAAAACAAGCTGGGAGAATACATGGTCAATGTGGCGGAGCGGACACTTGGTGAAGTCGATGTGGTACTCTGGCTTGTGGAGCCCACAGATTTTATCGGAAAGGGAGAGCTGCATATCGCACAGCAGCTCAGAAAGTCGAAGGTTCCGGTGATTCTGATTATGAACAAGATTGATACGGTGGACAAAAACGATATTCCGCGTTTCATGGACGGTTATCGGGAAATCTGTGATTTTGCCGATATGATTCCAGTCTGTGCGCTGCGCGGTGTCAATATGGACCGTGTCATCCGCGCGATTTTCAAATACCTTCCTTACGGGCCGAAGTTTTATGATGATGATACAGTGACAGATCAGCCTCAGCGCCAGATAGCGGCCGAGCTGATCCGTGAAAAGGCACTGCGCTGTCTGGAGGAGGAAATTCCCCACGGGATTGCTGTGTCCATCGAGAAGATGCAGGAACGGCGCGGCGCAGAGATCATGGATATTGAGGCAACGATTATCTGTGAAAAGGATTCACACAAAGGCATCATCATCGGGAAAGGCGGTGCCATGCTTCGCAAAATCGGCTCTCAGGCGAGAAGAGAGATAGAAAAAATGCTGGAAATGCAGGTGAATCTGCAGCTCTGGGTCAAGGTGAAGAAGGACTGGCGTGACAGTGACTTTATGATCAAAAACTTCGGATATGATAAGAAAGAACTGTAATGGATGGTTACATCGGATATGCAGTCTCGCTGCAGATGCAAAAGAACAGTGATGAAGCGATACTGCCTTCGGCAGATGAGGAGTGCAGCGTGGAAGAGATACTGCCCACCGGAAAAATACATTGAGAGGAAGGCTTGGGAGGATCGTATGAGTGAACCGCTGAAGGTGACGGGGATGGTGCTGTCGGCCGTCCCGTCGGGGGAATATGACAAACGAACTGTCATACTGACAAAGGAGCGCGGCAAAATAACGGCTTTTGCCCGCGGCGCAAGGCGTCCGAACAGCACGCTTCTGGCGGCGGCAAATCCGTTTTCTTTCGGTACCTTTACCGTATATGAGGGCAGGACGGCATATACGCTGGTGCAGGCGGAGATTTCCAATTATTTTATGGAAGTACGGGAGGATTTTACTGCCGCGTGCTACGGCTGTTATTTTATGGAGGTGGCAGAGTATTATACGCGGGAAAATCTGGACGGCTCTGACATGGTGAATCTCCTGTACGCGACGCTTCGGGCACTGATGCACAAACGTGTTGAGAATGAGCTGATCCGGTGTGTTTTTGAGATGAAGGCGATGGTGCTCAACGGAGAGTACCCGTATGAGACGGCAAATGACTCTTCCCTTCTGGAGTCTGTGCGGTATACGATCCGCTACGTGATCCAGGCACCGATCGGGAAGCTGTACACGTTTACATTGACACCGGAGGTGTTCTCCCAGTTTCGCCGGGTGCAGGATTATTATAACCGCCTGCATATTGACCGCAAATTCAAGTCATTGGAAATCCTGAAAGAAATAGTTGAAACGTGACGCTTTTCTATGTATAATAAGTAGGATTTGTGAGGAGGAAGTATGGTGAAAGCAAAATATTTATCGGTGCTGGCTTTGGCCGCATCGTGTGTGACGCTGCTTAACGGTTGCGAGATGCTGAACCAGGAGCAGTGGGTGCCTCAGGAACCGAATGCCATCTCCATCGACAAGGACGGTCAGATTACGGAGATAGTTCAGGAGACGCTGGATGAATCCTACTATAATGCGGCGGAGCTTCAGAATCTGATTACGACAGAGGTGGCCGACTATAACAGGAAGAACGGGGAAGACTGTATTACGGTAAAGACCTTTGAGACAGAAGGCCAGTCCGTGAAGCTTGAGATGGTGTATGCGTCTGCAAAGGACTACAGTGACTTCAACAATGTGGAGTTTTACTATGGCTCTCTGATCAATGCGCAGCTGGAGGGATATCTGTTTGACGTATCCTACAAGAAGGTGCGCGACGGTGTCGTACAGGGTAATCCTGTTTCCGGAAGCGAGGTCATCAAGGAGATGGACAAACAGGTGATGGTAGTCACTGCGCCGCTGGAGATACATGTTCCCGGCAGCCTGCTGTATACCAGTACCAACGCGGATATCCTTGCGGCAGATGTGGTGAATGCCACAGGAGAGCAGGACGAGAGCGAGAATGAGGGTCTGGTGCTTCCGTCCAATACGGTTTACAGAGGCAGCGAGAAGGAAAAAAGCTTTGAGGAGGCTGCAGCGGCCAAACGCGTATATATCATTTTTGAGATGTATGATTAAAAAGAAAGTAATATTCTGCGCCTGTCTGCAGGATGGACAAATAAAATGGAGGAGAGAACAATGGAAAAAACAATGGAGAAAATTGTTGCACTTGCGAAAGGGAGAGGCTTTGTGTATCCGGGCTCTGAGATTTACGGCGGGCTTGCCAATACATGGGATTACGGCAATCTGGGTGTAGAGCTTAAGAACAATGTCAAGAAGGCATGGTGGCAGAAGTTCATCACAGAAAATCCTTACAATGTAGGTGTTGACTGTGCAATTCTGATGAATCCGCAGACGTGGGTGGCTTCCGGTCATCTTGGCGGCTTTGCAGACCCGCTGATGGACTGTAAGGAATGCCATGAGCGTTTCCGCGCAGACAAGCTGATCGAAGACTACTGCCAGGAAAAGGGAATTGAGCTTCCGAAGCCTATCGATGCGTTTTCCCAGGAAGAGATGAAGAACTTTATTGAGGACAACAATATTCCGTGTCCGACCTGCGGCAAGCACAATTTCACAGATATCCGTCAGTTCAACCTGATGTTCAAGACGTTCCAGGGTGTAACAGAGGATGCGAAGAATACAGTGTACCTTCGTCCTGAGACAGCACAGGGTATTTTCGTGAATTTCAAGAATGTGCAGAGAACTTCCAGAAAGAAACTTCCCTTCGGTATCGGACAGATCGGAAAATCCTTCCGAAATGAGATCACGCCGGGCAACTTTACGTTCCGTACACGTGAGTTTGAGCAGATGGAGCTGGAGTTCTTCTGTCAGCCGGGCACAGACCTTGACTGGTTCCAGTACTGGAGAAGCTTCTGTATCAACTGGCTCAAATCACTGGGAATGAAAGACGAGGAGATGCGCGTCCGTGACCATACACCGGAGGAGCTGTGCTTCTACAGCAAGGGAACCACAGATATCGAGTACCTGTTCCCGTTTGGATGGGGTGAGCTCTGGGGTATTGCAGACCGCACGGATTATGACCTGACACAGCATCAGAACGTATCCGGTCAGGATATGATGTACTTTGATGATGAAAAGAAAGAAAAATATATTCCGTACGTGATCGAGCCGTCACTGGGTGCAGACCGTGTGGTTCTTGCATTCCTGTGCAGTGCATACGACGAGGAGGAGCTGGAGGGCGGAGATGTCCGCACGGTGCTTCATTTCCATCCGGCCCTTGCTCCGGTGAAGATCGGTGTGCTTCCGCTGTCCAAGAAGCTGAATGAGGGGGCAGAGAAGATTTATGCTATGCTCTCCAGATATTACAACTGCGAGTTTGATGACAGAGGAAACATCGGAAAACGCTACAGAAGACAGGATGAGATCGGTACACCGTTCTGTGTCACATACGATTTCGAGTCTGAGGAGGATGGAGCTGTGACTGTCCGCGACCGCGATACCATGGCACAGGAGAGAGTTAAGATCGAGGATCTGAAAGCATATTTCGAGGAAAAATTTGAATTTTAGCAGAAAAACTTTTTTTGGTATGGTAAAATAACACGATTTGTACTATAATGAACCAAGTGTTGTTTTAATTTTACACTTTTTATATTAACAGGAGGAATTTTAAAATGAGTGAATTGAAAGGTGCAATGATCATTGGACAGTCAGGCGGTCCTTCTTCAGTTATCAATGCCAGCTGCTACGGTGCGATCAAGGCAGGTCTTGATTCTGACGCGATTACAAAAGTTTATGGCGCTGCAAACGGTATTGTAGGTGTTCTGAATGATAAGCTTTATGTGATGGATGAGGAAGATCCGGAAGAACTGGCTATTATGAGATATACTCCGTCTTCCGCACTGGGTTCCTGCCGTTACAAAATCGCAGATCCGGATGTAGATGATACAGATTACAAGAGAATCCTTGAGATCTTCAAGAAATATGATGTGCGTTATTTCTTCTATAATGGAGGAAATGACTCTATGGATACATGCAACAAGATTTCCAAATATATGAAGAAAGTCGGATATGACTGCCGTGTTATGGGTATCCCGAAGACCATCGACAATGACCTCTTCGGTACAGACCACTGCCCGGGCTTTGCATCTGCAGCAAAATATATTGCCACATCCCTCGTTGAGGTATATCAGGACGCTCACGTATATGACAAGGGACAGGTGACCATCGTTGAGATTATGGGACGTCATGCAGGATGGCTTGCAGGTGCAGCTGCTCTGGCACGCGTGACAGGCTATGGTCCGGACCTTATTTACCTTCCGGAGGTAGACTTCAATCAGGAAGAGTTCCTTGAGGATGTAGAGAAGATCTGGAATGAGAATCAGAACGTTCTGATTGCCGTATCAGAGGGTATTCACTACGCAGACGGATCTTTCGTATCAGAGGCAAAGACTTCCGCGACAGACGGATTCGGCCATGCTCAGCTTGGCGGTCTTGCTGTGAAGCTTGCAGACGTTGTCAAGAGTGCTATCCCGGGCGTTAAGGTTCGTCCGATCGAGCTTTCACTGCTTCAGAGATGTGCTGAGCACTGTGCATCCCAGACAGACTCCGACGAGTCCTTCATGGCTGGACAGACTGCAGTAAAAGAAGCAATTGCAGGTGTTACGGACAAGATGGTAGGCTTCAAGTGCACACGTGACGAGAATGGCTACAAGTGTGAGGCTGATCTTCTGGATCTGTCTTCTGTAGCAAACTACGAGAAGAAGGTTCCGGTAGAGTGGATCAATGAGCGCGGCAACAATGTGACAGACGCATACATTGAGTACGCACTTCCGCTGATCCAGGGCGACATCCAGATGAAGCAGGAGAATTCACTTCCGCGCTTCGTACATCTGAAGAAAGTGGTTGCTGAATAATATCATAAAATATGGGAAGGGCTGCCGTATGGCGGCCCTTTTTTCGGCTTCTGAAATGGATTAATTTGGTTTTTTCTAAATAAAAAGCTGTGTATCTTGTGCAAAATGGTGAGGAAATATGGGACAAAAAACAGATTATGACAACTTTTTCACAATGAAAAACGGTAAAGTTTTAGAAAAAATGCATATATTGGACAGGATTTTCTTGACTGAGTCGTGAAATATGTTACAATAAAATATATTAGTGAATGGGATTTTATGCTGTTCACGGATATGATTACAATTTAGGAGGAATGTGTAACATGGCAAAATGGGTTTATATGTTTACGGAAGGTAATGCCACCATGAGAAATCTTCTCGGCGGCAAAGGTGCCAATCTCGCAGAGATGACAAACCTGGGGCTTCCGGTACCGCAGGGCTTCACAATTACAACTGAGGCTTGTACGCAGTACTACGAGGATGGCAGAAAGATCAACGACGAGATTATGGGTCAGATCATGGAAGCCATCGTGAAGATGGAGGGAGTCACAGGTAAAAAATTTGGTGATAAAGAAAATCCGCTGCTTGTTTCCGTACGTTCCGGTGCAAGAGCATCCATGCCTGGTATGATGGACACAATCCTGAACCTGGGTCTGAATGAAGAAGTAGTAAACGTTCTTGCAGAAAAGTCAGGAAATCCGCGCTGGGCATGGGACTGCTACAGACGTTTCATCCAGATGTTCTCTGACGTGGTAATGGAAGTTGGAAAGAAATATTTTGAAGAACTGATTGACAAGATGAAAGCTGAAAAGGGCGTTACACAGGACGTTGAGCTGAACGCTGACGATCTGAAGGAGCTTGCAAACCAGTTCAAGGCTGAGTATAAAGCAAAGATCGGTGCAGATTTCCCGGATGACCCGAAGGAACAGCTCATGGAAGCAATCAAGGCTGTGTTCCGTTCCTGGGACAATCCGCGTGCGAATGTATACCGTCGTGACAACGATATCCCGTATTCATGGGGTACTGCAGTTAACGTACAGATGATGGCATTCGGAAATATGGGTGAGACATCCGGTACAGGTGTTGCATTTACCCGTGATCCGGCTACAGGCGAGAAGCATCTGATGGGTGAGTTCCTGATGAATGCTCAGGGCGAGGACGTTGTTGCAGGTGTACGTACACCGCAGAAGATCGATCAGCTGAAGGAAGTAATGCCGGAGGTTTATGATCAGTTTGTTACGATCTGCAAGACTCTCGAGGATCATTACAGAGATATGCAGGATATGGAGTTCACTATTGAGGACAGACACCTCTACATGCTGCAGACACGTAACGGTAAGAGAACGGCTCAGGCAGCTCTGAAGATCGCATGTGACCTTGTTGACGAGGGCATGATCACTGAGGAGAAGGCAGTAGCCATGATCGATCCGCGTAACCTTGATACACTGCTTCATCCGCAGTTTGATGCAGCAGCACTGAAGGCTGCCGTTCCGATGGCAAAAGCACTTGGTGCATCACCGGGAGCTGCATGTGGTAAGATCGTATTTACTGCAGAGGATGCAAAGGCATGGAACGCAAGAGGTGAGAAGGTAGTTCTCGTACGTCTTGAGACTTCACCGGAGGATATTGAGGGTATGAAGAGTGCTCAGGGTATCCTGACAGTTCGTGGCGGTATGACAAGCCATGCAGCTGTAGTTGCCCGTGGTATGGGTACCTGCTGTGTATCCGGATGCGGCGACATTACCATGGATGAGGCCAACAAGAAGTTTACTCTTGCCGGCAAGGAATTCCACGAAGGAGACGCTATTTCTCTTGACGGTTCCACAGGTAATATCTATGACGGCATTATCCCGACTGTTGACGCTTCCATCGCAGGTGAGTTCGGCAGAATCATGGGATGGGCTGACAAGTACAGAAAACTTAAAGTAAGAACAAACGCAGATACACCGGCAGACGCTAAGAGAGCACGTGAGCTGGGCGCAGAAGGAATCGGACTTTGCCGTACAGAGCATATGTTCTTCAGCGGCAACAGAATCGACGCATTCCGTGAGATGATCTGTTCCGAGACTGTAGAAGAGAGAGAGGCAGCTCTTGAGAAGATTCTTCCGGAGCAGCAGAGCGACTTCGAGAAGCTGTATGAGGCTCTTGAGGGCAATCCTGTTACCATCCGTTTCCTGGATCCGCCTCTTCATGAGTTCGTTCCGACAGAGGAAGAGGACATTGAGAAACTGGCAAAGGCTCAGGGCAAGAGCGTGGAAGTGATCAAGGCGATCATCGATTCTCTCCATGAGTTTAACCCGATGATGGGACACCGCGGATGCCGTCTTGACGTTACATATCCGGAGATCGCAGCAATGCAGACAAAGGCTGTTATCCGTGCTGCAATCAACGTACAGAAGAGACATCCGGACTGGAACGTATGCCCGGAGATTATGATTCCGCTTGTTGGCGACAGCAAGGAGCTGAAATACGTTAAGAAGACTGTTGTTGAGACTGCCGATGCAGAGATCGCAGCAGCAGGTGCAGATCTGAAGTATCAGGTAGGTACAATGATTGAGATTCCGCGTGCAGCTCTGACAGCTGATGATATTGCGAAGGAAGCAGACTTCTTCTGCTTCGGTACAAACGATCTGACACAGATGTGCTACGGCTTCTCACGTGATGACGCAGGCAAGTTCCTGAGTGCATACTACGATGCGAAGATTTTCGAGAACGACCCGTTTGCAAAGCTCGACCAGAATGGTGTCGGCAAACTGATGGAGATGGCGATCACACTCGGCAAGCCGGTGAATCCGAATCTGCATATCGGTATCTGCGGCGAGCATGGCGGCGATCCGACATCCGTAGAGTTCTGCCACAAGCTTGGCCTGGACTACGTTTCCTGCTCACCGTTCCGTGTGCCGATCGCAAGACTTGCAGCAGCACAGGCAGCTATCGCAGATAGGTAGGAGTTCTCTTTCCTTTGAATTGCCGCTTAGTTTTGAGCAGGCAGCAGCCTACCGAAAGGCTAACGGACAGTATGTAAGGAAAAATCAGTGGAGAGATACCACTGTAAGGGTATTCATTGACCTTGATTAACAGTTAAATATGATAAGCGTATCATTAGAAATAGTGGTACGCTTATTTTT
>SFEV01000057.1 GCA_004557975.1 Lachnospiraceae bacterium
ATTGATGTGGATAACCCATTCAAAAATAGACAGAATGGTGAAAAAAGCATTTTTATAATATCGGCAGGCTAAAAGATATATTTACCTTTCAAGGCTGTTACCAGCTATGATTTCTTGATTTTCGGGAGGAATTATTATAAAATAGAAGAGAATATGTTGTTCAGAAACAGGAGAAAATTGCAGCATAGTTTACAGTCATTTTATGAATTTCAGATAATAAAATCTGGACATATTCGGCAAAATAAACTATTATGTGTGCATGAGGTTATGTATGAACAGAAAAATAAATCATGGTGAAATAGCACGTGCACTTGCCATGCTTACGCAGCTTGGAATCAGCATGATGGCTCCCGTTATTTTGTGTGCTTTTATAGGAAGCTGGCTGGATAATCATTTCGGGTGGTCGATTACTGCGGTTCTTCTGATTCTCGGCGTGATGGCAGGAGCGAGAAATTCCTGGATTTTGCTGAAACAGTTTCAGCCATCAGACAAAAAGAAGGGATCAAAGAATGTCAGGCAAAAAAATAAATGAGACACTTTCGGAACTGATCACAGGAATTATTGTGGTGGGGCTGGTGATTCAGGCAGCAGACCTGCTGATATCGTTTCTCCATCCTCAGTTTATCAGTTCCATTGGCCGGTTTGCACTTGGCTTCTGGATTGGGATTGTGACGGCTGTGGGACTTTCTGTCCACATGTACCGTTCCATTGACCGGGCGCTGGACATGCAGCCGGATGATGCGGAGAAATATATGAGAAAAGCATATCTTCTCCGGACCGGGGTAATACTTGCAGTGGCAGGTGTGGTCAATTTTCTGAAATTCGGATACGTTATGGCATATTTCCTTGGAGTGCTCTGCCTGAAATTCGGAGCGTTCCTGCAGCCATTGGTCCATAGATTGCGGAGTAAACTCCGAAAGCAATAACTGTCCGGCCCTGCATGCTTCATGGCAGCAGGACGGCAGGCTGGACAGCACAATGTGTTACTGTTTACAGTAACCATAAGTCTGCTTCTGTGTGTCGGAGACGACTGCAGTGCAGCGCATATCCCCCCTGCCGTGCAGGGAGATTCAGAGGAAAGGAGGAAAAAACGTGGAGACTGCGAATTTGCTGGCATCTTCAGGATCAGATGTGGATTTTATGGTCCATGGTCTGTTCAGCTATGAGTTGTTTGGTCAGACCTTCTGGATTACGACAACACATGTATCCATCCTGATTGTCATGCTGATTATTCTTATATTTGCAGTTGCGGCCAGAATTACCATAACCCATGCGCAGAAATACCCGAAGGGCTTCCAGAATGTCGTGGAGCTGGTGGTGGAGATGCTGGATGGCATGGTAAAGAGCAACATGGGCGCTCATGCAAAGAGATACGGGAACTATATCGGTTCCATTTTTATCTTTATCTTTATCAGTAATATATCAGGACTGTTCGGACTCAGGCCGCCTACGGCAGATTACGGAGTGACGCTTCCGCTTGGTATTATGACGTTCTGTATTATTCAGTACAACAACATCAAATACAACAAGTTCGGGGCTTTTACCGATTTGTTTAAACCTCTGCCGTTCCTGTTCCCAATCAATCTGATTGGAGAAATTGCAGTACCGTTTTCATTGTCGCTGCGTCTGTTCGGCAACGTTTTGTCCGGCACAGTCATGATGTCACTGATCTATTCGCTGTTGTCTAAAATTGCAATCGGATGGCCCGGAATTCTTCATATTTATTTTGACGTTTTCTCAGGAGCGATCCAGACATACGTATTCTGTATGCTGACGATGGCATTTACGATGCAGAAGATCCCATCGGAGGACTAAAATTAACAGAAAACAATAAATTATATTCAGGAGGTTGTTATTTATGGAAGGAATCACAAATGAAGGTTTAGTACTGGCGTGTTCAGCAATTGGTGCAGGTCTTGCGTTGATCGCAGGTATCGGTCCTGGTGTAGGACAGGGTATTGCAGCAGGTCACGGTGCTTCAGCAGTAGGAAGAAACCCGGGAGCAAAGGGAGACATCATGTCCACAATGCTTCTTGGACAGGCCGTAGCCGAGACGACAGGTCTTTACGGTCTTGCTATTGCATTTATCCTCTTATTCGCAAATCCGCTTCTCGGAAAACTTTGATGTGTGCGAAAGCAATGAGCAGTGCAAAAACAGAGAATGGCAAAACAGCCGCTTGCGGACAGCTTTGTCAGGCGATGCTTTTATAGGGTGTATGCACTGCGGAAAATAATCATATAATGAGCGAAAGGAGGCGAAATCTTGGAACGTTTGTTTAATCTTGATCCGCAGCTTCTCCATGATGCAGTGCTGCTTGCGATCGCAGTATTTGTCATGTTTGTACTTCTGTCTTATCTGCTTTTCAATCCTGTGCGCGATTTTCTGAAAAAGCGTGAGGAGAAGGTAAAGAATAACATTGATTCGGCAGAAAAGGCAAAGGCTGACGCAGAAAAGCTCCGCGCGGAATACGAGAACAGGCTTCGTGATATCCATAAGGAAGAAGATGCGATCTTAAGTGCGGCACGCAAGAAAGCGCTTGAGAATGAAGCGAAGATTATCGACAACGCGAAGGCGGAGGCTGCAGGTATTATTGCGAGAGCGCAGAAGCAGGCTGAGCTTGAAATGAAGAAAGCTGAGGATGATATCAAGAAAGAAATTATTACGGTTGCTTCGATGATTGCAGGAAAGGTAGTCAGCGAAAAGATCGATGTGAATATCCAGGATTCGTTAGTTGATGATACATTGAAGGAGATAGGAGATCAGACATGGCTAAGCTAGTATCCAAAACTTATGGGGATGCGTTGTTTGAACTTGCCGTGGAAGAGAACCGGACAGACAGTCTGATGCAGGAAATACAGATGGTCACGACTGTTCTGGAAGAAAACAGAGACTTTGAAAAGATTCTGATTCACCCGGAGATTCCAAAACAGAAGAAGCTTCAGGTGATTGAGGAGGTTTTCAAGGGAAAGATATCCGACGCCCTCACAGGTTTCTTGAGAATTGTGGTAACAAAGGGAAGATACAGAGATTTACCGGATATTTTTGCATATTTTATTGCAAGGGTGAAGGAATACAAAAAGATCGGAGTTGCAGAGGTTACTTCCGCAATTCCGCTTGGTGACGTTCAGAAGCAGAAGATTGAGCAAAAGCTTCTGGATACGACCAGCTATGAGACAATGGAGATCACGTACAGGGTGGACAAGAGCCTGATCGGCGGACTGATTATCCGTATCGGTGACCGTGTGGTTGACAGCACGATCAAGAGCAGGCTGGCTGATCTGACAGCCAACCTTATGAAGATCTCACTAGAAAGCAGGAAAGAAGGTGTGCAGACCTCATGAATTTAAGACCAGAGGAAATTAGTTCTGTGATCAAAGAACAGATTCAGAGATACGCTTCTGAAATTGCAGTGTCTGACACAGGTACTGTTATCCAGGTGGCGGACGGTATTGCACGTATATACGGTCTGGAGAAGGCCATGCAGGGTGAACTTCTGGAATTTCCGGGAGAAGTCTACGGCATGGTGCTGAACCTGGAGGAGGATAATGTCGGCGCGGTTCTCCTGGGCAGCAGCAATGCAATCAGCGAGGGAGATGTCGTAAAGACGACAGGAAGAGTAGTGGAGGTTCCGGTCGGTGACGGAATGCTGGGCCGTGTAGTAAATGCGCTCGGACAGCCCATCGACGGCAAGGGACCGATTCATTCAGACAAGTACCGTCAGATTGAGCGAGTAGCTTCCGGCGTTATTGCCAGAAAATCAGTAGATACTCCGCTTCAGACAGGTATCAAGGCGATTGACTCCATGGTTCCCATCGGACGCGGACAGCGTGAGCTGATTATCGGCGACCGTCAGACAGGTAAGACGGCAATTGCCATTGACACAATTATCAATCAGAAGGGCCAGGGCGTAAAATGTATTTACGTTGCCATCGGTCAGAAATCTTCTACGGTGGCTTCCATCGTGAATACTCTCGAGGAGTACGGCGCAATGGATTACACCACTGTTGTATCTGCTACGGCCAGTGAGCTGGCTCCGCTGCAGTATATTGCACCGTATTCAGGCTGCGCGATCGGTGAAGAGTGGATGGAAAAGGGAGAGGACGTGCTGATCATCTACGATGATCTTTCCAAGCATGCGGCTGCGTACCGTACACTGTCCCTGCTTCTGAAACGTCCGCCAGGACGTGAGGCTTATCCGGGTGATGTCTTCTATCTGCATTCCAGACTGCTGGAGCGTGCGGCGAGACTTTCCGATGAGCTGGGAGGAGGCTCTCTGACGGCGCTTCCGATTATTGAGACGCAGGCGGGCGACGTTTCCGCTTATATCCCGACCAATGTTATTTCCATCACAGACGGACAGATTTACCTTGAGACGGAGATGTTCAATTCAGGATTCCGTCCTGCTATCAACGCAGGTCTTTCCGTATCGCGAGTAGGCGGTTCGGCACAGATCAAGGCAATGAAGAAAATCGCAGCTCCCATCCGTGTGGAGCTGGCACAGTACCGCGAGCTGGCGGCGTTCTCACAGTTTGGTTCCGAGCTGGATGACGATACAAAGGAGAAGCTGGCACAGGGTGAAAGAATCAAAGAGGTTCTGAAGCAGCCGCAGTACCAGCCGATGCCGGTACAGTATCAGGTTATTATTATCTATGCTGCCACAAAGAAATATCTGCTGGATATTCCGGTAAAGGATATTCTTCGTTTTGAGAAGGAATTCTTTGAGTTCCTCGACACAAAATATCCGGAAATTCCGGAAAGTATTGCGTCTGAGAGACAGATTTCCGATGAGACAGACGCGAAGCTGCAGACAGCGATTGGAGAATTTAAAGCAAGCTTTAGATAAGGGTGCAGAGAAAGGGTGATAAAATGGCCTCAATGAGAGACATTAAGCGCCGCCGCAACAGTATTGCCAGCACACAGCAGATCACGAAAGCGATGAAGCTGGTGTCCACGGTAAAGCTGCAGAAGACGAAGGCGCGCGCGGAACGTTCCAAGCCGTATTTCGATAAGATGTACGAAACTGTGACCTCCATACTGGCCAAATCCGGGACGATTGAGCATCCGTATTTGAAGCCGCAGAAATCCACGAAAAAAGCAGTGATTCTGATCACCTCCAACAGGGGACTGGCAGGCGGTTACAATTCCAACGTAATCAAGCTGGTGACAGGCTCCGATATGAAGAGAGAGGACATTATCCTGTATGCAGTGGGAAACAAGGGAAAAGAGTATTTTGCGCGCAGAGATTACAATATCGCAAAGGAGTATCCGGAGGTAATAGAGAATCCGATTTATTCCGATGCGAAGGAAATCTGTGAAGAGGTGCTGAAGCTCTATGCTGCGGGTGAGATCGGAGAGATTCATCTCGCTTACACGTATTTCAAAAATACGGTAGTGCATGAGCCGAAGCTTCTGAAGCTTCTTCCGGTGGAAGTCAGTGAGGAGGATATCGAGGCTGCCAGAAGCGGCGGCGCACTGATGAACTACGAGCCTAAGGAAGAAGAGGCGCTGGATGTTATTATTCCGAAATATGTGACGAGCATTCTTTACGGTGCTCTCGTGGAAGCGGTAGCCAGTGAAAACGGCGCCCGGATGCAGGCGATGGATTCCGCGACCAGCAATGCGGATGAGCTGATCGACAAGCTGACGCTGCAGTTTAACCGTGCACGTCAGGGATCAATTACGCAGGAGCTGACAGAGATTATTGCGGGAGCGAATGCGATCAGTTAAATTAAAGATAAAGGAGAGTGACTTACAATCATGCAGAACATTGGTAAAATCACTCAGATTATCGGTGCAGTACTTGATATCAAGTTTACGGAAGGCAAGCTTCCGGCTATATATGAAGCGATCAATATTACAAGAACCAACGGCGAGAAGCTTGTGGTAGAAGTAGCACAGCATCTCGGTGATGAGACGGTAAGATGTATCGCGATGGGACCGACGGACGGACTCGTGAGAGGAATGAGCGCGGAGGCAACAGGCGCTCCGATTTCCGTTCCGGTCGGAGAGGCGACCCTGGGACGTATCTTCAACGTAACAGGTGATCCGATCGACAACAAGCCGGCGCCCCAGGGTGTGAAGCATATGCCGATTCACCGTGAAGCACCGTCATTTGAGGAGCAGTCCACCTCAGCAGAGGTACTGGAGACAGGTATCAAAGTCGTAGATCTTCTCTGCCCGTATCAGAAGGGTGGAAAGATCGGTCTGTTCGGCGGTGCAGGTGTAGGTAAGACAGTTCTGATTCAGGAGCTGATCCGAAATATCGCTACAGAGCACGGCGGATATTCTGTTTTCACCGGTGTAGGTGAGAGAACGCGTGAAGGAAACGACCTGTATCATGAAATGCAGGAGTCCGGCGTTATCAACAAGACAACCATGGTATTCGGACAGATGAACGAGCCGCCCGGAGCAAGAATGCGTGTCGGTCTGACAGGACTGACCATGGCAGAGAATTTCCGTGACGAGGGCGGAAAAGATGTGCTTCTGTTCATTGACAATATCTTCCGTTTTACACAGGCAGGTTCAGAGGTATCTGCTCTGCTGGGACGTATGCCGTCCGCAGTAGGATACCAGCCGACACTGCAGACCGAGATGGGTGCGCTTCAGGAGCGTATCACATCCACAAAGCGCGGTTCCATCACATCCGTACAGGCTGTATACGTGCCGGCCGATGACCTTACTGACCCGGCTCCGGCTACTACATTTGCCCATCTGGATGCAACCACCGTACTTTCACGTTCCATCGTAGAGCTCGGTATTTATCCGGCAGTAGACCCGCTGGAGTCCACATCCCGTATTCTCGATCCGAGAATTGTAGGTGAGGAGCATTACGCCGTAGCCCGCGGAGTCCAGGAAATCCTTCAGAAGTATAAAGAGCTTCAGGATATCATTGCCATCCTCGGTATGGATGAGCTTTCCGAGGACGACAAGCTGGTAGTCAGCCGTGCAAGAAAGATACAGAGATTCCTTTCACAGCCGTTCTTCGTAGCCGTGCAGTTTACCGGCGTGGATGGTAAATATGTGCCGCTTTCCGAGACGATCCGCGGATTTAAGGAGATCCTGGAAGGCAAGCATGATGATATTCCGGAGAGCTATTTCCTGAATGCCGGAACGATTGACGAAGTAGTTGCCCGCGTAAAGTAGGGGGTGACTGAATATGGCAGACGAGAGAAATTTTGATCTGGAAATTATCACACCGGACCGCGTGTTCTGGAAAGGTCAGGCTTTGATGCTTGAACTGAACACGACGGAGGGTGAAGTAGGTATCTACAAACGCCATATTCCGATGACCATGATTCTGCAGCCGGGCGTCATGAAGATTCATGTCGAGGGCGGAACGAAGGAGGCTGCAGTACATGCAGGATTCCTGGAAATTCTGCCGGAGAAGATTACTGTCATGGCAGAGGTGGCAGAGTGGCCGGAAGAGATTGATATCAACCGTGCAAAAGAGGCCGAGCTGCGTGCGCAGCGAAGACTTCAGACCCACGACCCGAAGATTGATACGTCAAGGGCAGAGATAGCTCTGAAGAGGGCGATCGCGCGTCTGGAAGTGGCGAAGGTGAGATAATAAGTAAATAATAGAAAAATGGCAGGTTGAAAGATAACACTTCAAAACCTGCCATTTTTGCTGCGCTTTATTCTGTCACCCCAGCTTCTTTTGCAGCATGTCAGGATTGGTACAGTAATGCAGCGCTGTTTCCTTCGTAATCTGTCTGTTCCTGTACAGTTTCAGAAGGCTGTTGTCCATGGAAATCATATCATCCTTTGCGGAAGTATAGATAATTCCCTCGATCTGATGCGTTTTGTTGTCCCGGATCATATTGCTGATGGCAGGTGTCATAATCATGATTTCAAAGGCGGGCACCATTGAGCCGTGAACGGTCGGGACAAGCTGCTGTGAGACGACAGCGCGAAGAACCATGGAGAGCTGCACTGCAATCTGGTGCTGCTGTGACGGATCAAATACGTCAATGATACGGCTGATGGTGTTGGCCGCACCGATGGTGTGCAGGCTGGAGAGCACGAGATGGCCTGTCTCAGCCGCAGTCATGGCAGTCTGGATGGTTTCGTGGTCACGCATTTCACCGAGCAGGATAACGTCAGGACTCTGGCGCAGGGCGGAGCGCAGTGCAGTCAGATAATTGTCTGTATCTGTTGCAATCTCACGCTGGCTGACGATGCTCTTTTTGTGACGGTGCAGAAATTCCAGCGGGTCCTCCAGTGTGATGATGTGATCCTGGCGAGAGGAATTGATTCTGTCTATGAGACAGGACAGAGTCGTTGATTTTCCGCTTCCGGCAGGTCCTGTTACGAGTATCATGCCTTTGGTCATATCCGTCAGTCTGAGTACAGCCGGCGGAATACCGAGATCATTGGGATCAGGAAGCTCAAAGGCAATAATCCGGATGACAGCCGCAAGAGAGCCGCGCTGTTTGTATGTGCTGACACGGAAACGGGACAGACCCGGGATTGCAAAGGAAAAGTCATCGTCTCCTGTATCAAGAAAACGCTGAATGGGTCTGTGGCCCGAAAGCTCAAAAATCTGGCGGATCAGATGCTCCGTATCTGCAGGCATCAGGCGGTCTCCTTCTGAGTGCAGAATTCCGTTGACCTTGTAGGTAAGCGGAAGACCGGCGATGATAAAGATATCGGAAGCGTTCGCCCTTGTGGCAGATTCAAGAAAATCGGCTGCTTGTATGTTCATGATGAAACTCCTTTCCTGTAAAGCTTCTGTGATTTGTCTGGATTCCATTCCTGTATATTTACAATTTTCCATGAGGTGATTTCATACATAGTGTCGCTGTCTGACTCAGGATAATGGACGGACAGAACGACATGAAGTACCTGACTGTCAGAGACGGTGACGTCAAAAGTGAGAGTGCGCTGATTGGCATCCCAGATAATACCGGACATCCGGGACAACAGTTCCGGAATCCGGGCACACTGCGTATACCATGTCTGCCCGGGACTGGCGGTATCTTTTGCCTTTTCAAGACATGATGCAAGCTGTGCATCAATCTCAGAAATAATTCTGTATGATTCTGATGCGGCGTTATAATATTCTGTGGTACGGTCGGCTGCTTTCCTGCTCAGTTTTTCGTCTGCCGCAGCCCCGGACAGCGAGAGCAGAGAAAAGGTGATGAGACACAGCGAGAGAAAGATCAGCAGCAACAGTGAGACTCCGGATGTTTTTCTCATGAGAGAACCTCCTCTCTCGTCATCGGACGGTGAAGATTTACAGTCAGCTCGTACAGAATCTCCTGGTTCCGGTCACAGATGCGTACAGATGATGTCATGTCATGGTATGCTGCTTTTGCGGCAGAATCATTCCCGACATTTTCAGGATCGGCAATCTCTGTAAAAGAAGGCTGCAGTTCAACAGTCATGGTGTAAAAAATCTGATCGGAGCTTTCACGGAAGGAACGGTCGTACGTCATGTATATTCCGGAAGGTGTGCGGGAATTTAAATCCGGTATATTTGAATCAGCGGATGCAGGGGACAAATTCGCTTCTGAAAGAGGAACTACTCCCGGAGACAAATTCGCTTCCGAAAGTGGAACTGCTCCCGGAAAATACGAAAGAAGCAGTTCCTGAGTATCATAGCCTGAGGTGAGCACTTCCGCCACAGACGCAGCCAGATTCTGCGCGCGGGACAGAGCATCCGCTTTCTCCGTGATCTGATGAGCGCGGACGAACAGTCTGAGACAGACGGTGCTGATAATCAGAAAGAAAAACAGCACAATCAGAAATTCAATAAAAAAAACACGTGATTTTCTGGTATTGATTGATTTCATGGCAGTCTCCATCATAAAAAATATATTTATTCGCAGTAATGCAGCAGCACAGACAGAGAGTCGCCGTCCCCGGCTCTGGCAGTCACAGATATCAGAGGCGATGTGCCTGGCACTTCCTCCTTACGGAAAGAAAAATCCGACAGCTCTGCGATCCGGCTGCCCATGGAAGTATCCGGCTGTGATGATTCCCGTAAAAACAGCTCCCGCAGCGCGCCGTCATTATAATAAACGTAAGTCAGAAATGATTCTCCCTCAATAGTATCATGAAAAACCAGAGCTTCTGTTCCATCTATCTCTGAGAACAGGATGTCACCACTGCTGTTGTGCTGGCGGACCTTTTCCGAAATATATGCAATGGCAGTGCGGGATGTATAATTTTCATCCAGATGTGACGCACTGTTTCTGTAAACGGCAGCTCCTGTCCCTGACAGCAGCAGGGTAAACAGGGAAAATACGAGCAGAAGCAGGAAGGAAAAAAGTGAGTCAGCCGTGTGAAGCCCTTTTTTCTGATTCATAAGAGTACCTCCCAAATGAGATAATTTGTAGTTCAGAACAGATACGACAATTTCAGGAAAGGACGGCAGATCAGGACTGAGGAATCACGGTGATGCATGGCATCAGATTGGATCCGATGATCTCGTAATCCACGGTATATTTATGAGGATCCCATGTAATTCCATAATGGTCGCAGAGATAACTGAGGCTCTCCGGATATTTTCCCTCCACTGCGTAGCAGTGTACGGCGCTTCGTGTCAGCGCCTGCTGCAGACTTTCCGCGTAGCTTTTATCTGCTGATTCCGACACAGAAGAAATTCCGTACAGGAACAAAGCCATACTGAAGATGAGCACTGCGGCTGCGGACAGGATACGGCGCAGAATATGTGTTTTGCGGTGCTTTGAGCAAAAACGATTCATAAGAGACTCCTTGTCATCCGATGTTTGTCATAACACTGAGCAGAGGCAGCATAACGGATATCAGGACTGCTCCGGCCAGTATGGAAAGAATTGCCGTGAGAGCCGGTTCCAGTGCATTGACAGCGGACTGGATTCTGTTGTCGGCCTCAGTCTGACAGTCTGCGGAAATTCTGGACAGCGCCGTCTCGGGAGAACCGGTGCGAAAACCGATAGAGAACATGCGGGCGTTCAGTCCCGTAAATACGCCGGTACTGCGCAGCGCTTCCCCAAGGTCAGTGCCTTCGCTGATCAGCGCCTCTGCCTGTTTCAGACATGCAAGAAAATCCTCCTGATCGGTCAGACCTGCGGCGATGGAAAAGCTTTCATCTATATCCAGTCCGCTGTGCAGGGAAATGGACAGTGCACTGGCAAAGCGGGCGCATGACAGCAGGCGGAAAATGTTCTTAATAAAAGGAAGCTTTTTCAGAAATGTCAGAAGCAGCCTTTTCCCTTTTTCCGTGCGCAGGGAAAAAATACAGAACAGAAGCGCGGCAATCACAATAAAAAGAATTGCGGCAGCGCCGTTTCGCAGAAGGTTTCCCAGTCGGAAAACAGTTCCGGTAATTCCGCGCACCTCGATGCCCAGCTGTTCAAATACCTCTTCAAATACGGGCATGACCTGTGTGATCAGGACGATCAGTACGGCAGACAGCATACCAAAAAGAATGAGCGGATAAGTCAGTGTATCGCGTATGCTGCGCAACACGGTATGCTGGCGGCTGAAATATTCGGAGAGAGAATCCATGACCTCCTCCATCGTACCTGATTTTTCCCCAAGCTCTGTCATCCGGACAAAGTATTCAGGAAACACACCGGAGGACTGCAGAGCCGGTGCAAGCTCACCGGTTTCTTCCAGTGCTTCGTATACAGAATTGAGAATTTCACGTCTATCCTCTGATTCTGCGTCATCTTTCAGAATCAGAATTCCCTCCAGCACTGAAATACCGGAGTGCAGAATCATGGAAAGCTGACCGGAAAATACGGCGAGCTCATTATCGGTTAAAGTCTGTTTCATGGTGGCCTCCTGTAATACAGATAAATCTGCTTTGCGTCAGATTTGAAAATTGTATCTAGCGAATATATTGAAGCGTATAATTGCCGCCGTCACCGATATATTCATTGATTTCCTCATTGTTCCCGGCGGCAGCGGCGAAGGTGGGATCCATAAGCTTCCATTCCTTTCCGTTGAATTCCACGGCGTGCTCCACCCAGCCGACAGATTCGATGAAGACGTCAATCCAGGCATGACGCACATTGCTGCTGTAGCCGATTTCCAGACGTGCCGGAATGGAGAGCGATCGCAGCATCGCTGCTGTCAGGGCGGCGTAATCGAAACAGATTCCGGTACCTGTTCTGAGGGTTTCGTCAATATCGGGCAGATATCCCGTTTCGACTGTGGCAGCCTTCTCATCATCGTAAGTGATATGTCCGGTCACGTACTCGTAAATCACCTGCAGTGCATCCAGATCAGTTGCACACTCTGCCGTAATTTCTGAAGCCAGCTGTACGGCGGCGCTTTTGTCGTTGAAGAAAACGTACTGATTCGGATACAGAAACGGAAGAAACTCATTCTCCAGTTGGACGGACAGCGAATAGCTGAACAGGGAAGCATACTGGTCATTGCCAATATTTTCAAATGCGAGAACGAGGTAGTCGCCGTCTCCGGCTGTAAACGGAAACGTGGTGCAGACATCGGCAGTATCCAGAAAGTATTTGTAAATAATATTGTCAGGTCCCGTCAGCTGTATATTTACTTTTTTGCCGGGCTCCGTAAGTGTCCCTGAAAAATATCCCTGATCCGCATGGGAAAAATCCAGAATGAGGGGATCAGAGCCGGCCGTCACGGCACCGTCGGCTTCCGGAACAAGAACCCTTGTCTTTCCCGGTTCATAATGAGAGGAACCGGGAGCAGCCTGCTTTTCTGCCGGCTCATTCCCGCAGGCACAGCAGAAAACAAGGATGGACAGGAACAGCGCGGCAGAGAGAAAACGTCGGCGTATTGAACTCATAATTGTCTTCTGCTCCTCATTTTCAGCAGCTCAGGGCGGTGGCGGATAATAAAAAAGCCAATGCTCTGAGCTGCTGTAATTTATTAATCATGGTTGTAGTCTCAGTATAGCAGATTGATACGAAAAAGAAAGAAAAATATTGTAAAAATGTGTTGACAGAAGGGGTGAGAAAGAGTATGCTGTAGGTGTAAAAATAGAGAATCTGATATAAAGGCAAACCTGTTGAAAAACAGGGACGCAAAGCCACGGGTCTAAGGCTCTGAGAGCTATGACAGCCGGTTGCCACATTTCGGCGGCATACGTGCAAGTGCCGCAGCAGTTGATACAATACAGCAGGATGATGAGAGACGTGATCTGTACTGTGAGTGTACTGCAGGAATGCGTAGTTGGTGACCGCTGATAGATATTATCAAGCGGTTATTTTTACGTCCTGGATTATTTTATATCAGATGAGATTATTCAGGAGGAAACGTTATGAAGGGTGAGAGAGTAAAAGCGTTATTCAGAAATCTGCCGGTTAAGGCCGGCGCAATGGTGCTGGCAACGGCACTCGTATTCGGCGGAAGCGTGTGGGTAGATCACACACAGACACCGGTTCCCGAGCTGGTCACATTTGTTGATACAGAGGGAAGTATTTCCATAGCAGAGGACGAGGTGCCTCTGGCAGCTCCGAAGGTCACAGTATCCACGAAGACCCAGAAAAAGACAAAGAAAATCAAGATGAAAAAGGCTGCCAAGAAGACCTACACGAAAAAGGGAAAGACGACAAAGAAGACGACAACAAAGAAGACTTCCAACTCCAAGAGCACAACAACAACAAAGACTGTAACAGCTACCAGCGTAACAAACAAATACAAGAAGGGCTCAAATATTGATACGCAGGTTACTACGGTAAAGACAACCGTTACGAAGACAGTTGTAAGCAATCAGGTGAATACAGAGACAGAGGAAAAGACAGCACAGGAAACGACAGCTGCAGCAAATGCAACAGTGGAATCTTTTACAGCCAATGTGGATGCGAGAGTCATGAGTGCTTTCAACAGTCTCGGTTTCAAGATCACGGTGAATGCCGGTGTACCATACTCAGGACTGTTTGATGCGAGGACAAGAACCATTACGCTGAAGCAGACAAATGAAACAGTTTATCATGAGCTGGGACATTTCGTAGCCTTTATCGCAGGCAATGTGGATCAGACGCCTGCATTCCAGAACATTTTCAACAGTGAGAAGGCAAACTATACGGCATCCAATAAATCATACGTGCTTTCCAGTGCTTCAGAGTATTTTGCAGAATCGTTCAAGAACTATACGCAGAATCCGTCAGAGCTCCAGGCATCGAGACCGCAGACTTATGCAGCGATTCAGTCAGCGCTGGCAACGATTACAGAGGATCACGTAGCCAAAGTGGCAGGTATCTACAAATCTGTATGGGGATGATTCTTACAGTGTAATGTAAATGTAAAGTAAAAGTCGAATTTGAAAGGGCTGCTGCAGAACAGCAATCGGGTTCATCCCGATGGGTTCTGCAGCAGCCCCTTCTTTAATTATTCAGACAGAGCCTGCATTCGTACCTTTTGAAGCAGGATTCTCTGTTGTATCGCCCTCATCAAGTACCCAGTTGTCCGGGTCAGTCTCTTCTTCCTTCGGGATATACTTTGCAAACACCTTTTTGATGAAGAAGCAGTTGGCGTAAGATACGAGTGAAAAGCCACACAGCAGCCATACCAGCGTTCCGTAGACAAGTGTATATGCATTCAGCATGGTGATAATCACAGCAGCCACCGGAATTACCATGATAACAATGGTGCGCGGCAGATCAGCGATCGCCATGATCAATGCATTTTTCATTGTTATTTTTACCGGATTATCAAAGCGTGCAAGGACTGCAAACAGATAAACCATAATCATCAGATAAACGAATACAGTGGCGGTGATACCGATGCGGAAGACGTTTGCCAGGGTACCGGATGCCTGACTCAGGATAAAGAGGTCAAGACCGAGTACACAGCCGATCACCAGCATGATGAGCCAGATAATGGTGGCCTGCTTGAAATTCTGCCGGAAAGATTTGAAGAAAGCTTTGACAATGTAGCCATCTTCGTCCTCTGCCATTTTAAGAGTCACGTAAGAAAGGCCCGTCAGCGATGCGCCGATCGTAACGATCGGAATGCAGCAGATGATGAAAACGATGTTCAGCATCATCAGATCAGCCAGCTTTCCGAGTGTGCGGAAAACGGGATTGTCCATGTTAAAAAAATTGCGCATAAGTATGTACTCTCTTTCTTTTGTTGTTAAAGAGTAGTATAGTCGCTTTCCATGGAAAAATCAATGCTATCAGTTGTAAACTTTTCATAAAAATGCCAGTTTACAATTAAAATTCATAAACATAATTATCAGATTAAGACAATACGGTTTTTTTGTTTTATGATAAATTAGCAGATTTACATATGCTCCAAAAAAATGTATGATAGATTTAATAATAGATATTTGTTGCGTGAAATAGAGTACTTAGATGGAGTAATACCTTACTGTAATTTATAATTATTGGATATGGGAGGGAGTCTGGATGTATAAAATGGTGGTTGTTGATGATGAACCATTGATGCTGGAGGGTATTTCAAAAGCAATGGATTGGGAAGCAAACGGGTATCAATTGATTGGTACTTTTCGAAATCCTTTTGGGTTGATTGAATTTTGCAGAGAACAGGATCCAGATATTCTTCTATTGGATATTACGATGCCAGAGGAGGATGGGATTGAAATATTGAAGAAAATAAAATCAATGTTTCCACATATAAAAGTAATTATGCTGACTGCTCACAGTGAGTTTTCATATGTAAGTGATTCTTTACGATATCATGCTGACGGATATCTATGGAAACCAGAAATCGGATTTCAGGATATTCTGGAACGAATGAATGAGGTTATGAAAGCAGAAAAGATGGAATCGAAAGAAAAAAAGATTTATGAATTTACTGATTATCAGGAAAGGAAAGACAAAGGTATTTATGATCAGATAAAGAAAACTATTCATGAAATGGAATGCGCTTTTAATATAGAAAATCCGGAGAAAATCAGGGAAGATTGGCAGCAGCTTATGAAAATTATTGGAGAAAAGGGTGTTTCCAAGGAAAAACTTCTTAGTGATATTCTACATATTTTTCAT
>SFEV01000058.1 GCA_004557975.1 Lachnospiraceae bacterium
GAAAGATATTTCAAAAAGGATAATATGGTAAATATAAACAAATTATATATATTAAAATTGTATATTTCGTGATAATGTAGAATAATAGAGCAATATATGTTGACACAATAAGGACGAAATGATATAATCCAGATATCAATTGGTTAACCGATCAACTAATAAATCGAAAGGAGAAGATGTATGAAATTATTTAGCGATAAAAAGAAATGGTATTCTATCAAACTGTTTCTTTTTATACTTCCTTTTTTGATACTGGTGCTTCTGTTTTCCTATTATCCGCTGTACGGCTGGCTGTATGCGTTTTATGATTACAGACCGCCCAGACCGTTCTCGGATGCAGAGTTTGTAGGGTTGAAGTGGTTCAGGTCTCTGGTGGAGAATCCGGTCAAGGTCTCCCAGCTGGTTCAGGTGCTGAAAAATACCTTTGCCATGAGCGCTATCACACTGGGAACTTCCTGGCTGCCGATGATCTTTGCTGTATTTATGAATGAGATCAAGTGCGTGCCTTTCCGGAAGTTTGTACAGACCGTGACCACACTTCCGAACTTCATCAGCTGGGTACTTGTGTATTCTGTAGCCTTCAGTATCTTCAACAGCACCGGTATGATGAATACACTGCTGGTAAATCTGGGAATCATTGAAAAGCCGGTTCTTTTCCTGCAGTCATCCGAGCACGTCTGGCTTACGCAGTGGCTGTGGCTGACCTGGAAGAACCTGGGCTGGGCGGCGATCATGTACATTGCGGCGATTTCCGGTATCGATGATGAACTGTTTCAGGCGGCCAGGGTGGACGGAGCCACCAGGATGCAGTGTATCCGCTACATCACGATTCCCAGCCTGCTCCCGACCTTCTTCGTACTTCTGATGATGAATATCGGAAACTTCCTGTCAAACGGAATGGAGCAGTATTACGTGTTCCAGAATGCGTTTAATAAAGAAAATATCCAGGTGCTGGATCTGTACGTGTACAATCTGGCGATGGGAAGCGGCAGCTACTCCGTATCCGTTGCCCTCAGTATGCTGAAGAGCGTTGTCAGCCTGGTACTTCTGGTAATTGCAAATGCCGTTTCAAAGGCAACGCGTGGAGAGAGTTTCCTGTAATGGCAGGGGAAGGAGAGGACTTATGATCAAAAAGGCAAAAAAGCAAAAAATGCATCAGAGCTTTGAAGACCGGATGGTCAGCGTGGTATGCTACGTCGTGTTTTCCCTGTGTGCTCTGCTCTGTATCTATCCGTTTTATTACATATTTATCAACACCATCAGTGCCAATGACCTGAGTGCCCGAGGAGCGATCCTGTTCTGGCCGCAGGGAGTGCATTTGAAAAACTACAGCAGCGCGCTTCAGATCAACGGACTGTTCCAGGCTGCCAGTATCTCCGTCATGCGTACGGTGATCGGCACCATTTGCACGGTCAGTGCTTCCGCATTCCTGGGATTTATGTTCACCCAGGACAAGATGTGGCACAAAAAACTCTGGTATCGTCTGACGATCGCTACCATGTATTTCAACGCAGGTATCATCCCCTGGTTCCTGGTCATGAAGAATATGCATCTGACCAATAATTTCTGGGGATATATCCTTCCTGCCATCGTATCTCCCTTCCACATTGTTCTGACCAAGACCTTTGTGGAATCGATTCCGAAGGAGCTTCAGGAGGCTGCCGAGATCGATGGAGCGGGCATTATGACTGTATTTTTCAAGATCATGGTGCCGGTTATCAAGCCCATCATGGCTACCGTGGCAATCTTTGCGGCTGTCAATCAGTGGAACGCGTTTCAGGACACCCTGCTTCTCGTTACCGATACGAAGCTGTATCCCCTGCAGTTCGTATTGTATCAGTACCTGAATCAGGCAAGCTCCCTGTCCGCGCTGGCAAATACCAGCAGTTCCAGTTCCCTGGCGGCGGCAGCCGCCACCACTCAGACGGCCACCAGTATCCGTATGACCATCACGGTTATCGTAGTACTGCCGATCATGATGGTATATCCGTTCTTCCAGAAGTACTTTGTAAAGGGTATCATGATCGGAGCGGTAAAAGGCTGATGTCTGTTTGGCTTTGATGATAATCGGGATCGAATTTCCGGTTGGAATAAATCATTTAATAAGGAGGATCAATTCATGAAGAAAAAGGTTTTATCAACAGTATTGACAGCAGCTATGGCTGCATCCATGCTGGCAGGAAGCGTGCAGATGGCATCGGCAGAAGAAGCTCCGGCTGTTTCCCACGATGAGGAACTGACACTTGAGGTGTATGACGTGGCGTCCAATTTCCAGGGCCTTCAGTCCGGATGGTACGGCAAGGTGCTCAAAGACAAATTTAATATCGTGCTGAACATCATCGCTCCCCAGGTATCCGGAGACGGACAGGCTGTGTATCAGACCCGTACGGCAGCAGGCAATCTGGGAGATATCATTCTTCTGGACAATGCGGATATGCTGGAGTGTGTAGATGTAGGACTGGTAGCTGATATCGGCGCCGAGATCCAGAATTATCCGAATCTGATGAAATACTGGGAGCAGATCGAACTGTTCAATGCTTCCATCAGTGATGAGGGCAGCATATATGCAATTCCGTGTGAGATGAACACCAACGGCCCGACAGAATATATGGGAATCACCAATGGCGTTATGCCGAGAATCCCGTGGGATTTCTATTCAGAGCTGGGTACTCCGGATCTGAATACGGATGACGATCTGATTGACGTGCTTGCCAAGATGCAGGCAGCACATCCCACCAACGAAGCTGGTGATCCGGCTTACGGTATTACCCTCTGGAAAGACTGGGACGGCACATCCATTGAGAACGTAAACCAGCTGGCGAAGCTGTACGGACAGGAAGTGAACGGTTCTGTCCTGATCGGCGCGGACAATACGATCATGCCGCTGACCGACAAGAACGGTTCCTACTACAAGATGCTGAAATTCCTCTTCAAGGCAAATCAGGCAGGCGTAGTGGATCCGGACTCCGCGACACAGGACTGGAACTCCGCCTGTGACAAGATGAAGACCAAGAGAACTTATCTCGTATGGAATAACTGGATGCAGGGCTTCACCAACTCTCCGGAGATCGGTGAGAAGGGCGCCAACTACATGGGTATTCCGATCGCTGATATGACTCTGTTCCAGACTTCTGACTACTACTATGGTAGCGGCCGTGTATTCGGTATCGGAGCTCAGACAGATGACGAGACAAGAGCCCGTATCCTGGAGTACCTTGACTGGCTGGCATCTCCGGAAGGATGTGAAATTCAGCACGCAGGTCTGGAAGGTATGATCTACACTGTAAATGAAGATGGTACCCATACTCTGACTCAGGACGGTATCGACAGATTCACAAAGGAAATCATGATTCCGGAAGAACTGGGCGGCGGCAACTGGACAGACGGAGAGAACAAGGTAAATCAGTGGATCGTAGGATCATGTGAGATTGACCCGAATACAAATGAGCCGTACGATACAAATCTCTGGGCTTCCAGCATTGAGATGAACAACACAAAGACCACGATTGAGTGGCAGGAGAAATACGGTGCTGAAAATGAAGTGGAATATATGAAGGCAAGCGGCCAGATGAATCCGGTGCCGAGTGTGAACCTTTCACTGGTAATCGATACTTCTGACATCGGCCTGATCCGCAGCCAGTGCAAGACCATCGTATGTGATACTTCATGGCAGGCAATCTTTGCAGCAGACGAAGCAGCTTTCGAGGCGCTGTGGGATGATATGTGCGCACAGCTGGAAGGCTTTGGATGGAACGATCTGGTAGCATTTGATACCGAGAAATATCAGCCGGTGATCGATGCAAGAAAGGCAGCTACTGCTGAATAATGGAACGACAGATTAAGACATCATCATAATTAAAAAAGGGGGACAGTGAGAACTGTTCCCTTTTTTCACCGAAAGTTACCGGAGAAAATGAATCATGAGTTTAAAGAGCGTATACAAGGAGTATTTCCATATTGGAGCGGCGGTGCCAGGAGCAGCTTTTGAACATCCTGCTGCGCTGCGTCATCTGAAGGAACAGTATACTTCTGTCACATGTGAAAACGATATGAAACCGGAGCGGATCCTGGATGAAAAAAGAAATCGGTCGGAGCCGGAGAAATACGACCGGTCACCGGCAGTGGATTTTTCAGGGGTGGGGAAGTATCTGGATTTTGCCCGGGATAACGGTATACAGATGAGAGGCCACACACTGGTGTGGCATGCGCAGACGCCACGCTGGTTTTTCACCAGAGGATATGACGCTCGCGAGGATGCCCCGCTGGCGGATCGGGACGTGATGCTGTCCCGTCTGGAACATTATATCGCCGTTGTGATGGGATTTGTGCAGACGGAGTATCCTGGCATCGTATATGCCTGGGACGTGGTCAATGAGGCTGTGGACGAGGGAGGACTGAGAGATTCCCTGTGGCTTCAGACCATAGGGGAGGATTATATCCTGCAGGCATTTTCCTTTGCCAGAAAGTATGCGGCAGAAGGCGTCAGCCTGTTTTACAATGATTATGAGACATATCACGGATGGAAAAGGGAAAAAATCTGTGAGCTGGTGCTGGAACCTCTGCTTCGGGCCGATGTCATCGATGGTATGGGCATGCAGTCCCACCTGACGATGGAAGACCCGGAACCGGAGGAATACCGGGAAGCCCTCTGCCGTTATGGAGCATACGGGCTGCAGGTGCAGGTGACGGAGCTGGATATCCACAATCCCGATCCCTCTGACGATTCCATGCACCGGCTGGCACTTCGCTACCGGGATATTTTTAGGATCCTGCTGGAATCAAAAAAAACAGGAGCTGCCAATGTGACGGGTGTGACTTTCTGGTGTCTGCAGGATGAAGAAAGCTGGCTGAACGGATTCCGGAAGCAGCGGACGTATCCGCTTTTGTTTCACCGCAATTACCGGCCCAAAGAGGCGTATGATGCAGTGCTGCGGGTGCCGGGACTGGTGGAGGAGGATGAACCGGACCGGCTGGCTGGCGGTGAACGGTTTGCATTCTGGGAGCAGGAACAGACGTATCTGCTGGAATTGCATGTAGACGGGATGGCTGAGGGAGCGGATGATGAAAATGACGGAAGTCCGGAGTATCCGCTGCGCACTATTCAGGCCGCAGCAGACCGGGCGGTGCCGGGCACGAGAGTTCTGATCCATGGGGGCACCTATCGGGAATGCGTGCACCCCAGACGGGGCGGCGAGAGCCCTGAGCGGATGATTTCCTATGAAGCATGGAACGGGGAAGAGGTTATCATCAAAGCTTCGGAAACAGCGGAGGTATTTGGACGCAGCGAGGGCTGGAATCTCCGCCAGGTGGAAGCGAACCGGGAGATTCCGGAGAGCCTTCGTATCTGGAAGACCAGGCTGGATCCGGATAAGTTTCGCGGCTACAATCCCTTCTGTGCCGTGAATATCCTGCATGACAGGCTGTTCATCGAATTTGACAAGACGGATATGACCACGTATCTGAACCGGAGAGGCATGGTCTTCTGTGACGGAAAACCGCTGAAGCAGGTGCCCCTCTATTATCAGATGGCGGATGAGGACAACACCTACTGGGTGGAGGCGAACGGACAGACGGTTCACTTCCGGCTGAAGAATGATGAGGATCCGGCAGATCACCAGATCGAACTGACCTGTCGGGAACAGTGCTTTGCTCCTGAGGAACCCTTCCTTTCCTACATTAAGGTAAAAGGACTGACCTGCGCCCATGCTGCGACAGGTGCGCCGGTGCCGCAGAGGGGATCCATATCCTGTTTCCGGGGACATCACTGGATCATTGAAAACTGCCGGATCGACTGGTCCAACGGTGTAGGCATCGACGTTGGAAATGAGTGCTGGCATCATACGCACATTGCGGATCAGATCATTGGTCACACGGTGATCCGGGGCTGTGAGATCCGGGATGCGGGAGTCTGTGGAATTGCGGGATTGTTTGCCACCCATCTTCTGATCGAGGATAATCTGATCTCAGGTACCGGATGGCAGAAGATGGAGCTGTCCTGGGAGGCAGGAGGAATCAAGGTACACAACTGTGTGGACAGCCTGATCCGCCGCAATGTATTTACGAAGACCTTCCGGGCGGATCATCTGTGGATGGATGTAGCCAATGTCAATAACAGGATCACCCGAAACCTGTTTCTGGACGGGATCGAGCAGAGAGAAGCGATATTCATCGAGTGTACCAGAGAAGGTGTGAACCTGATTGACAATAATATTTTCTGGAATGTGGAGGGCCGGTTTGACCCGAAACAGGTTCCTGCAGAACCGGGCTCGTCAGGATGGTACAAGATGGAGGAGCATCCCGTGGTGAACGGATATGCGGTATACGGAGAAGGAACAGACCGCCTTCATATCATCCACAACCTGATCGGCAAGTGCAGAAGTGCCGGATATTTCGCCAGACCGGTGGCATTCCGCATTGGGTCTGCAGGAAGAGGCGGTACTTCCAGGGAAGCAAGGATCTGCGGCAATCTTTTCTATGACTGTGGCGAGGCGGCCATCAAGTTCCCCACGAAAGAAAATGAAGCCCGGGACAATCTCTATGTGAAGATGCCCGGCGGATATCTGAGGGTATTGTATCCTGCCCCGGAAGCCTGCCTTGATCTGAAGAGCTGGCAGGAGTTTTACGGATTTGACAAAAAGGGACAGGAAGGCTGGTTTGAGATCGAGGTGGATACGGAGCAGCTGACCATGAGATGCAGGGAATCAGAACATATTCCGCAGGCATTTTTACGTATGCATGGGGAGGACGGATATCTGAAAGAAATCAGAGAGGCAATTCCAGGTAATACCTCTGTGGAAGTGCTGACAGATTTTACAGGAAAAGTGACAGGAGATAAACGGATTGCAGGACCCATGGCGGAGTGGAAAAAGGACGTCCGGTATTCGATTGATCCGAGGAAAAAATAAAACAAAAGGAGACGATCATGAAACTATATATTAATGAAAATGAGAAAAAAGGATATATTCATCCGGAAATTTATGGACATTTCAGTGAACATCTGGGAAGATGTATTTATGAGGGCATGTATGTGGGAGAGGACTCCGACATTCCCAATGTGAACGGTATGCGTACCGATGTGGTGGAGGCGCTGAAAGAGATTCAGATTCCCGTGCTTCGCTGGCCCGGCGGCTGTTTTGCCGATGAGTACCACTGGAAGGACGGCATCGGTCCGAAGGAGACCCGCAAGAAGATGGTCAACACCCACTGGGGCGGTGTGACGGAGGACAACAGCTTCGGCACTCATGAGTTCTTTGAGCTGTGCCGCCAGCTGGGCTGCAAGACGTATGTCTGCGGCAATGTGGGCAGCGGAACGGTGCAGGAGATGAGTGAGTGGGTAGAGTATATGACCCTGGACGGCGTTTCCCCCATGGCGGACCTGAGAAAGAAGAACGGACAGGAGAAGCCCTGGAAGCTGGATTATTTCGGCGTGGGAAATGAAAACTGGGGCTGCGGCGGCAATATGACGCCGGAGTATTACGGAGAACTGTACCGCCGTTACCAGACGTATGTGCGCACCTATGACAGGGAACACCCGATCTTCAAGGTCTGCGGAGGGGCTGACTCTGTGGATTATAACTGGACGGAAAAGGTGCTCAGAAAATGCTTTGAATCTCCGGCTCCAAAAGCAGCCCACGGATTTATGGATGGTCTGTCGGTGCACTATTATGTGGGTTCGGAAAAGGGAGAACACAAAGGAAGCGCTACGGATTTTGATGAGGAGGTATTCTATTCTTCCCTGACGAGAGCGCTGGGAATGGAAGAAGTCATTGAGAAGCACGGAGCCATCATGGATCAGTTTGACCCGGAAAAGAAGATCGGAATGATCGTGGATGAGTGGGGCTGCTGGCATGACGTGGAGCCGGGCACGAATCCGGGATTTCTGTTCCAGCAGAATACCATGCGGGATGCTCTGGTGGCAGGTGTGACGCTGAATATCTTCAACCGCCACTGTGACCGCGTCCGGATGGCCTGCATCGCCCAGATCGTCAACGTACTGCAGTCTGTCATCCTGACAGAAGGTCCCAGGATGGTACTGACACCTACTTATCACGTATTCCATATGTACCGTTATCATCAGGGGGCCGAGCTGGTGCAGAGCAGTCTGCAGGGTACCAGACTGGTGGGTACCGGGGCAGATCAGGTCACCGATGTCCATCAGTCTGTGTCTGTGGACGGACAGGGCAGACTGACGGTGACGCTGGCCAACGTGGCACTGAAGGAGGCAAAGGACATGGAGATCCTTCTGGCGGAGCGCAGACCGGAGCATCCGGAGGCAGTGCTGCTTACCGGTGCGGTGACGGCTCACAATACCTTTGATGAACCGGATGTGGTAAAAGAGCAGACATTTGATCAGTTTGAAGTGACAGAGAGAGGCCTGAAGTTTATCCTGCCGCCATGCAGTGTTATGACGATTAGGATGTGAGTCAGAGGGACATGTATGGCGTGGGGCTGAACTGTAAATTTTGAAGAGAGTGAAGGTGACAGTAACGTGTGAGTCACGGAACCTGTCCCCTTCACTCCAAGAGAGAGGATGAATTTATGAATAATAACATATATATGAAAGTGTATACCCGGGACGCTGTCCCGGGGGTATATCCCGACGGACTGGCCCGTAGTGTGCATTTTGCGGTGAGCCGGGACGGTGCGGATTTTGAACCGCTGAATCAGAACTATGGGATCCTGTTTGCCACCGGTCTGATCCGGGAGGACAATACGATCTGTCCCAAGGGAATCACAGAACCGGGGATTCTCTGTCTGCCGGAGGGAGGATATCTGATCGCGGCAGTCAGGACAGAAGAGGACGGCAGCCCGGAAGAGGAAGTTTTTCTGGAATGCTGGAGGACAGAGGATTTTCTGGAGTTTGAGAAAATTCCGTTTCCGGCAGAGCGAAAACGGGAGAGCTTTCGGGATACCGTGGAGCTGGATGGCAGTCTTTATGGGGAACTGATGTGGCGCTGGGGAAGGATTTTCAATGTAGAGATGAAGGTACCGCAGGAAGTGACGGTTTCAGGAAAAGAGGAGCTTCATGCCGTGAAGGCAGAAGCGGTATACTCGGATGGTTCTGTGGCTGTGAAGCCGGTGGATTGGGAGATACAGGGTATTGATTTTTCAAAAAAGCAGACGGTGACGGTGCATGGAACCATCCGTCAGCAGCATTATCCGTTTCCTCTGGCCCGGGGGTATGGAGATCCGGTGATTCTTTCCTGGGAAGGAAAGTGGTACTATATCTCCACCAATGACAATATGGATGATGTGGGGATTTATGTGAGGGAAGCAGATACGGTGCCGGAGTTGTTTGCGGAACAGACAGAGCAGCATCTCATCCTCGACCGGGATGAGGAGAGGGATTTTATTCAGACCTTCTGGGCTCCGGAATTTCACCTGATCGGCGGTGAACTCTATATCCTGCTGGCCATCGGCGGGAAAGTATGGGCACCCCAGTGTCATATGATGAAACTCAAAAAAGGCGGTAAGATCACGGATCCTGACAGCTGGGAAACACCTGTGCCTGTCAGGAGAAAGGATGGAAGTCCGTTGGCTCCGGGAGCAATCAGCCTGGATATGACGTATGTGAAAGGGACAGAAAAATCATGGCTTATCTGGTCCTATCGGGAACATATCGGGACAGAACTGGATTCCGGTTCCATGCTGTTTCTGGCGGAGGCAGATGAAAAACAGCCATGGATTCTGGCAGGAGATCCCATGCTTCTTTCCAGACCTCTGTATGGCTGGGAAAACACAGAGGGTACGATCAATAACGAGGGTCCGTATGCCTTTATCAAAGATGGTATGATCTATCTGACCTATTCCGGCGGATCAGCTAACGCTTATTCCTACGTGCTGGGGCTGCTGACGGCACCTGTGGATGCTGATCTGTATGATTTAAACAACTGGAAGAAGAGTATGACCGCAGTGCTTTCTTTCTATTCTGTGGACGGGGAGTACGGTCCGGGCCACAATTCCTTTTTCTATGATGATGACGGAAATCTGATGATTGCCTACCATGCGGAGGAATCCCTCGATGGCCATATCCGCTGCAACGGCATCCGGCGGATCCATTTTGACCGGACAGGCCGTCCTGTATTTGACATGTCGGAAGAGCGGGATGTCGATCCGGCACTGCGCCAGGTGAGCATGCAGGTGAGAGTCACAGGGACAGGTTCCTCGACTCATTAAAGGTTATTGTTATTACATGACCGACTAGACACAGCCCTGTGCAGTTTCGGGGTACCTCAAAACAAATATTAGCGGGTGCTGTCAGCCGGAGGATTTCAGGGAAAAACGGTTCATCGGCCGGGAACACAGAGGAAAAAAGAAGACACAAAGAAAGAGACAGGCCGAGAAGGCCATGGTAATGAAGAAGGAGAATCACAAACTATGGAACACAAAGAATATCTGGTAACAGGAGAAGAGCAGAAGGGATTCCACAACCACGTGGATTACTGCATCGGAACCGGAAGGATGGGGCTGGCGCTGCAAAAGGAATATATGGAGCAGCTGGCTCTGGTACAGAAGGAAATCGGGTTTTCTCATATCCGGGGTCACGGCCTGTTTTCGGATGATATGGGAATCTACCGGGAGTATACAGATGAAAACGGAACCGTACATGCAGAATATTGTTTTACCTATCTGGATCTGGTGATGGACAGTTACCGGTCCGTAGGGCTGAAGCCATTTCTGGAACTGGGTTTTATGCCGGAAAAACTGGCTTCCGGAGACCAGACGGTCTTTTACTGGAAGGGACATGTGACGCCGCCGAAGAGTTATGACGGATGGTACGACATGGTGCAGGCGACCCTGCGTCATCTCATGGAGCGTTACGGGGCGGATGAGGTGGTGACCTGGCCGCTGGAAGTCTGGAATGAACCGAATCTGCCTGGCTTCTGGAAGGACGCGGATATGGAGGAGTATTTTGTGCTTTTTGAGCGTACCCTGAAAGCTGTAAAGGAAGTGGATATCAGATTTCGTGTGGGCGGACCGGCCATCTGTGGGGTGGAGGACGAAAAATGGATCCGCTGTTTCCTGGAGTTCTGCAGGGAAAAACAGCTGCCGCTGGATTTTGTGACCCGCCACCATTATACGACGGAGGTTCCGCAGACAGAGGGGCATTATGGTTACACCATCCTGAGAGATCCGGAGACAGGATTTGAGAATCTTCAGACCACGCGGGATATTGTGGACAGTTTCGAAGAATACCGGGGGATGGAGATCCATATTACGGAATTCAATACCTCTTACGTGCCCAACTGTCCGCTCCATGATACAAACCAGAATGCTGCCTATATTGCGCAGCAGCTTTCCAGACTGGGAGATGTGAATGAGTCCTATTCCTACTGGACTTTTGGGGACATTTTTGAAGAATTTGGTGTGCCCTTCGCACCCTTCCATGGAGGTTTCGGCCTGGTGGCCAATGGCTGCATACCCAAGCCCACCTTCTGGACCTTCCGGTTTTTCAAACAACTGACCGGTACATGTGTACACCGGTCGGAAGATGCGGTGATCACCCGCCAGGAGGACGGAAGCTTCCGGGGTGTGGTATGGAACAGCAGCTGCCGCCGGACAGGAAGAAAGCTGGAGCTGTCTTTTCAAATCTCTTGCGGTAACGCGGAGGACAGACCGTATTTCCTGCTGACCGAGACGGTGGATGAGAATACCTGCAATCCGTTGAAACTGTGGCATGATATGGGTGAGACGACGCATCTGATGCAGGAACAGAAATCACTTCTGCAGGAGGCGGCAAAACCGGCAATTGCAAGCCGCAGAGTGGATGTGGCGCAGGTGGAAGGAAAAGGTGTGCTGAAGTTTCTGCTTCCGGTCGAAGAGTATGGAGTGATTTATTTTGAGTTAAAACCGATCTGTGAAGGCGGAGACAGAGGTTATGACTATGACCGAGTGCTGGGATAGTGGCTTGAAAAAGTATTCTGCTGACTGATACAGTAATAGATCGCAGGGCGTGATTGCAGCTGTGTCGGTATGAGAATACTGCTGCGAACGGAAGAAACAGTGTCAGAGACGAGCAGGATGCGTGCGACAGAAAAGGAGAATCATCATGCTTAGAGTTGTAAAAACAGAAAATGGTCTGGTGCGGGGAATCGAAGCGGCAGACCCGAGAATCACCGTGTTTCGGGGAGTACCATTTGCGGCGCCGCCTGTGGGAAAGAACCGCTGGCGTGCACCCCAGCCCTGTGACAGCTGGGAGGGCATAAGAGATGCTTCCAGGTTTGCGCCCATTTCCGTTCAGGATGTGCCGGGGCTCGGGACAGATATTTACTGCCGGGAGTGGCATGTGGATCCGGAGACACCCATGGATGAGGACTGTCTATACCTGAATATCTGGACCGGGGCAAAATCGGCGGACGAGAAGCTGCCGGTACTGGTCTGGTTTTTCGGAGGCGCCTTCCAGTGGGGATATCCTTCCGAAATGGAATTTGACGGCGAACGGCTGGCCCGCCGGGGGGTGATCGTGGTATCCGTCAATTACAGGCTCAATGTGTTTGGTTTTCTGGCCCATCCTCAGCTGACCAGAGAGCAGCCGGAGGCACCGGCCAATTTTGGAAATCTGGACCAGCAGGCGGGACTGCAGTGGGTGATCCGCAATATCGCGGCTTTTGGAGGAGATCCGGAGAACATCACCATAGCAGGACAGTCTGCGGGCGGCGGCAGTGTGCTGAGCCAGATGGCCTGTCCGGATAATAAAGGACTGTTTCAGAGAGCAGTCATCATGAGTGCCATGATCCGGAATCCCTATGAGGTCAAATCCATTGGCATGCCGGAGCCTCTGATGGAGGCAGAATTTAACGGACAGAATTTCTTTGACTTCCTGGGAGTATCAGATCTGGAGGGGGCCAGAGCTCTGGACGCGTTCTATATTCGTGATAAATATGCGGAATATGTCAGACAGTCTCCGAGAATGGCGACGGTTCTGGATGGACGGTTCTGCATCGGGGATCCGATTCAGCTGTTTCTGGAAGGAAACTGCGCAGATGTGGATGTGATGGCGGGAAATACGCAGGATGAGTTTCCGGGGCTGCTGAAAAAAGACCCTGCAGATGAGTCGGATGTCAGCAGATGGAATGGCATCGAATATACGATCCGCAGCATATTTGGCAGAAGATCAGAGCAGGGAATCGGACGCAGACAGTATTATTATAAATTCGATACGGATATCCCGGGATGGGATGCGCCTGGCACCTTCCACTCCTCGGATCTGTGGTTCTTTTTTGAGACGCTGGCCAAATGCTGGAGACCCTTCACCGGGCATCATTACGATCTGGCCAGACAGATGTGCAATTACTGGTGCAATTTTATCAGAACGGGAGATCCCAATGGAAAGGACTGTGACGGTACGGAACTGCCGTACTGGGGCACCTATACCGCAGAGAGTCCATGCCAGATGATTTTTGGTACTGAGGGCGTAAAAACAGAGATACAGTATCTGATACCGGAGCAGCAGGCGGTGATGGAGCTGATCTGCGACAGCCTGGAAGGAAACACCGTGAGATCCCGTCATGAACTGGAACCGGTATGGAATTCCCCTGTGCAGTATGCGGAAACCTTTGCCATGATAGAGGAAGACGGCTGCCGTACACCATCTCAATATGAGACAGTAAGAAATATCTGCCGTGCTCCGTTTTTGTATGAGCCGGAAGAGATTCTGAGGGTGGAAAGCTACGACCGGACTGTCTGCTATGAGGAGGGGATTGATTACCGGGTGGAAAACGGCCAGCTGGTAAGGACAGAAGACAGCCGGATCCCGTGCACAGGCTGGGAAACGTTTTTCCATGCGGATCTGGAAGAGGCGGAAGAAGCACTGAAAAACAATCCTGTGAAGCTGGACTTTGGTCCCGTAGCGTCCCTGGACGGAAGATACTTGGACCTGGGAGCCATCTGTCATCCGGAGAAAGTGACGAAGTGGATGACGGTGGTGACCTACACCACGAAAGAGCGTTGGAAAGGTATGGTACCTGGAGGCTGTCTTGAGCAGCTTCCCCGATTTTCAGAAAAACTCAGAAAGAAAGAGCCTGTGCAGATCATTTTGTACGGAGACAGTATCTCCTGTGGCTGGGACTGCAGCGGGATCTATGGTCAGCAGCCGGGACAGCCCATTTGGCCGGAACTGCTCCTTGGACAGATGAGGGAGAAATGGGAGAGTCCCGTGGAATTTCATAATGTATCGGTAGGCGGAGTGGACAGTGAGTGGGCCATTGCCCATGCCCCAAAACGGGTGGCCGCATATCACCCGGATCTGGTCATCCTTGGATTCGGTATGAATGACCGGTGTCCGGGATCGGAATTTGCCGAAAAGACGAGACGTTTGATGGAAGAGATCCAAAGAATCAGTCCACTTACGGAATTTCTTCTGATTGCCACTACTTTGCCCAATGAACTGGCACATACGGCGCCTATGTATTTTGATGCATACCAGGGAGAGTATTCCGATGTGCTGCGGGGACTTTGCTGTGAGGGTGTGATCCTTGCAGACGTGCAGGAAGTACAGAGAGCAATTCAGAAGAAAAAGCGCTATATTGATCTGACCGGTAACTGGCTGAATCACCCCAATGATTATCTGGCGAGGGTACAGGCGCAGGTGATCGCTGCAGTGTTGGGGCTGAGTGAATGAGTCGGGAATACGCTCTTCTTGTTTTGCCGGATGTGAGAGGTATAGAACCCATACAGAGGGAGGACGGAAATGAAAAAGAGAATATTTTGGCCCGTGGTAGTGCTGGCAGTGATTTCAGTAGCATGTGTGATTTATACAAAGGGGTCACATTGATCGTACATAGAGGAAAGATACACAGATTGGAGGCGTTATAAAGTGAAAAAAAGAAAATCGAGAGAAAACAATGGATAGTTACGTCTTTTTTTTACTGGTGATGATTACATTTTTTTTAGTGGGGCAGATCAGCGGTATCAGGCTGTGTGCAGTAGTTTCAGGTTCTATGGAGCCAAACCTACCTACATGGAGTCTCAGTATAGTCAACACAAAAGCTTCTTATGACAGTATTCAAACAGGAGATATTGTGGTTTATTACAGGCGTTCCGACCATATACGCATCATCCACAGGGTGACTGAAATTGAACCGAATGGGATGGTTACCAAAGGTGATGCCAATTCCGTTTCTGATGGATTGAGTGTTGGACGGGATAATCTGTTCAGGAAACACTTATTTCATATTCCATATTTGGGATATTTCAGCAAATTGGGACAGAAGCCTATCGTAAGGGTGGGATTTTTCCTATGTATAGCATTAGTTTTTGCAGTAGATATTTTGGATAGGCGGAAATCCAGTAAATGCAAATAGTATGAGATTGATCCTGGAAGAGAAATCTTCGAGAGTGGTGAAATGAATATGTCATTACATATCAGTCGTGATGAGTACAAAATAAGCACAAAATAAGCCGGGGCATATCTTTGACTCAGCTTATTTTATGATGATAATTACAAATCATGTTCTGTTTGAAGAGGGGCAAAACTATTTCTGGAGTGTGTATCATAGAAAAGCAAGTTATTTATATTAGCAGAAATGATGTTCAAGGTGGATTTACGATTTTCCAAGTCCTGCTTTTCTTTACGTACATTTGAACATTCTTTTTTTAGAGTATCAATTTTTTTCTGCAGCTTCTCCGGGGAAGGTAATTTGGCAATGCCGAGCTCCTGTAATTTCTGTTTTAAGGTATCATGCAGTTGGTATTCTGATTGGTGGATGGTTTTATATTTGTGAGCATCTGGTGCTGTTTTTGCATTTTCTACTATTTTTCTGCAGGTACGGTAGGAGGAACAATGTTTCTGAATAAGTTCCTGATGGGATATTTCGGAGCTTAATTCAGAAATTCGTTGTTCTGTAGCTATAATAGAATTATCAATATCAGCAATGTGCTGCCTAAAGTCTTCGTAATTCAGCAAATTGTTTTCTGATAGATAG
>SFEV01000105.1 GCA_004557975.1 Lachnospiraceae bacterium
TTCGGCCAGCACACTGCGGCTTGCCTCTGTATAATTACAGATGGTTCCATCCAGAAGTGCTTCCATCAGCTCTGCCGTCTGCGCCTTCAGACTGACAAGCTTTTCATTTTCCGGCAGATGTTCCACCTCTTTTTCTGCTCCGGTTTCAATATAATCCAGCCCGAATTTTCCGGTGGGAACAAGCTTCACCGTATGTCTGCCGTTTTCCAGCCGGTCAGATGCCCATACCTGCTGGTAAATGTTGATATTATTATCTGCTGCCTTTGTATTGATGGTACCGGCTTTCACATCATCAAGATAGACATCTGCACCCACCTGGCTGCCGTCAATCTTTGCACCGATGCGCACATAATTCCCGGTAAACACAAGCACAGCAAAGGTATTGCCGCTGGCATCCGTGCTGTAGGTTTCCGTTCCCTGATAAGCCGCATCCGAGGACCAGAGCTTCCAGCTTCCTGTTTTTTCAATCTCATCCTCTTCTCCGTCAAATTTCGTCCAGGTTACTTCCTTTTCCCCACCAGTCAGATAATCTCTGTCCGGATAGACACACACCGGTTTCGATACCGGCTCCAGTGTTTCACTGTCCCATACAAGCAGCTTCATGTGATATCCGCTGATATCCTGGGGCATCGCAAGCACGGTTTCTGTCTGCATGGTTTTTCCTGCTCCCGGAGTGATCTTCTTTACGGAAACATCCACCAGGGCTCCATCTCTGTCATACAACAGGGTTCCCACAGAAAGCTTTCTCGTTCTGTCTGCTTCATTTTTAACGCTTACTGAAACACAGTAATCTTCTGCAGCGCAAAGACCAGGTGTCATGCCGACTGCAGTAATCAAAGCCTGACCTCCCTGTCTGCTGACATCACGGAGTGCACCATAAAGCTTCACATCTGCCCAGTCTGTGTGATCCTCCGAATCACCTCCGTTGGCATCCGTAACCAGTCTCAATGTCTCTGCCCCGCTTATACTCCGATCAAACCGGTCAGCCTGAGATCCGGAAAGCTCTCTTTCATAAATCAGTTTGTTATCCGCATAGATACGGAAAATGGCATTTCCGCCGCTTACCTCATTGTCAATACCTGCAACACCTGAGATACGGCTGTATTTTCCTTCTGTCTGATAGAGAATAGTACTGTCTGCATGAACACCGATTCCTTTTTCATAAGATGTCCCGCCGACGCGGATTGGTGCACCCTCACAGGAGGTATTCTTCCCGGGTGTCTTCCATCCGGTCACAATGCTGTCATAATCCACTACTTCCGACAGCCATACACTTTCCGATGCATACTGCGGTGCCTGGGAGGACACATTTCCATATACTTCGATTTCCGACAGAAATGCTTTTTCATCATCCGGAACGTCCGTAAAGGTTACACGCACATAGCGGGCTTCCCTTCCATCCACCGTCTCCTCACGCAGTCTCTCCCCGAGCGTATCTTTCGTATATTCCGCAACGGCAACCCATTCGCCATCCTTTTCCATGGCTGTCTCTATCTTATAGGGGTAAGGTGTCCGTTCAAAATCAAGGCCGATTTTGTAGACATACAGTGCAAATTCCAGATCCAGAATAAAATATTCTCCGTTTCCCGTTTTTTCGGCCGTCCAGGAGGTGGCTGCATCCCCATCTGTGGCCAACTCACCTTCCTGTTTATTGCTGCTTGGAAATACCGGTCTTCCGGTAGCCGCATTGGCACCGCCATATGCAAATGGCTCCTCAACCTTTTCCGTCACAGTTCCCCACATGGAGGCATCATAGAAATTCTCCGGCTCCTCTCCGTCTTCCATTCCGGTTACGTTTTCCGTATATATCGTGATGCTGGCATCCGGCAGACCCTCTGCATGTGCCGTGATAACGGAAGTACCTTCATAATAAGAGCGGAACTCAATACTTGCTTTCCCGTCACGCATGGATTTGTCCGGTACAAAAGTATAGGATTTCCCACCCGGCAAAATACCAGGTCCTTCCTCAACGGTAAGGGTGACGGTACGCGTATCACTGACCCATCTGCCATTTGCATCCTTCATCGTGACGATCAGCCTGGTATCCTTTTTCCCATCATTTGTGATGACGGCATCCGATGCCGTGATTTCCATACTCACCGCTTCGCCGCTTACCGAAGCTTCTCTTGCTGCCCCCGTATTTTTCTCCCGGTACCAGTACCAGGTATTCAACGGAAGTCTGTAATAATCGATCATTCCCATCTTCGCCAGTCCGTCTCCGCCGATGGTGCCGTGATGGAAAGCACACCATAAGCTCATTCCGGCACTGTTTTTCTTCAGAACATATTCGGTAATTGAGCTGCCCTGAATCTGGTCATAATAAGGGCGGAACTCACCGGGACGATCCTGCACCCTGGAACCATATTCCGCAACCACATTTGGCATCGTATCATTCTGGAACTTACCGCCATCGCCATTGTAGCCTGCAATGTCACAGATTTCCAGACTGTCATATCCCTCTCTCTGACATCCTCCCATACCTGCTTTTCTGGTGGGATCCAGCTCATGGGCACGGTTTCTCATTTTATTGACCAGCGCCTTTGCCTTCGCCTGGGTACTGCTGCTGGTAAAGAATACCTCATTTCCCATGCTCCAGTTGATAATAGACGGATGGTTTCGGTTCACACGGATCATAGCCTCCAGAGAATCCATACAGCTCTGCTCAAAAGCCGCCTCATCCTCGTGATTCTGTGGATACGCATCCTTATGCCAGTCAGCAGCACTCATCACCGGATC
>SFEV01000106.1 GCA_004557975.1 Lachnospiraceae bacterium
TGCAATGCGAAGTTTACAACATTCTGACGAAGGGAAGAAGATCCCGAATCAGATGCCGGTGTATCACCTATATAATCTGAATCAGACGGTGCAGATGTATCGGTACTGTTATCTGCTGTAGTATCCTCTGCTGACGGAGCACTGTAATCCGGTGTGCTGTCTGCTGTGGTATCCTGCGGTGTCGTATCTGTCCAGGTCTGTTCTGTCTGCTGCTGTGCCGGCTCTGTCCAGGTCTGTTCCGGCTGCTGTGCTGCTTCTGCCTGTTGCTGTGCAGCTTCTGCTTCTGCCTGCTGCTGTGCTGCTTCTGCTTCTGCCTGCTGACGTGCTGCCTCTGCCTCAGCTGCTGCCTGAGCTTCTGCTGCTGCCTGATACTGCTCTGCCATATATGCTGCATAGGATGCCTCATCTGCGGAGCTTACTGCGGAAGAAGCGATCTCCTGTACGTTGTAATCCAGTGCCTGCTCTGCTGCCAGCTGTTTTGCTTCTGCTGCTGCTGCCAGCGCTTCCTGTGCTGCATAGGCCGCTTCGCCTGCATTTGCATTATTCATAGCCTCGATGGCTGCCTCTTTCATCTGCTCTGCTCTATCCACTGCGTTCTGTACAGCTTCTTCTCTGGCATTGCTCTTCTCGATCGACTCCGCTTCAACAAACTGTGTTTCACAGCTTACATAATCACCGGAAACATATCCTACCACATCATTATCAACGGCTACCTTTACCCAGCCATCCTCTTCACTGATCACCTGCAGCTCCTGAGAATCTCCCACCAGCGCAAGTACATCGGAATCTGTGGTAGCATCTGCACGAACCATCAATGTCTCAGTATTGACCGTTGCCACATCGTTTCCAACTTCGGAAGCAAGCTCTTTCGCTGCAGCTCCTGTAACGAAATAATCTTTACTTACATATCCTGTCACATCCCCGGATTTGATCAGATACCAGTCTCCGGTCTGTCCAAGAATCTCTGCTGCGGAATTATTATAGAGCTTACCGACAACCTGTCCTGTCTCGGTGCTTGCTTCGTCACGAATATTCACATACTCATCAACCTGTGCAATTACAAGACTGTCATAACCGGTAGCTGCTACTTTTTTCACGCCTGCAGCCTCTTTCTTTTCCTGTCGTGCAATAATCTCTGCTCCGATACCTGCCAGCGGCATCTCCCCTGCCGCAAAAGCCGTCACACCGGTACTGCCAAGAGCAACCGTTCCTGCAAGACAGCATGCTGTAACTTTTAATACTCCTCTTTTCATTACTTATCCCAACCTCCATCTATAAAAGACACCTTGTAATTTTCATTTATTACAAAACTGTTACATTTATTACACGGTAATCATAACAAATCGAGGGAGGTTTGTCAACATAAATTAATATTTTTTTGAGAAGTCATTAACGTTCTATTACAGATACTGCTGTACCGACTCTACCGCATTGGCACCGTCTGCTGCCGCTGTGACAATCTGACGAAGAGTCTTTGTTCGCACATCACCAGCCGCAAAAATTCCCTTAACATTTGTAACACAATTTTCATCAGCGACGAGGTAACCTTTCTCGTCTCTGTCCACAGATGCGGGCACCATGTCTGTATTCGGATCCATCCCAACCGCAACAAAAACACCGTCAATCGGTAAATTCCGGATATCACCGGTTTTCTGATTTTTCAGTCTCAGCGCCTCCACCTGATCCTCCCCGCAGATTTCCTCCACAACGGTATCCCAGATAATCTCCACATTGGAAAGTGCCAGAAGCTTCTCCTGCATACTCCTGGCTGCACGCAGCTCATCTCTCCGATGAATTACATACACCTTTTCACAACCTCGCGCCAGAAACAATGCGTCTCCCACTGCCACATCGCCGCCGCCAATCACAGCCACGGTACGTCCCTTAAAAAAAGCTCCATCGCAGGTAGCACAGTAGGAAACACCCATGCCTGCCAGCTCTCTTTCTCCCGGAACCCTCAGCTTTCTGTGCCTTGCACCGGTGGCTATGATCACTGCCCGGGCAGTATAATCCCCCTGGTCCGTCCGCACGATATTCTGTGTTTCTTCTATTATAATGTCTTTTACCTCTGCCATCTCAAATCTGGCTTCCAACGCATCTGCATGCGCGCGCAGTTTCATTCCAAGCTCATAACCGCTCATCCCAGGCAGGCCAGGATAATTATCTACCTCTGAAGTATTTACCACCTGTCCTCCACTGATATATTCCTTTTCCAGAACTACTGCATCCAGTCTGGCGCGCTGTGCATAGATTGCCGCTGACAGCCCTGCCGGTCCAGAACCCACAATCACCAAATCATGTACCTTATCCATTTTGTCCTCCTGACTACACCAGGCAATCCCAAACACATCTCACCCCTGCATTTCGGATTGCTGTATATAAAAGATGATATCTTCCTTTCTTCCAGTATAACCAATATTTATAGAAAAGAAAAGGATTGACAAAACTATTTTAATAGACTATTATAAATAGTAACTATTATCAATATTAAAAGGAGAAAATCATGGCAGCACTGAAGTACAGTAGACAGCGTGAGGCAATCAAAGACTTCCTCGCACATTCCCATGAACATCCAACAGCAGATATCGTTTACATGAACCTGCGGGAAAGCTTTCCAAATATCAGTCTCGGCACTGTTTACCGAAACTTATCTCTGCTGTCTGAGATGGGCCAGATACAGAAAATATCCATG
>SFEV01000107.1 GCA_004557975.1 Lachnospiraceae bacterium
ACCAGCGCCATGGCATCTTTTTTTCTGAACGGCTGACCAACTACCTGCATACGGCACCTCCCTGTTTCTTGTATTCTATAAATGCACGGATTCCTCTGAGCTGCCCTTCATATCCGGAGCAACGGCACAGATTCCCCGCCAGATATTCCCTGATTTCGTCATCTGTAGGAGCCGGATTCTCCCGGAACAGGGCTATTGCATTCATGATCATTCCCGGATTGCAGAATCCGCACTGCTCTGCCCCCTGATCTGCGATAAATGCGCCGAATTCAGCAGCTTCCTCCTGCAGTCCCTCCAGAGTCTGCACTGCATGTCCGTCCGCTCTTGCTGCAAGTACGGAACAGGAAAGCACCGGCTTTTCATCCAGAAATACGGTGCAAAGACCGCAATTGGAGGTCTCACATCCCCGTTTCACACTATAACATCCATGATTTCTCACAAAATCGATCAAAAGCAGATCCGGTTTGATATCTTCTGTCACTTTTTTCCCATTCAGCATCACACTAATCTGCATTTTGCCGCCCCCTTTCTTCCAGAAGTGCCAGGATTGCCCGTTTCAGCAGCACACCTGCCAAATGGCTCCGGTACTCGGCACTGGCACGCATATTACTTCCTGTAGGAATCTGTTCTGCCAATTCTTTCGCCATCTGCTCCGCCTCCAATTCTGTGCATCTTCCCTCTTCAATCGCCTTTTTCCATTCTTCTTTTAACGGAACGCAGATTGCTTTTGACGGTCTTGCTCCCACTACCGCTCTTGCCCCGCGATCATCCGCAGAAACAGCAACTGCCAGAACCGGAAAATCCGTCTTTACGTTTCTGTGTGAAAGATAGGCGTGAAGTCCCGGCTTCTTTTTCACGATCAGCCGCACCAGAATGTCGTTATCCTTCTCCATCTCCGCAAATTCTTCGAGCGGAATCACTCCGCCTTTATACAATTCAACATAGGTATCCAGAGCCAGAAAACAAGTCAGTACATCGGAAAATCCAAATCTTCCGAAAATGCTTCCCCCTACAGTCGCCAGATTCCGGAACTGTACACCTACGATCGGTTTCACGCTCTCTCTGACAATTCCATGACTCCATTCATTGAGTCCTTCATGGAGTTCAAGCTGACGCAGTGTAACCATACATCCGATCCGATATTCTACCTCATTTTCTTCAATCTGATCCAGCCCCAGTGCCGATAAGTCAATCGCTGTCTGAATCCTTGCATCGCTCATCTTCATCCAGAGCATTCCCCCGATGATCCGGTTCGTCTTTTTCTGGTTGAGCTGGTAAGCCTGCTCCAGACTTTCCGCCCTCACATACTCTTTGATTTTCAACATGTTCCAATTCCCTCCGTCTATAGGTATTTCTCCTCTATTTGATGCAGCGAAACCATACCGCCACATTCTTCACGCTTTTGCATGACCTCTCTCAGTTCTTTTCTTGTATCGTCTTCCAGCCTGTCTATCTGATTGATCAAATATCGATATTCGCAAACCACATTCTTCTTTTGTCCGTCCCTGCTGGTCAGCGCCTCGGCCATATGTACTACTTTAATCTGTTCATCCGGTTCACAACGAAAATATGCGCACGCAATATGGTATCTGTGGCACGCCTCTCTGAACGTTCTGCCAATCGCTCCTGCCCCTGCCACACCGATCACCATATCCGTCTTTGCCGGAATAACCGGCTCATGATCTGCCGGAAATTTCATCGGCAGCTGTCTGCTGCCATCTCCCTCCACCAGGACAATGTCATATTCTTTCAGCAATTCTCCCGGGAATTCTTCCGATATTCCTTTGATCTTTCCGTCTTCACACGGAATTCCAAGCGGACGAAAACCGTATCTCCCCTCCGCCTGCATATGCGTGGTCGTCGTAACAGCCACTTTGTATCCCGCATCGGTCAGTTCTCTGGCAAGAAGATAGATCAATGTAGTTTTCCCGCCTGCCCCAACAACAGTGATCATGCGATGCTTCTGCGGTACGATCCGAAGCAGGCCGGTCAGTTCTTTAACTTCCGCCTTCATTCTATACGCCAGCCTTTTTACAAATATCATTCAGGCAACATCTGTCACAATACGGTTTCGTACGTGCTGTACAGACATCCCGTCCATGAAACACAAGCCGGTGACAGAAATCGCTTCCTTCTTCCGGCGGAACAAGCTTCCAGAGCGCCATTTCTACTTTCTTCGGCTCCTTTATTCCGTCAACCAGACCGATTCTGTTCACCAGACGAATACAATGTGTATCCGTCACGATCGCAGGCTCACCAAACACATCCCCCATGATCAGATTGGCACTCTTTCTGCCCACTCCCGGCAGCTTCAATATCTTATCAAAGTCCTTCGGAATCTTTCCGTCATACTCGTCTCTCAGCATTTTCATGCATGCACTGATATCCCTCGCCTTGCTCCGTCCCAGACCGCATGGCCGGACAATGGCTTCAATATCATCCACATCCGCTTCCGCAAGTGCTTCCACAGTCGGGTACTTTTTATACAGCCCTTCTACGACCACATTTACCCGGGCATCCGTACACTGCGCCGCAAGACGCACACTGACCAGAAGTTTCCAGGCCTCATCGTAATCCAACGTGCATCCTGCCTCCGGATATTCCTTCTTCAAACGCTCTATTACTTCTAATGTTAACTGTTTCTTTGTCATTTCTTCTGTAAACACCTCTTTCTGTGCCGATAAGTC
>SFEV01000013.1 GCA_004557975.1 Lachnospiraceae bacterium
TGTTTTTTACAGTACCCCGGAATATTTAAAATATTCTTACCAGGAAGGCACTTTGCTTCCGTAAGATGGAAAAACTGAAAAAATATATGATGAAAGGATGCATTATGTGTTCTGGAAGTCAGATTGATGTAATTACGAAAGAAATGGTTGATTGCTATAAACGTTATTACGGTGAAAATATTATAGGGATATTTCTGTATGGCTCTTATGCAAGGGGCGATTTTGACAGTGAATCAGATATTGATATCACAGCGATTGTAAAAGGTGACAGAATGGAGCTGCAGGAGAAGCTGAAGCAGGTATGGGATGTTTCTGCAGATATTGGGCTGGAGAATGATATTGTAATTTCCCCAACAGTAATCCCATATGACGAGTTCGAAAAATACAAGACGATTCTTCCATACTATATGAATATCGCGAAGGAGGGAAAAAAGATCGGATAATTAATACAGTGGCTTAATGTAGAGATTGTTGGAAATTGAAAAGTTCTGAGCATATTTCCTTCTGTGAAATAATAAGCATATTTAAAAACTCGAATATCCGCCGCCGGGTATTCGAGTTTTTGCATAGTGTCAGACATTTTCTGCCAGTCGCGTCACCGCCACATAAATGTCCTGAATCCGGTACCACGTTCTGTTTCCGACGATGCCGTCCTGAGTTAATCCGAAAACAGACTGGAATGTCTGCACAGCATCCTGTGTCCGCTCGCCGAATACTCCATCCGGAGTCAGCTTCGGGATCAGCGGATAATCGTCGGAAATTCTGTTGAGCTGTTCCTGGATTTTCATGACATCGGAGCCCACAGAGCCGATGGAGAGCGGAAATCCCGGATAGGATTCCGGCACGCCTGATACCTCTTCAGCAATATTGATGTACATGTTGTCTCCATAATAATTCCGGATGATTTCGATTGCTTCGTACCCTTCTTCTCCCAGGGCGGCGCTGCCCCACTGAGAGAGCCACTGGGGACACTGGACACGCCGGCCGTCACAGTACTGGGTCAGGATCGGCTGACGCACATTCGGACGGGACAGGTAATGAAGAAAGACATCGTCCACCGCGGCATCAATACTTTCAAATATATTACGTCCGAACATCCACTTCTGGTCGAAGGCGGTGGAAGAGGTGATAGTGAAATTGTAGCCCTTATTGCGGTACCATTCCGTGTAAACCCGGTTCATTGTGAAAGACTGGATAGCGAGGATGTTGGCAATCAGTGATTCGTAAGGCCATGTGGCATAGATTTCGCTGCTGGCCACATTCTTAATATAGTCTTTATAGCGGACATAGTAGTTGCCGGCAGTCGTGTCCCGGGGAGTGCCGTCGTGGACGACAATGTATTCCGGTACGACGACCTCATCCAGTACGATTTCGCCGCTTACATTGACCGGTTTAATTTCATCCTCGGCGATCTTGGGAGGATAGAGACCATACAGAGTGTGGTCAGGGATGACGATGGTATCAGGAAGCTGCTGCGGTTCCAGCGGGCGCATGCGCACGCTCTGCAGGGAAAGCTGCTGGCTGAGCACTTCAATACCGCTGACGGTCAGGGCTTCGTATCCGGGGGCTGTGATACGGATCGTATATTCTGCGTAGGGCTGTACCTCGGAGGGCTGAAGGCTGTATTCGATAGGCGGAGTATTCAGCGTCAGTATTTCCGATTTGCCGTTCTGATCGGTCTGTATTTCTTCAAGAATTGTTCCCGGGTCTCCCGTATAGGAGAGATCAATGACCGCATCCTCAATGGGCAGATTCTGTTCAGAAAGTGCGGTGATCTGGAGCGTTCCCTGATCCGGAAAATCATTCTGCATCATTCGTACGGGGTGGCCTGTCATTTCTGGTTTCATTGTATGCTCCTGGGTTGAATCATTTTTATTGTATGCAGCATGGGTGAAATGTTGCCATGTTACTGTTTACTGGCTTGCCAGTGAACGGTAATGTTGCCATTGCAGACTTCCGTCCGTACTGCAAAAAACTGTTGCAATATGAAAAGAGATATGGTAGAATCACAACAATTTGGGTATTCTTAATTCAGCCATGCAGGTGGGTACGTTTTGCGCGAGGATGCGCAGCGTATCTTAATCGGCATGGCTGAAATTCGGATGCAGAGTCTTAAGGTGACCTGTATCTGCAGGAATGAGTGAGACGGAGGATTTCCGTTTTGCATGCCAATGAGTACAACAGAAGAAAGGAGTTCGAAGACAGAATGAAAGCTTTTCTAATACTGGAAGACGGGACTGTATTCACCGGGAAAAGTATTGGCTCGACGCGGGAGGTAATCAGCGAGATTGTGTTCAACACTTCCATGACCGGTTATCTTGAGGTTCTGACTGATCCGTCTTATGCGGGACAGGCAGTCGTTATGACGTATCCATTGATTGGCAATTATGGCATATGCTACCAGGACATGGAATCAGAAAGACCGTGGCTGGATGCTTTTATCGTTCGTGAATTATCACGTCTTCCAAGCAACTTCCGTTCCGAAGATACGATTCAGAATTTCTTATTAAAATATGATATTCCCGGCATTGCGGGAATTGACACGAGAGCACTTACTAAAATTCTCCGTGAGAAGGGCACCATGAACGGCTGCATCACAACGGACGAGAATTTTCAGATCGAAGAAATCCTTCCCAGATTATCCGCTTACACAACTGGAAATGTAGTTGAAAAAGTAACCTGCAGGGAAAAGTATGTCCTGGAGGGCAGTGGGCCGAAGGTGGCGCTTCTCGATCTCGGTGCAAAGCGCAATATTGCCCGCAGTCTGAATGAGCGCGGCTGCGAAGTGACCGTATATCCTGCGCTGACACCGGCAGAGGAGATTCTGGCAGCTGCTCCGGATGGTATTATGCTCTCAAACGGACCGGGAGATCCGAAGGAATGTACTTCCATTATAGAAGAAATTAAAAAGCTGTATGTTTCCGATGTACCGATTTTTGCGATCTGCCTCGGTCATCAGCTGATGGCACTGGCCAACGGCGCTGATACGTATAAAATGAAATACGGTCATCGCGGCGGCAATCATCCTGTGCGTGATCTTGCCACAGGGCGAGTGTATATTTCTTCACAGAATCATGGTTACGTCGTGGATACGGAGCATCTGGATCCGAAGATTGCTGTTCCGGCTTTTGAAAATGTAAATGACGGGACAAACGAGGGGCTGTCCTATACGGGAAAGAATATTTTTACGGTGCAGTATCATCCGGAGGCATGCCCGGGACCGCAGGATTCAGGGTATCTGTTTGACCGCTTTATGAAAATGATGGAGGTGAATGCGTAATGCCGAAGAATCCGGAAATAAAAAAAGTACTTGTAATTGGTTCCGGCCCCATTGTGATCGGGCAGGCAGCCGAGTTTGACTATGCAGGGACACAGGCGTGCCGTTCTCTGAAAGAAGAAGGAATAGAGGTTGTCCTGCTCAATTCCAATCCGGCCACCATCATGACAGACAAGGATATCGCAGACAAGGTTTATATTGAACCGTTGACGGTGGAAGTTGTGGAGCAGCTGATCCTGAAGGAGCGTCCTGACAGCGTTCTCCCGACGCTGGGCGGACAGGCGGGACTGAATCTGGCCATGGAGCTGGAGGAGCGCGGTTTTTTACGGGAAAATAACGTCAGGCTGATTGGCACCACCTCCGAGACAATCAAAAAGGCGGAGGACCGTCTGGAATTTAAGAGCACCATGGAAAAAATCGGGGAGCCTGTGGCACCATCGAGAGTTGTTGAGAGCGTGCAGGAAGGCGTGGAATTCACTCAGACGATCGGATATCCCGTTGTTCTGCGCCCTGCTTATACACTGGGCGGCAGCGGCGGAGGTATTGCCCACAACTATGCAGAGCTGGTGGAAATCCTGGAAAACGGACTGCGTTTAAGTCGTGTGGGACAGGTGCTTGTGGAGCGCTGTATCGCAGGCTGGAAGGAAATTGAGTACGAAGTGATGCGTGACGGTGCCGGCAATGTGATTACCGTCTGCAACATGGAAAATATCGACCCGGTGGGCGTGCATACAGGAGACAGTATCGTGGTGGCTCCGTCACAGACGCTTGGCGACAAGGAATACCAGATGCTGCGTACTTCGGCACTGAATATCATCAGTGAGCTGAAGATTACCGGAGGCTGTAACGTTCAGTTTGCCCTTCATCCCACCAGCTTTGAGTACTGTGTCATCGAGGTGAACCCGCGTGTCAGCCGTTCCTCTGCCCTTGCATCCAAAGCGACCGGTTATCCGATTGCGAAGGTGGCTGCGAAAATTGCACTGGGATATACTCTCGACGAGATTAAAAATGCGATTACCGGAAAGACGTACGCGAGCTTCGAACCCATGCTGGATTACTGCGTTGTGAAGATGCCGCGTCTGCCTTTCGACAAATTTATCAGTGCCAGCAGGAAGCTGACGACACAGATGAAAGCCACCGGAGAAGTCATGAGCATTTCCGACAGCTTTGAGGGCGGTCTGATGAAGGCGATTCGTTCTCTGGAGCAGCATGTGGACAGCCTGATGTCCTATGATTTCTCAGCTCTGACAGAGGAGGAGCTGCTTGGACAGCTGGGCTGTGTGGATGACCGTCGGATATGGGTCATTGCGGAGGCGCTTCGCCGCGGTATTTCCTACGAACAGATCCATGAGATCACACAGATTGACGTGTGGTTTATTGACAAGCTGGCAATTCTGGTGGAGATGGAGCAGGCGCTTAAAACTCAGGAGCTGACTGTGGAGCTTCTGAAGGAGGCAAAGAGAATCGAGTTCCCGGACAATGTGATCGCCCGGCTGACGGGAAAGACAGAAGAAGAAATCAAAGAGCTGCGCTATGCGAACAACATTGTGGCCGCTTACAAGATGGTAGATACGTGTGCAGCAGAATTTGCAGCGACGACTCCGTATTATTATTCCGTATTTGGCAGTGAGAATGAGGCGGAGGAGACGAGCGGCAAAAAGAAGGTGCTGGTTCTCGGTTCAGGTCCGATCCGCATTGGACAGGGAATCGAGTTTGACTTCTGTTCTGTTCACTGTACGTGGGCTTTTGCAAAGGAAGGTTACGAGACCATCATCATCAACAACAACCCGGAGACTGTAAGTACCGATTTTGATATTGCAGATAAGCTGTATTTCGAGCCGCTGACACCCGAGGACGTGGAGAATGTTGTCCGACTGGAGAGGCCGGACGGAGCTGTCGTGCAGTTCGGCGGACAGACGGCCATCAAGCTGACGGAGTCTCTGATGAAGATGGGCGTGAAGATTCTTGGAACATCTGCGGAAAATGTGGATGCTGCAGAGGATCGAGAACTGTTTGACGGAATTCTGGAGCAGTGCGGGATTCCGAGACCGTCCGGTGATACGGTGTTCACGGCGGAAGAAGCAAAGAAAGTTGCAAACAGGCTTGGATACCCTGTGCTGGTTCGCCCATCCTACGTGCTTGGCGGTCAGGGAATGCAGATCGCAATTAACGATGAAGATGTGGAACAGTACATCGGGGTAATCAACCGGATTGCCCAGGAGCATCCGATTCTCGTCGACAAATATCTGGTCGGCAAGGAGATTGAGGTGGATGCTGTCTGTGATGGTGAGGATGTCCTGATTCCAGGTATCATGGAGCATATTGAGCGGGCCGGCATCCATTCCGGTGACAGTATTTCTGTTTATCCGGCACAGAGTATTTCCGGAGAAATCAAGAGCGTCATTGAGGATTATACGCGGAAGCTTGCGCGATCCCTCCACGTGATCGGACTGATCAATATTCAGTTTATTGTCAGCAACAATCAGGTATACGTGATTGAGGTTAATCCGCGTTCCAGCCGTACAGTACCTTATATCAGCAAAGTGACAGGTATTCCTATCGTCCCCCTTGCCACAAAAGTAATTCTCGGAAAGAAGATCAGAGAGCTGGGCTACGAACCGGGACTGCAGCCTGAGGCAGATTACTTTGCCATCAAAATGCCGGTATTTTCTTTTGAGAAGATCCGCGGTGCAGATATCAGCCTCGGACCGGAGATGAAATCCACGGGAGAGTGCCTTGGCATCGCTGCGACCTTTGATGAGGCTCTTTACAAGGCCTTTATCGGTGCAGGAATTCATCTGCCGAGACATAAAAATATGATTATGACTGTGCGGGATTCTGATAAAGAAGAAGCGGTACAGATTGCGAAGCGCTTTGAGGCTCTGGGCTATAATATATTTGCGACAAAGGGTACGGCCAGGGCGCTGATGGAGGCGGATGTACAGGTGCGTCTGACCAGGAAAGTGGAGCAGGAATCACCGAATATTCTCGATCTGATCCTCGGTCATGAGATCGACCTTGTCATCGACACTCCGTCCCAGGGTGTGGAGCATGCGAAGGATGGCTTCATAATCCGGCGAAATGCAATCGAGACGGGCGTCAATGTACTGACCTCTCTGGATACGGCGACGGCGCTGATCACCAGCCTTGAAAACAATAATGTTAGCACGCTGACACTGGTTGACATTGCGACGGTAGCGACGCGATAGCAGTATCTGTGCGTGTTGCTGTAAACGGGGTGAACAGTACGCTTTGAGAAGCAACAGTAACGTTTCCTGAAAAAAACATTGCAATTTGTCCGGCTGTAGAGTACAATATGTAAGGTTGTATAACGATTTCCGCAGGATTTATGCGGATGTTTGGCAATATTTGGAGGACACTATGCGTAAAAAATCACATATTTCTCTTGCCGGATATCTTGTCAGAGAGCTTCGTCTCGAAGAACTCGTAAAACATAAAAAAGCATTTTACCTTGGATCCATTCTTCCGGATCTGACACCGAAGATGATTACATCGCCTCATGAGTACATGACCTCTTATGAGAAGCTGCGTGAAAGTATCTGTCATCTGTCAGCCGAGGGAGAGAGCGGTGAATATAATGAGCGTGTTCTCTGGCGCAGGATCGGTGTTGTAATGCATTACCTTGCAGATTATTTTACATTTCCTCATAATGTGTCCTATGAAGGAAATCTGAAGGATCACTGCCTGTACGAGCGGGAGATGAAATACTGGCTGCGCAGTTACGTGCGTACGCCGGAGGCGAAGATGATTTTCCGCAGACAGCGGGAAGAAGTACGCAGGATGGATGGACCAAAAGCGCTGCTTGACAGTATAGAACGCACGCATTTTGAGTATATGTGTGCGCCGCATACGGTTGAGGATGACTGTGTGTGGATTGTGACGCTCTGCTCGAGAGTTCTGCTGTATTTCGCGGCTGTTGTGAGCGGTGAACTTCTGGGGGAAGCTGTGTTCTGCGCTGCATGATTACAGCGTTACAGTTTGGCCATGCAGTAACATTACAGCTGTGTTCTCTGTAAAAGCATATATCGTGTGTTGACTTGCAGAGACTGCTGTGCTACAATCAATTTAACTGAAAAGACGGGGAGCTTGTGTAAACAGGCTGAGAGTAAGCTGTATCGCTTTGACCCGAAACCTGATTTGGATAATGCCAACGTAGGGATCACATGGAATTATTATACACTGCGATATGCTGCCTGGCGTATCGCAGTTTTTTTGGCATTATTTTCAGCAGCGGCGGATTGGGGGCACCACCTTCTGCCGCTATACAAAACGGGCGGGAGGACGTCCGTATCGCCGGTGAGAATACAGAATAAGCTGCAAAGCAGCCTGTGTTCATGAGGAAACGTGAAGAAGATTCTGAAATCCGTTTCCGGTGATGGCGAAGGCGCCGGTTGGTTGTGATGAGAAATCTCTGGCTGTGCAGTCTGTCATGCCGGAGCTGTTTGTGTATCCGTATCCTGCCGGCAGACCCAAAGCCGATGGTGCAGGAGACAAGACACATAACAGGGAGGAAAAGAAAAGATGGCAGATTATACGACACAGATGAATGCCGCAAGACAGGGGATCATCACCCCCCAGATGAAGATTGTTGCAGAAAAAGAGCATATGGATGCAGAAGTGCTCCGCGGGCTGATTGCCAGGGGAGAGGTTATTATACCCTGCAATAAAAAGCACACGAGCCTGAATCCAAGCGGTGTCGGCGCAAAGCTGACGACGAAGATCAATGTAAATCTCGGCGTATCCAGAGACTGGAAGGATGTGGATATGGAGTACGAGAAGGTTCGCTCGGCTGTGGAGATGGGCGCAGAGGCGATTATGGATCTGAGCTCTTACGGAGATACGAGAAGCTTCCGCAGAAAGCTTACGGAGACATGCCCTGCAATGATCGGAACGGTGCCAATCTACGATGCCGTTGTATATTATCATAAGGCGCTCGGCAAGATCACTTCGGAGGAGTGGATCGATATTGTGCGGATGCATGCCGAGGACGGCGTGGATTTCATGACGATTCACTGTGGTATGAACCGCGCTACGGCAGCCAGGTTCAAGCAGAACAAGCGCCTGATGAATATCGTTTCTCGCGGAGGTTCCATCATGTTTGCATGGATGGAGATGACGGGAAAGGAAAATCCGTTCTATGAACATTATGATGAGATTCTGGATATCTGCAGGGAGTACGATATCACCATGAGCCTCGGTGATGCCTGCCGTCCCGGCTGTATTGCGGATGCCACCGACACGGCCCAGATCGAAGAGCTGATTACGCTGGGGGAACTGACAAAGCGTGCATGGGAGAAAGATGTTCAGGTAATGATTGAGGGACCGGGCCATATGCCGATGAACCAGATTCCGGCAAATATGGAAATTCAGAAGACACTGTGTCACGGTGCACCATTTTACGTGCTCGGGCCTCTCGTGACAGACATTGCTCCGGGCTATGATCATATTACCTCTGCCATCGGCGGAGCTATTGCGGCAGCAAACGGGGCTGCTTTCCTCTGCTACGTGACACCTGCAGAGCATCTGCGCCTTCCCAATGCTGCCGATGTAAAGGAAGGAATCATAGCTGCGAAAATAGCAGCCCACGCTGCAGATATTGCAAAGGGTGTTCCGGGAGCCGCTGACTGGGACTACAAAATGAGTGAGGCGAGAAAGCGCCTCGACTGGGAGGCGATGTTTGATCTGAGTATGGACCCGGAAAAGGCGCGCCGCTACCGTGCAGAGGCAAAGCCGGAGAAGGAGGATACGTGCAGTATGTGCGGCAACTTCTGCGCGGTAAAGAATACAAACCGCATTCTCGACGGTGAAATTGTAAGCATATTTGATGAGTGATGGGAGTAGCAGAGCCGTCAGTCCGTATAATACGGATAGGCGGCTCTGCTTTTGTATGCAGGAGATGATACAGAATACTCCATGACATAAGTATTGTAGAGCAGGAAAAAAGCTGATATAATTATTAAACAGGTAGTTTATGACAAAATAAAAACGAATACATATGGAGGATCAGAATATGGGATTAATCAAAGCGGCAGCAGGGGCGGCAGGCGGCGTTCTGGCAGATCAGTGGAAAGAGTATTTTTACTGTGAAGCCATGGATGCGGACGTTCTCGTGGAAAAAGGAAGGAAGAAAACATCAAGGCGCTCTTCCAACAGACACGGAAGTGACAACATTATTACAGACGGATCGGTTATTGCAGTTGCTGACGGACAGTGTATGATCATTGTGGAAAATGGCAAGGTTGCGGAGGTCTGCGCAGAGCCGGGTGAGTTTGTCTATGACAGCGGTACACAGCCAAGCATTTTCTCAGGCAGTCTCGGGGATGGAATTAAACGCACTTTCGGTGAAATTGGAAAACGTTTTACGTTCGGAGGGGAAGCACCGAAGGATCAGCGCGTCTATTATTTCAACACGAAGGAGATCATGGGCAACAAATATGGCACAGCGACGCCTGTTCCGTTCCGGGTGACAGATCGCAATATCGGACTTGACGTGGACATTTCCATCCGCTGCAACGGTGAATATTCCTACCGGATTGCGGATCCGATTCTGTTCTACACAAATGTCTGCGGCAATGTGGAGAATACTTATGATCGCTCCAACATGGACAGCATGCTGAAAAGTGAGCTTCTGACTGCGCTGCAGCCTGCATTTGCGCGCATTTCCGATATGGGAATTCGCTACAGCTCTCTTCCAGGACATACGATGGAGCTGGCGGATGCATTGAATGATGTCCTCTCCAGAAAATGGAAAGAATTAAGAGGAATTGTGATAGCTTCCTTCGGCGTGAATTCTGTTTCCGCATCAAAAGAAGACGAGGATATGATCAAGCAGCTTCAGAAGAGCGCCGTGATGCGTGATCCGACAATGGCGGCAGCGACACTGGCAGGAGCGCAGGCCGATGCAATGCGCGCGGCAGCTGCAAACAAGGCCGGTGCAATGACCGGATTTATGGGAATGGGTATGGCGGCAGCACAGGGAGGACTGAATGCCCAGGATCTGTACGCAATGGGAAGCAGGCAGCAGGCCAGACCACAGGCACCGGCTCAGGAACAGGCACCGTCAAAGGACAGCTGGACATGTTCCTGCGGGGCTGTAAATACCGGAAAATTCTGTATGGAATGCGGAGCAAAGAAGCCGGAAGAAGGCTGGATGTGTTCCTGCGGAGCTGTGAACAGAGGAAAATTCTGCTCAGAGTGCGGTGCAAGACGTCCGGCAGGAGCACCGGTATATCAGTGTGACAAGTGTGGCTGGAAGCCGGAGGACCCGGCGCATCCGCCGAAATTCTGTCCCGAGTGTGGCGATATTTTTGATGAAAATGACAGACGTCAGTGACTTAACCGAATCAAGTAAGGCACCCGCTTCAAATGCGCAGAGCATTAAGTGGCAGGCAGGGACTTGCTTGTATCCGTTTGACTAAAACAGGGAAAAGCCCTGCGGGCGGCAGACGTACATCGTCTGCCGCTGTAAATCTTACAACAAACCAGGGGCAGGAGGAAAAAATGGCAGGTACTTTTGAGTATAAATGTCCGTGCTGCGGGGGCTCCATTGTCTTTGACAGCAGATCACAGAAGATGAAATGTCCATACTGTGACACGGAATTTGAAATGGAGACACTGAAGCAGTTTGACGAGGAAAATCTGTCGGAGGATACAGATCCAAAGTGGGATGCGGATGTGGTCAGGCAATCGGATGAAAGGCTGGAAGATGAGACGCTTGTGTCGTATACGTGTGAATCGTGTGGAGGAGAAATTGTCGGTGACCGCACAATGGCTTCCACAAGCTGCCCGTACTGCGGCAACAATGTGATTGTGGCAAAACAGTTTGAAGGCATGCTTCGGCCTGATGTGGTGATCCCCTTTAAACTGGATGAAAAATCGGCCAGGGAGAAACTGAAATCCCATCTGAAGGGAAAAATTCTTCTTCCTTCGATGTTTAAAAGTGAAAACCGGATCAAAGAAATCAGAGGTGTGTATGTGCCGTTCTGGCTGTATGACTGTGATGCGCAGGCGGATATCAGCTGCAGGGCCACGAGAGTCAGATGCTGGGAGCGCGGAGACTATGAATATACGGAGACAAGTCATTACCTTGTCAGCCGCAGTGGTGAGATCGGTTTTGACAATGTTCCAGTTGACGGTTCTGAGAAGATGGATGATACGCTGATGCAGTCTGTGGAGCCATTTGATTATTCCGACTGTGTGGATTTCCAGACAGCATATCTGGCCGGATACGTTGCAGACAAGTTTGATCAGACAGCCGAGCAGTGTGCGCCCGTTGCGAATCAGAGGATGAGGGACAGTACGGTGTCAGCATTCCTCGGTACGATCCAGGGATACGCAACCTGTGTTCCGGAGCACACGAATATACGGCTTTCACAGGGGAAAATTACGTATGCACTGCTGCCGGTGTGGATACTGAATACTAAATACAAAGATAAGCTGTATACATTTGCCATGAACGGACAGACAGGGAAATTTGTCGGAAATCTCCCTGTGGATAAAGGAAAAGCAGTGAGGATTGCAGGCGCAGTCTTTGTGGCGGCCGCCGCTCTGACAATGCTGATTACAGGACTGTTTTAGGAGGAGCTGAAGATGAAAAAAACAAACTGGATAAAAGGACTTTTCCTGACGCTTCTTCTTGTACTTTCTTTCGGAATGACGGCTCTTGCCGATAATGACCGGAAAGTAGTGGATATGGCGGATCTTCTGGATGACAGTGAGGAGGAGAAGCTTCAGGAACAGCTTCTGGAAATTGCAGAAGCACATCGCTGTGATGTGGTTGTAGCTACCACAGATTCCTGTGGGGGAAAATCACCGCAGGATTTTACAGATGATTTTTACTATGAGAACGGGTATGGCTACGGTGATGAGATTGATGGAATTATCCTGATGGTCAGCATGGAAGAGCGGAAGTTTCATTTCGCGACCAGAGGCAGGGCCATCCGCATCTTTACTGACTATGGTCTGCAGCGGATGGATGATCTGATTTCGGAGGATCTCTCAGATGGAGCGTATTATTCTGCTTTTGAGCGGTTCGGAGATCTGGCAGAGCAGTTCATTGTGGAATATGAAGAAGAGGGGCGGCCCTTTGATGTCGGACACGAGTATGAGGAGAAGATGAGCATGGGAGTCAGGCTTCTGATTTCTCTCGGGGTCGGTCTCGTAATCAGCCTGATCGTATTCCTGGTTCTCCTGGGGCAGCTGAAGACCGTGGCACCGGAAAAGCGGGCACATGAATATATACGGAAGGGAAGCTTCCGTGTGACGAGAGCCCGGGATATTTTCCTTTACAATACCGTAGACAGACGAAAAAAAGAGAAAAATTCCGGAGGAGGAAGCAGTACCCACAGTACATCGGACGGTGGTTCGGCAGGCGGACACACGGGATCATTCTGAAACAATTGACTGTATATGAGCGAATAAAAGACTGCTGCACATGGATCAGATCTGATTCATATGCAGCAGTCTTTTGCGAATTTAATTATCCTCAGGGGCACCTGCCGTTGTATAAACCTGTCTCTTTCGTGCCATCTCATCACTTTCAAGATACTCATCGTATGATGTGATTTTATCGATCAGTCTGCCGTTGGGAAGAAATTCCATGATACGGTTCGCTGTTGTCTGAACGATCTGGTGGTCACGGGAGGAGAAAAGCATTACGCCCGGGAATTTGATCATGCCGTTGTTCAGGGCGGTGATGGATTCCATGTCCAGATGGTCGGTCGGTTCATTCAGGATCAGGATATTGGCACCGGAAATCATCATCTTGGAAAGCAGGCAGCGGACGCGCTCACCTCCGGAGAGAACCCGAAGCTTCTTCACGCCGTCATCGCCGGCAAACAGCATTCTGCCAAGAAAGCCGCGGACATACGTGGCATCCTTGATCTCGGAGAACTGTGTCAGCCAGTCCACAATTGTCAGATCTGTGTCAAACTCCTTCGTACTGTCCTTCGGAAAATACGCTCTCGATGTGGTGACGCCCCACTTGAACGTTCCCTCATCCGGCTCCATCTCTCCCATGAGAATCTGGAAGAAAACAGTTTTTGCAAGCTCGTTTCCGCCGACAAAAGCGACCTTGTCATTGTGGCCAAGAGTAAATGTGATATTATCCAGTACCTTTACACCGTCAATGGTCTTGGACAGATTCTCGACCATAAGGACTTCGTTGCCGATCTCGCGGTTCGGACGGAAGTCGATGTACGGATATTTTCTGCTGGATGGTTTGATCTCATCCAGCTGGATTTTTTCAAGGGCACGCTTTCTGGAGGTCGCCTGCTTGGATTTGGAAGCATTTGCGGAGAAACGGGAGATGAATTCCTGCAGCTCCTTGATCTTTTCTTCTTTTTTCTTGTTGGCTTCCTTCATCTGTTTGATCAGAAGCTGGCTGGACTCGTACCAGAAATCATAGTTGCCGGCGTACAGCTGGATTTTGCCGTAGTCGATGTCCGCGATCTGTGTGCAGACCTTGTTCAGGAAATAACGGTCATGGGATACGACAATCACCGTATTGTCAAAATTGATCAGAAACTCTTCAAGCCAGTTGATGGCATCCAGATCCAGGTGGTTTGTCGGCTCGTCCAGAAGCAGGATATCCGGGTTGCCGAATAGGGCCCGGGCAAGAAGTACCTTGACCTTATCGTTTCCGGTCAGATCCTTCATCAGACTGTAGTGCAGCGACGGATCAATACCAAGTCCGTTCAGAAGGGTGGCGGCATCAGATTCTGCCTCCCAGCCGTTCATCTCGGCAAATTCACCTTCCAGCTCACTGGCGCGAATGCCGTCCTCGTCTGTGAAATCCTCTTTGGAGTAGATGGCTTCTTTTTCCTTCATGATATCATACAGTCTCTGGTTGCCCATGATAACCGTATCGAGTACCGGGTACTCATCATATTTGAAATGGTCCTGCTCGAGCACAGAGAGACGCTGTCCCGGTGTCATGACCACATCACCCTTCGTCGTCTCCAGCTTTCCGGAAAGAATCTTCAGAAATGTGGATTTTCCGGCACCGTTTGCACCGATCAGACCGTAACAGTTGCCCTCTGTAAATTTGATGTTGACATCTTCAAATAAAGCCTTTTTTCCGATTCGGAGTGTTACATTATTTGCACTGATCATTTCATAACCTCATTTTTCTTCTAATATATATCATTTACTGTATATCCGGCCCCTTGCCGGCATGCAGACATTGCATCGCAGCCGGAAAAGGACATACAATTTACATTCTACATAAAACAGGGAAAAAAGCAAGTGTTTCTGCGGAGATTGTTTAAATTTGAGAGGCAGATCAGTCGGATGGAAAAGAAGAACGAAGCGTGGTTTTAGTTGGTTTTCGGAGCAATCTTTGAAAAAACGTGAAAAACTCAGCATTTTAAAGGAAAAACCACATTTTTCAGCACAGAATAAAATATTGAAAAAGAAGTTGCTTTTTGTTGGGATGCGTGGTAGAATAAATTAAATCAAAACAAAAACAACAAAAACAAACATGCAAGGAGGATTTTTCCATGGCAATGAACGAGTATGAGATTAAAAAACTGATGTGTGATATCGGAAAACGCGTTTATGACAGAGGAATGGTTGCAGCCAACGACGGCAATTTCTCTGTCAAGCTCAATGACAACGAGTTCCTCTGCACACCGACAGGAGTTTCCAAGGGCTTCATGACGCCGGAATATATCTGCAAGGTAGATGCGAAAGGAAATGTGCTTCAGGCAAACGGCAATTTCAGACCGTCTTCCGAAATCAAGATGCACATGCGTGTATATGAGAAGAGACCGGATGTAGGAGCCGTGGTACATGCTCATCCGTCCTTCGCTACATCCTTCGCGATTGCAGGTATTCCGCTTACACAGCCGATCATGCCGGAGGCGGTAATTGCTCTGGGCTGTGTTCCGATCGCTGAGTATGGTACACCGTCCACCAACGAGATACCTGACAGACTTGAGAAATACCTTCCGTACTATGATGCAGTTCTTCTTGAGAGCCACGGAGCTCTTACCTGGAGTACAGACCTTTTGGCTGCATATCTGAAGATGGAGTCTGTTGAGTTCTACGCAGAGCTTCTCTACAAGGCAAAAATGCTGGGCGGACCGAAGGAGTTTGATAAAGAGCAGATTGAAAAGCTCTATGAAATCAGAAGAAAAATGGGACTTCCGGGCAAGCATCCGGCAAATCTCTGCAAAGAGATCAATGGAGAAGGCAAGGGATGCCATGCATGCAAAGGTTCCTGCAGCTGCGGCAGCTCCTCAGATGTTGATCTGGAGAAGGTAGTTGCAGAGGTGACAAAGAAAATCCTGGCTCAGATGAAATAAGGAGGCGCTTTCATGGCAATTAATGAACAGCAGATTCAGGAAATTGTCCGGAATGTATTAAAGGAAATGACTGCGCCGGAAACAGGAGTACATAAAAAAACTTCAAAGCTGCACGGAATTTTTGAGACTGCTGAGGAGGCAATCGCAGCAGCAAAGGCAGCACAGAAGGAGATTCAGCCGATGCCTCTGGAGTTCAGAGAGAAGATTATCTCCAACATCCGCAAAAATACGCTGGCGATGGCAAAGGAATTTGCCGAGCTGGGCGTGCAGGAGACAGGCATGGGCAATGTGGGGCACAAGATTCTGAAGCATCAGCTTGTTGCCGAGAAGACACCGGGAACAGAGGATCTCTCCACTATCGCCTGGTCCGGAGACAGAGGTCTGACACTGACCGAGATGGGACCCTGGGGCGTGATCGGAGCTGTCTGCCCGTCGACGAATCCTACCGAGACTGTTATCTGCAATTCCATCGGTATGATTGCCGCAGGAAATACAGTGGTATTTGCCCCGCATCCGGCAGCTAAAAATGTTTCCAATCTTGCCATTGACATGGTGAACCGCTCCAGTATTGAGGCAGGCGGTCCGGACAATATAGCAACGGCAGTAGAGGTTCCGACGATGGAAGTCAGCAAGACCATTTTTGGACATAAAGATATTTCGCTTCTCGTAGCGACAGGCGGACCGGGTGTTGTCACGACGGTTCTCTCCTCGGGCAAGAGGGCGATGGGTGCAGGCGCAGGCAATCCGCCGGTGCTTGTGGATGAGACGGCACGTCTTCAGAAAGCGGCGGAGGATATCATCAACGGCTGTACTTTCGATAATAATCTTCCGTGTATTGCAGAGAAGGAAGTTATCGCAGTCGATACGATTGCAGACGAGCTGATCTATCATATGGAGCAGGCCGGAAGCTACCATGCAAGCAAAGAAGAGGTAGACCGGCTGATTAAGACAGTATTTGTTGAAAAAGACGGCAAGCGCACACTGAACCGCAAATGTGTCGGCAGAAGTGCAAAGGTGCTTCTGGATATGATCGGTGTATCTGTGGGTGACGAGATTCGCTGTATTATCTTTGAAGGTGAAAAGACGAATCCTCTGATCTGGGAAGAGCTGATGATGCCGATTCTCGGCGTAGTGAGAGTGAAGGACGTGGATGAAGGAATCGCAGTTGCGGTGGAGCTGGAGCACGGAAACCGTCACTCGGCACACATGCATTCCACGAACATCAACAATCTGACGAAATACGGCAAGGCCATTGATACCGCCATTTTTGTAAAGAATGCGCCGTCCTACGCGGCACTTGGATTCGGCGGAGAGGGATATGCAACCTTTACCATCTGCAGCCGTACCGGTGAGGGACTTACATCCGCAAAGAACTTCACCAAGAGCAGAAGATGTGTTATGGCAGATGCACTCTGCATTCGATAAGGAGACAAAACTATGGAAATGAATATAGAAGCTATTGTAAAACAGGTCCTGGAAGAAATGAAGCAGGGCGGAAGTGTATCAGCAGCGCCGTCAAAACCGTCATCAACAGGCGGTGCGATTCCGAAGACCTCCAGAGTGGCAATGCTTACAGCGCTGGAACACTACGACATCAAAGAGTATCCGATTCCGGAAATCGGTGATGATGATATTCTCGTAAAGGTAGAGGGCTGCGGTGTCTGCGGTACAGACGCTCACGAGTTCAAGAGAGATCCCTTCGGTCTGATCCCGGTTGTTCTGGGACATGAAGGTACCGGCGAGATCGTAAAAATGGGTAAAAATGTAAAGAAAGACAGCGCAGGAAAGCCTCTGGCGCTGGGGGACAAGGTTGTTACATGCATGATTTTCAAGGACAATCCCGATATCACCATGTATGACCTGAACCGTCAGAATGTGGGAGGAGCAGATGTTTACGGACTCCTTCCGGACGACGACATTCATCTGAACGGATGGTTCGCTGATTATATTGTAATCCGCGGCGGTTCCACCGTATTCAATGTAAGCGATCTGGATCTTGATTCCAGAATCCTGATTGAGCCGTGTGCCGTTCTGATCCATGCGGTGGAGAGAGCAAAATCCACAGGCATTCTCCGTTTCAACAGCCGTGTGGCAGTACAGGGCTGCGGACCGATCGGACTGATCTGTATCGCGATTCTGAAGACCATGGGTATTCAGAACATCACAGCAGTGGATGGTGAGCAGAAGCGTCTCGACTTTGCAAGGGAGATGGGTGCCTCCGCAACAGTTAATTTCAAGGATCACAAGGGTATCGAGGCTCTTGCAAAAGCTGTGGAGGACTCCTTCGGTGGACATCCTGCAGATTTTGCATTCCAGTGTACAGGAAATCCCATGGCTCATGCAAATATCTACAAGTTCATCCGCAACGGCGGCGGACTGTGTGAGCTGGGCTTCTTCATCAATGGCGGTGATGCGACGATCAACCCGCACTTTGATATCTGTTCCAAGGAGATCACGATTGTAGGCTCCTGGGTTTATACGCTGAGAGATTATGCGACAACCTTTGACTTCTTAAAGAGCGCAAAGCAGATCGGACTTCCTATGAGCAAGCTGATCACGGACCGCTTCCCGCTCGATCAGATCAACGAGGCGCACAAGACAAATCTCGCAATGACAGGACTGAAGATTGCGATCATCAACGAATAAAGAAACGGGGTGAGGTGTTATGCAGGATGCAGCAGGTATCCTGGAGGTATACGGATGCGTGGCGGCCCTCGTAGCAGCGGACGCAGCGGCAAAGGCGGCAAATGTACGTATCGAATCCATCGATAAGAACAAGCCTGCACATGCCGAAACATTACCGGTTCCGCTTATTACGTGCCTCAAGATCAGAGGCAGTGTATCGGATGTTCAGATGGCGCTGGATGCGGCAGCCCAGGCGGCTGAATCCATCACTGGTGTTGTGACAAAGCATATGATTTCAGGTCCCACAAAGGATTGTGAGAAAATGCTCAGGATCAGCGCACTGTAAAAAGAAATATTACACATTATCGGATATATTATATTAGGAGGATACAACAATGGCACAGGAAGCATTGGGAATGGTTGAAACAAGAGGTCTCGTAGCAGCAATCGAGGCATCAGATGCAATGGTAAAATCAGCAGATGTAACACTTGTAGGCACAGAGAAGATCGGATCAGGTCTTGTAACTGTTATGGTGCGCGGCGACGTCGGAGCAGTCAAGGCAGCGACAGAGGCAGGCGGAGCGGCAGCAGGCAGACTTGGTGAGCTTGTGGCAGTTCATGTAATCCCGAGACCGCATGCAGACGTAGAGAAAATTCTGCCGAGGATCTGACGGATCAGCCTGGCCATGCACCAGAAGAAAACAGCCAGGTGTTCATGGCGCATGCACGAAACAGAGTTTTAGAAAGATAAGGACAAGCGTATGAAATCATTGGGATTAATTGAACTTCCGAACCTTGCCGATGCAATTGAGGCGTTGGATATCATGCTGAAGACAGCAGATATTAAATTTGTCACCTGGGAAAAAAAGCTAGGCGGAAGACTGGTTACGATTATTGTCCAGGGCAGTGTTTCAGCGTGCCAGGCGGCTGTTGAAGCGGCAAAAACAAACGCATCAGGCAATATTGTGGCATCTGCGGTGATTGCAAATCCGCACGAGGAGACAATGAAGCTTGTACAGAAAAGTGCATCGAAGTATCACTTCATCTAATACGAGTGAGGAAACGATATGGCAGAAGAAAAATCAGCGGCTGAAAACGCAGGAAAAACAACAGCCGGAAAAACGACAGCCAGAAAGACGGCAGCGCGCAGGAAAAATGTGACCGCAGAACAGAAAACCGCGAAAGCGGCAGAATCAGTATCGAAGGAGGATATCAGAATGGAACTTCAGGCTTTGGGAATGGTAGAAACAAGAGGACTTATCGCATCTATCGAGGCGGCAGATGCAATGCTTAAAGCAGCAAACGTTGTGCTTGTAGGTACAGAGAAAATCGGATCAGGTCTTGTAACTGTTATGGTTCGCGGAGATGTGGGAGCTGTAAAGGCAGCAGTTGAGGCTGCAAGCGCTGCAGCAGGCAGACTCGGCGAGGTTATCGCTGTACACGTAATTCCGAGACCGCACGACGACGTTGAGAAGATTCTTCCGAAGATCTGAGCCTGACATCTGGCAGGAGAGGATGCTCGTATACTTTCGGCTGATGCAGAGACGATAAGACAGAAAGCTTCAGCCGGAAGATACGGAAAGTGGAGGATGCGGTATGCAGGAACAGCAGTTGATTCAGACAATTGTAAAACTGGTGACGGAGCAGCTGAAGGATGTGGATGTATACAATCCTGAGCATAAGGTTCCGGTGGGAATCTCAGCCAGACACGTACATCTTTGCAGAAAAGATATTGATATACTGTTTGGACCGGGCTACCAGTTGACAAAGAAAAAAGAACTCATGGGCGGGCAGTTTGCATCGCAGGAGTGTGTGACTCTGATAGGTACAAAGCTCCGCGCCATTGAGAATGTGCGTATTCTCGGACCGGAACGGAAGCAGTCTCAGGTGGAGGTGTCTGCGACAGATACGATCCGCCTTGGGATCAAGGCTCCCGTACGTCTTTCCGGGGATCTGAAAGGTTCTGCGCCGATTGCGCTGGCAGGACCGAAAGGAGTCGTATATCTGGAAGAAGGGTGTATCGTGGCAAAACGTCACATCCATATGTCACCGGCAGACGCAGCGCGCTTCGGTGTGAAGGACAGACAGGTTGTCAAGGTTCGTTTTGAGAGCGGACGCGGCGGTATTCTCGAGGATGTACCGATTCGTGTGGATGATACGTTTACTCTGGAAATGCATATTGATACGGATGAGGCGAACGGCCTCGGTATCTCCGGAGAAATGGGCATCATCATCAAATAAAGAGTTATATGGCGCAGGATGCTGCGCCGTTGGAGGCAAACATGATAATTGGCAAAGTTGTGGGGACCGTAGTCTGCACAAGAAAACATAATGATCTTGTGGGAAGCAAGTTCCTGATCGTTGATCCTGTTGAAAAAATGACTGCCCATGCAGGGGACAGACTTGTTGCAGTTGACAGTGTCGGGGCAGGTATCCAGGATATTGTGCTGGTAGCAACGGGCAGTGCGGCGCGCCTTGCATGCAGCAACACGGATTCTCCCGTGGATGCATGTATTGTCGGTATCGTCGACGATCCGCAGAAAATTGTCATAGTTGAGTAGAGGCTGGTGTAAGTTACATGAATTTGGAAAACTTGAAAAAGACCCTGTTTGAGGGCGGCGTTGCAGGCGCCGGCGGTGCCGGATTCCCGACTTACGCGAAGCTCTCAGACCAGGCAGATACCGTGATACTGAACTGTGCGGAGTGTGAACCGCTGATTAAGGTGGATCGTCAGCTTATTGTTTCGCACGTGGATGAAATCCTCCAGGGAATGCAGATGCTTGTGGAAGCAATGGACGCAAAGGAAGGCATTATTGCGATCAAACAGTCCTACACGGCTTCCCTTGAGGCTGTAAAGCACAGCATCGGTGAGTATGACAGACTTCGTCTTCATGTGCTGCCGGATATTTACCCGGCAGGTGATGAAGTTATTCTGATTTATGAGACGACCGGACGGATCGTGCCGCAGGGTAAGATTCCGATTATGGTCGGCTGTGTGGTCGTAAACGTGGAGACGGTGCTCAATGCAGTGCGCAAGGTCAACGAGGATCACAACGTTATTACGAAATTTGTTACTGTAGCAGGACTTGTGAACAGTCCGGTGACTGTGGAGGTGCCGGTAGGTATTACTGTGGGGCAGTTGCTTTCCATGGCCGGAGGCGTATCACGGGAGGATGGAATTCTGTTGATGGGAGGACCGATGACCGGGCGTATCTGCAGCACGGCTGATGTTGTGACAAAGACAACGAAAGCATTGCTTGTACTTCCGCCCACGTGTCTTCCGATCAAAAAGAGACGTAATAAGACACAGTTTAATATCCGCAATGCGATGTCTGTCTGTTCACAGTGCTCCATGTGTACGAGTCTCTGTCCCAGAAATCTGATTGGGCATTCCATCAAACCACACGAGTTTATGCGGGCGCTTGCGAACGGAATTACATCAGATACCGATGCATTCCTGAATGCATTCTTCTGCTGCTCCTGTGGACTGTGTGAGATGTATTCCTGTCATCAGGATCTCTCGCCGAGAAGTCTTCTGGATGCTTACAAAGGCGGATTGCGGGCGAAGGGAGTCCGGATTCCCGACAAAAAGGACCGTGGTACGGCGGATTCTATGCGCCAGGAGCGCAGAGTGCCGGAGCACAGACTGCTCGTCAGACTTGGACTGGAGCCTTACGACATACCGGCACCGATGGTGCAGTATCAGGGCAGAATTGACAGTGTGAAGCTGATGCTTCGTCAGAACATCGGTGCACCGTGTGTTCCCTCTGTAAAGGCAGGGGACAGTGTGACGGCCGGAATGCAGGTAGCAGCTCCGCCGGAGGGTGCGCTGGGAACTTGCCTTCATGCAAGTATCACAGGCAAAGTAACGGCAGTGACAGAGAATTATATTACGATTCAGGCAGAATAACTGAGGTGGAGAGAAAGATATGAAAGCAATAGGAATGGTTGAATATAAGACAGTGTCCACAGGTATCAGAGCTGCTGACCTTATCGTGAAGACGGCGGATGTGGAATTGATTCAGGCGCAGACCGTATGTCCCGGAAAATATATTATTCTTTATACAGGCGATCTCAGTGCAGTAAAGGCATCCACCGATGCGGCAAAGACACAGTTCGGTGAGGCACTGATTGACAGCTTTGTGCTGGGAAATCCGCATGAATCTCTGTTCAGGGCGCTCAGCTGCACGGCAGAGCTGGAGCGTATTGCAGCTCTCGGTGTGATTGAGACATTTACGGGTGCTTCTGCGATCGTGGCGGCGGACCATGCGGCGAAGACAGCAGAGGTGACTGTTTTTGAAATCCGTGTATGTCGCGGCATGTGCGGAAAATCATACGTGCTTCTGTCCGGCACAGTGGCAGCAGTGGAGGAAGCAGTCGCGTCAGCAGTGGCGAAGATCAGTGACGAAGGTCTTGTACTGGATTATGCAGTAATCCCTGCACCGTCACAGGATTTTGTGAAGACACTGATGTAGCGCTGCCTGGGGACAGGCTGTAAAAAATGTCGCAGGACAGGAATATGAAAAGCTTTCATTGTACAATACATGCAGTGAAAGCTTTTTGTTGTATATAGTGCATAAAAATGGAAAATATGGATAAATATACTTGAAAAGAATTACTAAATCCGATATAATCTTTTCTAAACATATTACAATATTTATGTTTAGAAAGGGAAAGGTGTATTTATGAAAAACGGCAAGAGAAACCTGTTGCTGTCGGTGATTATAGCTCTTGTTTTCTCCATTGGAATGCCAGTACTCCCGGGATTTTCAGGGGTAGGGATATTGCAGGTAGAAGCAGCTGCTAAACCGACTATCAACAAGAAAAAGTCAAATCTGAAGCTCGGAAAGACTCTGACTCTCAAAATTAAGAATGCTTCTCAGAAAGTTAAATGGAGTACCAGTAATAAGAATGTGGTGCAGATAATTAAGACTTCAGGAAGTAAAAAGCAGAATGCAGTGATTAAAGGCGTGAAGAAAGGTACTGCAACAATTACTGCCAAAATTGGCTCTACCAAATTAAAAGCTAAAATTACAGTAAAACATACGCACAGTTACATTTATCCTGCTACGTGTACAGAGCCTGCAAAGTGTGAGTGCGGTGCGACATACGGTTTCGCATTGGGGCACCAGATGTCTGGAGCGACATGTCAGCATCCGTCTACTTGTACCAGATGTGGATACGTTGACGGAACTGCAGTGGACCATTTATATGTGAATGGAAGCTGTATGTGGTGTAACCAGCTTGATTTGAGGAGCGTAGTATCTTTCGTCCTTAGAAATACTTCTGCACAGGGTGATAAGAATGTACGTTATGTTGCAATGCAGATCACAAATTCAGGGAATTCTGAGTTTGTGATTGAAGGAGCAGGTCAGATCCGTCCGGCAGCGGGTTCTTCACCTATCACGCTTTATATAACGGATGCAGACGATAATACATACCAGAGAGCAAGATGTTCTTCAAGAGACACTCTTGTACTGTTTTACGATACGATGGACAACAATATCCGGTTTACATTCCTTCCAGGCGGTACGCTGTCATTTACGGCAATGTATGGCAATGATCGGTATCAGATCACGATGGATATGTATGGAACGTATTCTTTCGTGAGAATTTAATCGGACGCACAGAGAGAAGCAATTAACTGAAGCGATTCAGAAATAAAAAAGTTCAATACAGGGGAGACTGTAGCTCGTATGAGTAACAGTCTCCTTTTAAATAATCAAGGGTTAATTGACATTGCCGGCAGAGACAGCTATACTGAAGATATAACTGTATCGGGATGGCGGATATGCGCCCGAATGGCAAAAAAGAGTACGGAAGGGATACAAAAGGAGTTCAAAATGAAAAAAGTAATTACATATGGAACCTTTGACCTGCTCCATTACGGTCATGTGAATCTTCTGCAGAGAGCGAAAGCGCTGGGGGATTATCTGATTGTTGTCATTTCGACAGACGAATTTAACTGGAAAGAAAAAAAGAAAAAATGCTATTTTTCCTATGAGGAACGCAAGCGTCTCGTGGAAGCCATCCGTTATGTGGATTTAGTGATTCCGGAAACCTGCTGGGAACAGAAGATTTCCGATGTAAAAGAGTTTAAGGTCGATACTTTTGTCATGGGTGATGACTGGAAAGGGAAGTTTGATTTCCTGAAAGAATACTGTGAGGTGGTGTATCTTCCGAGGACGCCGGAGATTTCGACGACACAGATCAAAAATGACCTGCAACGGGCAGAGGAGCAGGAGTAATATTCTATAATAAAAACAGAAAGTTTTCACAGAGCAGATACGAATCAGGTAAAATCTGTCTCTGTAAAGACTTTCTGTTTTTCAGTTTTATTGTCAGCTTCGTCCGATCATTTTTTTAATGACATTCTTGCAGCGCTGTTTCAGATTCAGCGAACGGATATATGCCGGGAGCGTAGACAGTGTGACATTTGGTGTCCACTGGGCATCCAGGTAAATAGCATATCCGTTTTTGGGAGACAGAGGACAGATTGTTTCCTGATCATGGAGCGTGCGTCGCTGTATTCCGGAAGCGTTCCTCTCGTCATCCGTATGCCATGCGCCGTCCTCACAGAGCCAGTATTTTAATCCGTTGTCCAGCTGATACATCTGCCATCCGGAAAATTCGTACGCATCCTTTAAAAACGGATTGGACACAGGCGTATATTCAGTTACAGGCAGGGAGACTGTGCACCGCAGCCGAAGCGCGCCGTTTTTCAGTTTTTCAAGCTCTGCATCGGAACTGTGATCTGTATCTGACCGACTGCTGTCGGGATTTTTTTCGGAAGCATACTGTCCGCCTGTTGCACCGTTTCCATTATAATAGACATTTACACGGTTCAGTCCGAGAAATGCGATAGTACGTTCGCAGGCGTGACCGTCACAGCTGCACATGAAACGGTTCTTGAAATCTGTCACTTCTGTGGAATCAAAGCCCTTTTTCAGGCCTTTGATATAGTCAATCATCTCTTCCGTCGTGCGGCAGAGAGGTCCCGGTGTAATCTCATCAAAGTTATAGTAAAGCCCACGATTATCAATATACTCATCCAGATCATAGACGAAAAAGAGCAGCGGACGCTCAAACAGAGAGAACTCAAATGCCACAGAGGAGTAATCTGTGATGCAGACATCAGCAATCGTCATCAGTTCATTGATATTCATGCCCTTGCCGCGTGTCATATCGTAGGCGAAGCTGTCACGGCAGGATTCGGGAATTTCCGGCAGAACTTTGACTGTCTGGTGGTGTTTCATAATAAGAATGTAATCATCTCCCAGCTCTTTGGCAAACTGTTCAATATCAAGGGCATCCGGAGAAACACGGTTCGGGTCAACACCACGATATGTGGGAGCATACAGAATCACTTTTTTTGATTTTGCGGCAGGGATTGCCTTGTACAGCTTGCGGAAGCAGCGATCCACGTAGCCGTGATCGAAAAATTCGTCAGTACGGCAGACGCCGTAGGGCTGAATAATGCCGGTTTCTTTCGGGATCCCCATAAACTCCTCGAATACCCAGGTGAGTTCCGGGCTTGCAATGGTAACAATAGAGTAATTGTTGTATTCCGGAAACTCCAGATATTTTTCCAGCGACTTGAATCCGTCCTTTCCGGCTGTACTCAATCCGATATGCTTGAATACACCGCAGCCGTGCCACAGCTGGATGATTCTGGTCTCCGGGCGGATATGAAGATACCCCATCAGATTGTTGGACTCATGAACAAATACTGCTTTTGCAGTCGCCATGTCACGCATAAAGAAGGAAGCATTGACGTAATACTCAGCTGTGCTCACCGTATCGCGATGAAATTCGTACAAAGTCAGCTGATACGGATAGTTCAGCTCCAGCTTTCTGTATATATAACGGAAGCTTTCATTTAATCCGCGCCGGGGTTGCATAAAAAGAAGCTTTGGTTCTACCGGGCGGACACGGCTGATATCATAGACTGCAGGAAAAAGTGCTTTGATGCACAGCGCAGTGATCGCTCCTCCTTCCGGCTCGGTGCCATCGGGATTCAGGACTTTTTTCAGAAGGGAAGCTGCCTCGCCGCACACCTCCTGGGTACGTTCGTTTGTAAAGAGCAGTTTCAGCCAGGCAGCTGTGTCGGCAAGCTGTCCAGAGGAAAATGCATATGTATCGGAAAGCACTGTGAGAAGCTGTTCTGTGCGTGTAATCTGAGCTTCCGTCACAGCAGGATTCAGGCTGTCAAAAAAAGACTTCAGATTTTCCAGAAGCGCATCAGCTTCTTGCGCAGAATTCTGGGGCAGCGCGGAAACAGACGAAACAAGCGCCCGGAAAGCAGAAGACTCATCGTAATACATGTCAGTATCCTCCATAAAATAAGTTTTAGTACATTAACTATACAAAAAAACAGAATATTTGTAAAGAAATATCGCGGTGGAACAAAGAAATGCAGGGAAGATCGGGAAATGTCAACTGAAAAGAAAAATATGTTGACATAAACTTCCGTCATGAGTAAAATACAAATGTTAACTGAACATAAAGTGTGGTTTACAGGCGGAAGATAAATACGAAGCATTGCAACTGTTCAGGACAGGCCTGATCATATACTGACGAAGCAGTAAGAATATGATTCAGGCATTTTAGAAATGTCTTCCGCTGAAATGCTTCCGACCGAAAGGGAGGGGCACATTGAAAAGGAGGAAGACAGGGAAAATGAAAAGTACATTTTCTACAAAAAATGTGATCATGACCGGCATGTTTGCGGCAGTTCTTGCCGTACTGTCGCAGATTCAGATTCCGATGCCGTCAGGCGTCCCGGTGACGATGCAGACTTTTGCGGTGGCGCTGACAGGCTATGTGCTGGGCATGAAATTCGGAACAGTAGCTACGATTGTGTATGTGCTGCTTGGTGCAGTCGGCGTTCCGGTCTATGCAGGATTTCACGGTGGATTTCAGACTCTGGTCGGTGCAACAGGTGGATTTATCTGGGGATTTATTCTGATGACTGCACTGTGCGGCGCAGCATATTCGAAAAAACATATCGTCTGTGTTGTGCTGTCCGCAATCGGACTTGCGGCATGCCATATTCCCGGAATCCTCCAGTTTATGGCTGTAATGAAAATGGGCTTTGCTGAATCAGCAATGCTTGCATCTGTGCCGTATCTGGTGAAAGATGTGATTTCTGTTATAGCCGCATATATTGTTGCGAGAGCGGTTCGCAGAGGACTCAGTGCGGCTGGGATACAGACGGCTGCTGTGTAATTTTATTTGTGCACAATCACGAAGATGGTGTCTGCACACGCCGGTGTATGAAGAAAAATACAAAAAATACACGAAAAAATCATGAAAAAATTGGTGCCAGAAATAGACAAAGAAACTCAGATGTGTTAAAATTGATTTCGTATGAGATGTAATACTGAGTTTTGCAACTCTAAGAAATAAGGAGGAATTTTCAAATGGCTAGAAAAATGAAGACCATGGATGGTAATCATGCAGCCGCTCATGCATCGTATGCATATACAGATGTAGCTGCTATTTTCCCGATTACCCCGTCATCCGTTATGGCTGAAGCCACAGACGAATGGGCAACACAGGGTCGTCTCAACATGTTCGGACAGACCGTACAGGTTACAGAGATGCAGTCTGAGGCAGGTGCTGCAGGTACAGTACACGGTTCTCTTGCAGCAGGTGCACTCACTACTACATATACAGCATCCCAGGGTCTGCTTCTGATGATCCCGAACCTTTACAAAGTAGCAGGTGAGAGACTTCCGGGCGTATTCAACGTTTCCGCACGTGCTCTTGCAAGCCATGCACTTTCTATTTTCGGAGACCACTCTGACGTATACGCATGCCGCCAGACAGGTGCATGTATGCTGTGTGAGTCAAGCGTACAGGAAGTAATGGACCTCACACCGGTAGCTCATATGTCTGCTATCAAGGGACGTCTTCCGTTTATCAACTTCTTCGATGGTTTCCGTACATCCCATGAGATTCAGAAGATCGAGACATGGGATTATGAGGATCTGAAAGAGATGACAGATTTTGATGCTATTCAGGCATGGAGAGATCAGTGTCTGAATCCGAATCATCCGTGCCAGAGAGGTTCTGCTCAGAACCCGGATATCTTCTTCCAGGCAAGAGAAGCAATCAATCCGTACTATGATGCAATGCCGGCCATCGTTCAGGAGTACATGGACAAGGTAAATGCAAAGATCGGTACAGATTACAAGCTGTTCAACTACTACGGAGCTGCTGATGCTGAGAAGGTAATCGTAGCTATGGGTTCCGTATGTGATACAATCGAAGAGACAATCGACTACCTGATGGCTGCAGGCGAGAAGGTTGGTGTTGTTAAGGTTCGTCTGTACAGACCGTTCAGCGCTGAAGCACTTATCGCAGCTATTCCGGAGACAGTTAAGCAGATCACAGTTCTCGACAGAACAAAAGAGCCGGGTGCTCTTGGCGAGCCGCTGTATCTGGACGTTGTTGCAGCTCTTAAGGGCAGCAAGTTCAACGACACACCGATCTTCACAGGACGTTACGGCCTTGGTTCCAAGGACACGACTCCGGCACAGATCGTTGCTGTATACAACAACACAACAAAGCAGAAATTCACAATCGGTATCAACGATGATGTTACAAACCTTTCACTGGAACTGGGCGCTCCGCTCGTTACAACACCGGAAGGAACAATCAACTGTAAGTTCTGGGGTCTTGGAGCAGACGGTACTGTAGGTGCAAACAAGAACTCCATCAAGATCATCGGTGACAATACAGATATGTATGCACAGGCATACTTTGACTATGACTCCAAGAAGTCAGGCGGTGTTACAATGTCTCACCTCCGCTTCGGTAAGAGCCCGATCAAGTCCACATACCTGATCCACAAGGCAAACTTCGTTGCATGCCACAATCCGTCCTACGTACGTAAGTACAATATGGTACAGGAGCTGGTTGACGGAGGTACATTCCTTCTGAACTGTCCGTGGGATATGGAAGGTCTTGAGCAGCATCTTCCGGGACAGGTGAAGAAATTCATCGCTGACCACAACATCAAATTCTATGTAATCGACGGTATCAAGATCGGTAAGGAAATCGGACTTGGCGGACGTATCAACACAGTTCTTCAGTCTGCATTCTTCAAGCTGGCTAACATCATTCCGGAGGAGCAGGCAATCGATCTGATGAAGGCTGCTGCAAAGGCTACTTACGGACGTAAGGGTGATGCTATCGTTCAGATGAACTACGATGCAATCGACGCAGGTGCTAAGCAGGTTGTTGAGATCCAGGTTCCGGAAAGCTGGAAGGACGCTGAGGCAGAGGACATCATCGCTAAGGATGTAGCAGGCAAGAGACAGGATGTCGTTGATTTCGTTAACAATATCCAGCATGCAGTAAACGCTCAGGAAGGAAATAACCTCCCGGTATCTGCATTCAAGGATTATGTAGACGGTACAACACCGTCAGGCGCTGCTGCATACGAGAAGCGTGGTATCGCAGTAGATATCCCGGTATGGAATCCGGAAAACTGTATCCAGTGTAACCGTTGTGCATATGTTTGTCCGCACGCTGTTATCCGTCCTGTTGCACTGACAGATGAGGAAGTAGCAGCAGCTCCGGAAGGACTGAAGACACTTCCGATGACAGGTATGGCTAACTATAAGTTTGCTATCACAGTTTCCGCTCTTGACTGTACAGGATGCGGTTCCTGTGCAAATGTCTGCCCGGGCAAGAAGGGTGCAAAGGCACTGGCTATGGAAAATATGGAAGCAAACATCGGCGAGCAGAAGTACTTCGACTATGCTGTAGAGCTTCCGGCAAAGGCAGATGTAGTAGAGAAATTCAAAGAGAATACAGTTAAGGGTTCCCAGTTCAAACAGCCGCTGCTTGAGTTCTCAGGCGCATGCGCAGGCTGTGGTGAGACACCGTACGCTAAGCTGATCACACAGCTCTTCGGTGACAGAATGTACATCGCAAACGCTACAGGATGTTCTTCTATCTGGGGTAACTCCTCACCGTCCACACCGTATACAGTAAACGCTAAGGGACAGGGTCCGGCATGGTCAAACTCTCTGTTCGAGGACAACGCTGAGTTCGGTTATGGTATGCTTCTTGCTCAGAACGCTATCAGAGGCGGACTGAAAGCTAAGGTAGAAGCTATCGTTGCAAATGCAGATGCTCCGGCAGATGTAAAAGAGGCAGCTCAGGGATGGCTGGATACATACAGTGTAGGTGCTACAAACGGCACAGCTACAGACAAGCTGATCGCAGCTCTCGAGGCTTGCGGATGCGATGCTTCCAAGGAAATCCTGAAGAACAAAGATTACCTCGCTAAGAAGTCCCAGTGGATCTTCGGTGGTGACGGATGGGCATACGATATCGGATTTGGTGGTGTTGACCACGTTCTCGCAAGCGGACAGGATATCAACATCATGGTATTCGATACAGAAGTTTACTCCAACACAGGCGGACAGGCTTCCAAGTCCACACAGCCGGGTGCTGTAGCACAGTTCGCAGCAGGCGGCAAGGAAGTGAAGAAGAAAGATATGGCTTCCATCGCAATGAGCTACGGTTATGTATATGTTGCACAGATCGCTATGGGTGCTGATTTCAATCAGACTGTTAAGGCTATCGCTGAGGCAGAGGCTTATCCGGGACCGTCACTGATTATTGCTTACGCTCCGTGTATCAACCACGGTATCAAGAAGGGTATGAGCAAGGCTCAGACAGAGGAAGAGCTGGCAGTTAAGTCAGGATACTGGCATCTGTTCCGCTTCAATCCGGCTGCAGAGTCCAAGTTCACACTGGATTCCAAGGCTCCGACAGAGGATCTGTATGAGTTCCTGAACGGCGAAGTACGTTACAATTCTCTGAAGCGTGCTAATCCGGAAAGAGCAGAGAAGCTGTTCGCTAAGAACGCTGCTTGCAACAAGGAAAGATATGAATATCTGAACAAGCTGATCACACTTTACGGCAACAACTAATCCGGCAGATCCGGTTATCCGGAATCTGAATGATTGAAGTCGTTGAGACAGGGCTGCTGCATTTTTGCGGCAGCCCTTTTCGTATATTTTCTCTTGCGGTGTAGGAGGTTATGCGATAAAATAAAATGTACACTGTAATGAAAATCAGGAGGATGTTTTATGCAGGCTTTACTTGCACTTGATGGAAATATACTGCTGTGGATTCAGGAGAACCTGAGAGCGGACTGGCTGACACCGGTGATGCTGTTTATCACCCGGCTTGGCGGTCTTGGCAAGATCTGGATAGCGATTTCCCTTGTTCTGCTCTGTTTTAAGAAGACGAGAAGGGCGGGGATTGCAGGGCTGCTGGGGCTTTTTCTTTCCCTCGTGGTCAACAATCTGCTCCTGAAAAACCTGTTTGCACGGACCAGGCCTTATGAGATCGTGGAGGGGCTTGCGCTGATTGGAAAGCAGGCAAGTGATTTTTCTTTTCCTTCCGGACACACCGGAAGTGCTTTTGCGGCAGCAACGGCAATATTTATTACGCTGAAGCATGGCAGATTGCGATGGCTGCTCTTTGTGCTTGCGGCGCTGATGGCATTTACGAGACTTTATATCGGCATACATTTTCCGACAGATATTCTCGGAGGACTTATTACGGGGATCCTCTGCGGGGTGGCAGTTGCATTGATTGTGGGAAAAGGAAAAAAATAATCATAATATACTTGAAAGGTGGTGGTTTTTATGAAGCAAAGTAAGTCGAATGGTACTTCGGACGGGCCTGGCCCTGGTAATTTTCAGTTCATAAAAACTGCGCACAAGGAGGTATATCATGTTAGACCTTGAAACGATGAGAGAGTACATTGAGCATAAGCAGTACGCCAGGATCCGGAGTGAAGTTGTGGAAATGAACGAGGCGGATATTGCTTCCATGCTGGAGGAGCTGGAGCTTTCGGGGGCAGAGCTGGTCAAAGTGTTCCGCATGCTTCCGAAATCGATTGCTGCAGATGTGTTTTCGTTCCTTCCCATTGAAGTGGAGCAGATGATCATCACTTCTCTGACGGACCGGGAGGCAGCAAATATTATTGAGAACCTGTTTGCCGATGATGCGGCCGACCTGATGGAGGAGATGCCGGCCAACGTTGTGAAGCGGCTGCTTGCACAGACCACGCCGGAGACTCGGAGAGATATCAATCACCTGCTTCAGTATCCGGAGCATTCTGCCGGGAGTATTATGACGGTGGAATTTGTGGACCTGAAAGAAGACTATACAGTGGAGCAGGCCATTGAGCGAATCCGCAGAGTCGGAATCGACAAGGAGACAATCAACACCTGTTATGTGACGAATCAGCATCGTAAAATCAGGGGAACCATTTCTCTGAGAATGCTGCTGCTCAGCCGTGTCACAGCTAAGATCGGTGATCTGATGGAGGAAAAGGTAATCACCATCAGCACAATGATGGACCAGGAAGAGGTCGCGCGGCAGTTCCAGAAGTATGATTTTGATGCGATGCCCGTTGTAGACAGTGAGAACCGGCTTGTGGGAATTATCACAGTCGACGATGTTATGGACATCATTGAGCAGGAGGCCACAGAGGATATTGAAAAGATGGCGGCTATTACGCCGACGGACAAGCCTTACATGAAAACCTCCGTGCTGGAAAACTGGAAGAAGAGAATTCCGTGGCTGTTGTTTCTGATGATTTCAGCCACGTTTACGGGAAAAATTATTATGGTTTATGAGGACGCCCTTGCGGCTTACAGCGTGCTGAATGCGTATATCCCGATGCTGATGGGTGCAGGCGGAAACGCAGGCGGACAGTCTTCTGTAACGATTATCAGAAGTATTTCACTGGGTGAGGTGGAATTCAAAGATATTTTCCGCATTTTGTGGAAAGAAATCAGAGTTGCCGTGCTTTGCGGCATGACTCTTGCACTTGTCAATTTTGCCAAGCTTTTGCTTCTTGATCATGTCACGCTTATGATCGCATTTGTTGTCAGTCTGACATTGGTTGTCACAGTGATTGTATCAAAGATGGTAGGCTGTGCACTTCCGATTCTGGCAAAACAGGTGGGATTTGACCCGGCAGTTATGGCTAACCCGTTTATCACAACGATTGTGGATGCTGTATCACTGTTAATTTATTTCCAGATCGCTACGAGAATGCTTGGTATCGGATTGTAACGTGATTTATTGTATCTTGAACAGAATCAGACAGGAAGATATATGGAATCGGGCAGGCACCATATTTTGCGATCTTATCAGCCTGTCCGGGGGCAGTAATGAATTAGGAAAGAGGACAGAGAAATGAAGAAAATTAATACAGTCCGGCAGAACCGATGTGATGGAGAGATGAACGTGCTGTTTTTCGCGTGCTTTATTCTCTATACAGTTCTGCAGCTTTTTTCGGAAAATATGCAGCAGTTCCGCTTTGCGGATGCGCTGAACCTGATGCTGTATATGGTGTTTGTTCCGGGTTTTCTTTTCATGCTCGGGTACCGTTTCCGGTGGAATCTCCATACCCAGTCTGCAGAGAATGCTAAAAAAAGCATCCTGCATACGGCAGCAAGATGCTACGGTTATTTTTTCCTTCTTGCACTGGGACAGGAGATGTTTTTACGGAAGCTTCCCTTCTCCTACAGTGTGACAGAGATTCTGACAGTGATAACTGTTCCGTCAGTATCTGCCATTTTTTTTACAATGGCACTGACACTCGTTTTTGTGTGGGTATTTTTTGACGGACTGTGCCATCTGACAAAAAACAGCCGGAGAGGTCTCGCTGCACTGGGGTTACTCTGTCTGCTGGGGGCTTTTTTGTGGAACGATCAGGAGACGTATGCTGTCGTGGCAGCTTTTACAGGCTCATCGGTCCATCAGGCTGTACCGGGGATTCCGTATTTTTCCTTTTTCCTGCTGGGTATCTGGTTTGAGGAAAAAAAGCCTGGATTCGACTGGAAACTGTTTGGAATTTCCGTGGCCGTGACTGTGGTATCTGCTCTGCTGTACCGCACACCACTTCGTGTACTGTGCAGAGTGACGATTTCCGCGCTTCCGGTTTATCTTGTGTATGTGTCTGCGGAGTTTCTCTCAGACATCACGCTCCGATTCCGGACGGCAAAATTTGTCAGTACGACGATAGAGAGAGTTTATCTGGTTTATACGGCGCTTCTGTTTGGAATTCTTGGCTGGGGGATCACAGCTGATATGAGCTGGAAGAGGGTGCTGGTTCTGGCGGTACTGCTTCTCGCACTGCTTTATCTGGTGGTTCTCGGCTTCAACAGTTTCGGCTCTGCCTATGAGAAGGCAGTGGAATGCTTTGAATCCAGAGTACGCCACAGAACTGCTGTTTATTTCCTGTTTTATACGCTGGCGTTTTGGCTTATGCTGGCGCTGGTGTTTTCTGAATTTATACGGCTCGGGAAGAGCTTTGTCTGGACCGGTGACGGTCTGACGCAGTATTATCCGCGGGCACTTTATTTTTGCCGGTATATCCGTGAGCTGGTTTCCAATATTCTGTCCGGTAATTTTACACTGCCGATGTATGATTTCACCATCGGCTTTGGTTCGGAGATTACGTACAGTCTTGAGCCGCTGTATTTTCTGTATGCTCTGTTCGGAGAAGAGCATATTGAGTTTGCCTACAATCTGGTGACACTTCTGCGGTTTTATCTGGCAGGCATTACTTCCTCCGTTCTTTTTCTGTATTTCAAAAAGGATTATTTTGCATCGTTTCTGGGAAGCATCGTGTACGTATTCTGTGGGTTTGCTCTGTACGGAGGCGCCAAGCATACCATGTTTATGATACCGATGATTATGCTGCCGCTTCTGATTATTTCCATGGAAGAAATTCTCAGAAAACGCCGCTGGTATCTCTGTACCATTTTTGTGGCAATATCCCTGTTCTCAAATTATTACTATCTGTATATGAACACGATTGCCATGGGAATTTATTTCCTGGTGCGCTTTTTCTGCCAGAAAAAGAGAGAGGACAGGACAGTGCGCAATTTCATATCCCGCGGTCTCGTGATCTGCGGATCCTATCTTCTTGGAGTGGGAATGTCCTGTATTGTGCTGGTGACGACGTTTGGCATGTATCTCGGTTCCGGCAGAAGCGGAAGCATCAGTATCAGTACGCCGTCGCTGTTCTACTATTCGGCCAATCGCCTTGTGAGGACATTTCTTACGTTCCTGACGACGGCAAATTCGCCGGGAGACTGGCTGAAGCTGGGATATCTGCCGATTGCGATGCTCGCTGTAGTTTTCCTGTTTCTGAGAAAAGGCAGAAAAGAGCTGAAAATTTTCTGTGTGATTTCGCTTGTTTTTCTGGCGTTTCCGCTGTCAGGTTTTGTATTCAGCGGTTTCAGTGCAATTGTGAACCGCTGGTGCTATATGATTTCACTTCTTGTCGGATTTATCGTGGCATCCTGTTATGGGGAAATGCTCCGGCTGACGAAACGTGATGTGCGGATTCTCGGAGGGACAGTCATCCTGTATGGATTTCTTGTATTTTACGCGGATGTACAGATCACTCAGTCCACGCGATACACAAAGCTTGCGTTCCTGTTTCTCGCTGTTACATTCATAGTTCTGCTGTTTGGACAGGAGTCGTACAAAAAGCTTTCGCGGGCGTCAAAACAGTGTATGATATTCCTGCTGACAGCAGTCCTCATATTTGCCCAGGGCTATACGGAATTTGCCATGAACAGCGAAATTGATGCTTATGTGGATCGGGACAGGACACAGGAAAAGATTACGGATACGCCTCTTGCTGCGATGTCGGAGATTGAGGATGACAGCTTTTACAGGTCTTCGGTGACTCAGCTTGATTATCTGACGAGTTCTGCGTCACTGATTCTTGATTTCAATCCTGTAACCATGGTCTGCAGTACACTGAATCAGAATGTAATGGAGTATCTGGGAAAAATGGGTTGTACGAGCTACAGCGCCACACAGCTGCTGGGACTTGGATGCCGCACGTATCTGAGTGCCCTTGCTTCAGTCAAATATTACGCACGATATGGAGGACAGTCAAGACCGCTTCCGTACGGTTATGAGCAGGTGCTGAAGACAGAAGTGAACGGCAGGACGGCAAAAGTCAGTGAGAATCAGTATGCGCTCCCACTTGGATATACGTATTCGAAAGCGATTTCCGAGGAAGAGCTGGAGCAGTACGATGTTGCAAAGCGTCAGGAGGTCATGATGCAGCGGGTGGTCCTCGGAGACGTAAACAGGCAGTCCATGGAAGATTCTGATGATTCACAGCAACAGACCGGACCGGACTCAGATATTACTGTTACCGGAAAGAGATGTGCCATCACATCTTTTGAAGAAAAAGGGATCACGTACTCAGACAGTGGATTTACTGCCGGAGGAGATTACAGAAAATACAGACTGAAGCTTCAGTTTGAGGGTCTGGACAACTCAGAGACGTACCTGGTACTGAAAAATGCGGTTCCGGAGGGGGCATCGGAGGATTATGAGGTACTTCTGACTGTAAAAGCAGGTGAAAATACGGTCAGTTATAGATTCCGTTCTGAAGACTACCGGTATGGAAGCGGTCAGAGTGATTACATGATCAATCTCGGTTATTATGAAGAGGGCATAGATTCCTGTACAATCCGGATGGATTCTGCAGGTACTCTGAAGTTTGATGATTTTGCTGTGTACTGTCAGCCGATGGAAAACACAAAGCAGTACACCGATGCACTGACGGAGAATGTTATGGAGCAGGTGGAGGTGGATACGAACCGTATCTCCGGTAAGATTTCTCTGGATGAAGACAAATATCTTGTGCTCAGCATTCCGTATCAGGGAGGATGGAGTGCACTGGTGGATGGCAGAACAGTGAAACCGGTACGCGCCAACTATATGTATATGGCTATTCCGCTGGAAGCCGGGGATCACACCATTGAGCTCAGTTTTGAAATTCCCGGTGTGAAATATGCACTTGCCATCATGGCAGCATCAGTGGTATTATTTACAGGACTTTGCCTGATTACCTTTTTCAGGAACAGAAGAAGAAAAAAAGTAAAATAATCTATACCAGGAGAGAGAACCGTGATATACTCAATTATAATACCGTGTTACAGGTCATCGCAGACTATCCGCAAGGTGGTTGAGATGACGATGCAGGAGCTGGAAAAACTTGAAATTCACCAGTACGAGTTTGTTCTGGTGGATGACTGCTCGCCCGATGGAGGAGAGACCATGGCGGCGCTGATGGGGCTTGTCAGAGATTACGACTGTGTGAGAGTCGTTGAGCTGGCAAAAAATGCGGGTCAGCACAATGCCGTTATGGCAGGACTGAATTATGCGCAGGGCGATGTGTTTATTGCCATGGATGATGATATGCAGACGCATCCATCCCAATTGAAATATCTGCTGGCGGAGTTTGAGAAAGGCTATGACATCGTATATGGCTATTACCCGCAGAAAAAACACAGTAAATTCCGGAATTTTGGCAGCTATATCAACTATCTTTCATTCCGTATTCTGCTGAAGAAGCCGAAGGATCTGAAGACTTCAAGTTTCTGGGTGATCAGACGGTTTGTACGGGATTATTGCGTGGAATATAAGAGTGCCAATACACATTTACAGGGACTGTTTCTGCGCACGACGCGCAACATCAGTTCTGTGCCGATTCAGCATTTTGAGCGGGAAGTAGGCAAATCAAACTATACATTCAAAAAGCTTGTGCATCTGTGGTCGAATATCATCGGTTTTTCGATCGTACCGCTGCAGCTTGCCACGTACACCGGTTTCTTTTTTGCCATGATCGGATTTATTGCGACCATTGCGGTCGTTATTATGAAGATTATGCGGCCGGTTACGTATATCGGCTGGCCGTCCACCATGGCGGTGATCTGCTTTTTCTCGGGGATCAATCTTCTGTTTATGGGAATGATTGGAGAGTACGTCGGACGTATATTTCTGGGTATGAGCAGGAATCCCCAGTTTGTTGTGCGGTGTGTACACCAGCAGCAGAAGGATGCAGACAGAAGCTGCAGTGACAGGTCATAAAGGAGGAAGCATGAAAAAGTTAATGATAATGGGCGCCGGTATTTACCAGGTGCCGCTGATAAAAAAAGCAAAAGAAATGGGAATTTACACCATTGCTGTCAGTATCCCCGGCAATTATCCGGGCTTTGCTCTGGCAGATAAAGTCTGCTACGAGAATACTGTTGATTATGAGCGGGTTCTGCAGGTGGCAAAGGAGGAGAAGATCGACGGAATTGTGACTGCAGGCACCGATGTGGCAGTCATCACGATCGGAAAGGTCTGCGATGAGCTGGGACTTACAGGGCTGAGCTTTGAAGCGGCTCAGATTGCTTCCAACAAAATCCTGATGAAAAAGAAATATGAGGAGTACGGCGTGCGCACGGCACGTTTCCGTGAGGTATCCTTTGAGGATGACCTGTACGCCAAAACAGAGGGACTTAATTTTCCTCTGATCTTCAAGGCGATTGACACTTCAGGAAGCCGTGGCATTATCCGCGTCAATTCCAGAGAAGAGTTTGAAGAGGCCCGCAGTATCGTGAAGGCAAGTACCCGCAATGATTTCTTTATTATCGAAGAGTTTATTGAGGGGGAAGAGTTCGGCGCTCAGGCATTCGTTTACCGCGGAGAAGTGAAATTCATTCTTCCTCATGGAGATTACGTTTTTCACGGTGATACGGGAGTGCCGATCGGTCATTTTGCACCGTATCAGCTTGGCGAAGAGATCATTGCAGATGCAAAGCAGCAGCTGGAGCTGGCCATCCGCGCCATGGGACTGGATAACTGTGCGATCAATGCAGACTTTATCCTGAAGGATGGAAAGACGTACGTCCTGGAGCTTGGCGGCAGGTCGGGGGCCACATGTCTGGCAGAGCTTGTGTCAATCTACTACGGATACGATTATTATGAAAAGCTGATTCTGGCTGCTCTCGGCGAGGATGTTGATTTCCCGCAGGAACAGGCTGTGCCGAATGCAAGCATGCTGCTGCGCAGTGACCGGGACGGTGTGATCAGGGAGATCCGAAACGAAAATAAGCCGGATGAGGATATCTACGAGATTCAGTTTGATCACGGTGTGGGAGATCATGTAAAGAAATTCCATGTGGGTCCGCATCGCATCGGCCATGTGATTGCAAAGGGAGAAACGCTGGAAGCGGCTGTGGAGAAACTGAATGAGGCGCTTGGCAGGATACATATTGTAGTGGAATAAAGGAGAAAATTACGGGAAAAAGAATTGTAACAAACGGAACTGTAATAAAGAAAACTGTGATAAGATAAAAAAGAAAACTGTGATAAGATAATAAAGAAAACTGTAATAAGAGATTATATAAGGGGCTGTCATCAGCCCCTTAATTATTGTCATTTTTCTTTTTTCCGGCCCGCAGTGCCTTCTGTATCTCTCTCAGCTGAGGAAGGAAATATTTCAGACATACAGGTGCGGCGCAGATTACAATCAGATACCGGACAAAGGATGGAAAATCAAACAGAAGCATTGTAACCATGCACAGCACGAACCAGGTGCAGGAAATTCGAAGGGTGCGTGCCAGGGGAATAATCTGTTCTCCTGTGATATGCTTTTCCATCATCGCCTGCATCACCATCAGAACCAGATAGCAGAAGGCTGTGGTGTAAGCAGCTGCCCTGTAGCCGAACATCCGGATGAAAATATAGTTCAGAATAATATTCAGAAACATGACGGACACGGTGGAAACGGCGACAAAGCCTGTTTTTTTGTGATAATTCTGAATTGCCGTGTAGCTGTAGCTGTAAAAACGGAACAGCGTACCTGTCACCATCGGTGCGATAAGGTAAATTGCATCCTGATACCGCTTTCCGCCGAGAATGAAAATAATCTCCGGTGCAAACAGCACAAGGCCAAGAGAGATCAGCCCAAAAGTATGCATCAGAATACTCCAGTATTTCTGGATATCCCGACTTTCATCGCGGGCAATCTTTTCATACATCCAGGGAAGCCATGCATTCCAGACAGAATCCTCCAGAATCCAGATGATATAGGAGACTGTCGTGGACAGAGAGACAATGGAACTGCTGACCTTGCTGACCATGTAGGTGACCATCAGCTTGTCCGCCTGGTTCATGATCTGAATGGAGAGCATCTCCGGAATCAGAGGAATACTGAAACGAAGGGCATATCGCCAGTAGGTGAGATTAACGAGTCTGCGGCCCTGCATGAGCATCACGATGCCGATGCACAGGCCTCCGACGATCATCGGAATATAATATCCCGCAATACGGAAAGTCACGAGATCTTCCGCGTAGCCTGTATTTTTTCCGATAACGACAAACAGAACAGCCAGCAGCGTTGCCGGGACAACTGTGGCGGCCGTAAAGGATGTGCTTGCCTTGTAGCGCATCATCTGCTTTTCGCGGCGCTGAAAGTACAGAATACTGGTGTGTGCGTACGTGTACAGAAACGCGATATACAGCATGAAATCTGTCATGGAGCATATTTTTTCAACCGGTTCCTTCAGAATCAAAAACAGGATAAAAAAACCGGTGATCGAGAGATAGGAAAGCGTTTGTACACTTGACACGAATTCATTAAACTTATCTTTAACGTCATATTTGGCACGCTCCACACTGCGGTACAGTGACAGCGACATTACAGGTGCGAAAATCAGCAGCCATGACTCAAACAGCTTGTACTGGTTGAACTGCTCGTTCGACAGAAGCCGTGTAAAGACCGGTGTCGTCAGAAACGTGATACCGCGGACGAAAAGCTGTGAAAGCACGTAAAAAAAACCTGCCTTGACAGCAATTTTATTCAGAGAGCTGCGCTCCTGCTTCTGGGACATGATGAAGCCTCCTGTTATTACACTTATTCCGGATACTGTAACACTCCGGAGGGCGGCATTTGTATACCGGTTATTTTACGTTGCAGACGAAACAGCGCAGCTTTCCGTTGGGATCGGGCGGAATGACATCGAGCCATCTCACCTCAATGCGAAATTCTTCTCCGTAAAGTTCTTTCAGACGTTTCAGGAAGAAATCTGAAATTTCCTGATCGGAATAAGTTGTATCCTTCGGGTCACGTACAAGCTCTATGCGAAGATCGTGATAAGAATCCTGCACGTAGCGGAACTGAGCGATTCCGGTGATTCCGTTGGGGATTTTTCGCAGCTCCAGAACAGAAGTTTCATCTCCGTTTTCGTGCTTGACGGTATCGTTTAAGCGTCCCTGAATTTTTGTGACGTAACGGATACCTTCTTTCGTATAGGAAGATGCAATATCACCCACTTCGTAGTTGATGATCGGAAAATCATGCTTGTAGAGTGCAGTCAGAATGACCTTTCCATTGTCTGCAAGGCGGTTCTGGTCATCATAAATATTGACAACATGCGTATCGTTGCACGCATCGTAATAGTCGTTTCCCGGACGTTTTACGAGACAGCTTCCTGTTTCATCGCAGCCGTAGCAGTCCGTCAGTCCCGGACCAAAGGTCTTTTCCAGAATGGAACGTGTCACCTCATCCACCATCTCGCTGACCGGAATATACCATTTCGGATGACGGATCGTCAGATTGTGTTTCTGGGCGTAAAGCGCAATGCGCACAATGCAGTTTTTGCGCAGACAGATCAGGTCAGGAGCATATTCATTCAGCTCCCGGATCACATCCGGCATTCCTTCATCGGTACAGCGTCTTTCGGAGAGAATACGACGCTGAAGGATTCCAAGTTTCTGGACAACAGAGTCACGCTTTTTCTTTTCTGTACGGTAGCTGGATTCGAAAGAGACCATTTTCCCGAAGAAAGGATTGTATCCGAATGTCATCAGTGTGCGGATCCAGCTTGCATTTGCGCATGCATGTTCTCTCTGAGACTGATACAGCTTCAGCGGAACACCTGTGGAGCCGCTGGTGCTGGTGGCATCCCAGGAGTCGCGCCTGTCCGGATTGGAATCGTAGAGTTCCTTCATCCATTCACGCAGCTCGGCCTTTGTGAGAATCGGAAATCTGACGAGATCCTCACTGCAGTGAAAATCATCCGGCGTCAGATGATTTTCATCAAATCTTTTGCGATAAAACGGAATTTCATACGCGCTTTTCATCAGTTTATGTATATTACGGTTCTGCTTTTTCTTGATCTTACTCCGGCTTTTGGAGAAATCTTTATCCAGGATCAGCAGATATCCGAGCGTCGCCAGATTCCCCAGCTTTTTCTGTAAATTCAAACTCATGGAATTACACTCCTTTGATGTGATTGACAAATAAAAGTCTTTCGCGGGCACGATAGCAGTATAGCAGAATTGAAAGCACCTGACAAGAAATTAGAATAATTTAAGAAAATTTCAGAATTTGCGGGGTTAAAAAACATAGTAAGGTATGTTATACTGCATTTTGACAAAGAACGAATATTCAGATAAAAAAGAGGAAAAAGCTGTGGAAAATCGTGAGGAAAATCGAGAAGAAATCATTACAATGGAGCCACAGGGCAAGGATTTGTGGAGGAGTATCAAGTCTGTCAGCCAGAAGTTTAAAAAGACGGCGGTGGTACCGGAGGAGTTCCGTCTTCCGGACAATATCATTCCGCTGAAGCGCGATACACCGGATCTGGAAAGAGGTCTGACTCAGGAGCAGGTTGACGACAGAATATCGCACGGTGCCGTGAATCATGCGGTCGCATCACCGTCAAAATCGGGCAAAGAAATTGTCTGCAGCAATATTTTTACGTATTTCAACCTTATTTTCTTTATCATAGCGATACTACTGATCGCAGTCGGTTCGTTCAGGGATCTTACTTTCCTGCCTGTTATTGTTTCCAATACGCTGATAGGTATTGTGCAGGAGCTCCGCTCCAAAAAGGTCCTTGATAATCTCAGCATTCTTAATGCACCGAAAAATACGGTGCTTCGTGACGGCAGGACCGCAACAGTCGCTTCCGAGGAGCTGGTGCTGGATGATATTGTAATCTTTACTGCAGGTAATCAGATTCCGGCGGACGCTGTTGTGGAAGAGGGAGAGATTCTCGTAAACGAGTCTCTGATTACAGGAGAGGCAGATCAGATTGCGAAGAAACCGGGGGATACGCTGCTTTCAGGAAGCTTTGTTGTTTCCGGTCAGTGCAAGGGAAGACTGGAGAAGGTTGGAGAAGAGTCTTATATTTCCAGACTGACCCTTGAGGCAAAGGCCATGAACGATGAAGAGACATCGGAGATGATCCGCTCTCTTGACAGACTCGTCAAGATTGTGGGTGTTATCATTATCCCCATTGCGATTATACTGTTCAGCCAGCAGCACTTTATCAATGGATCCTCTGTGAAAGACAGTGTGACGGCAACTGTTGCGGCTATTATCGGTATGATTCCGGAGGGTCTTTACCTTCTTGCAAGTGTTGCGCTGGCAGTCAGTGTTATGCGCCTTGCATCTCAGAAGGTTCTTGTGCATAACATGAAATGTATAGAGACACTGGCGCGGGTTGATGTGCTGTGTGTTGACAAGACAGGTACGATCACCGATAATACCATGACAGTGAAAAAAATGCTTCCGCTGCGCCGCCGGGAGACGAAAGCTTCCAAAACGGCAGATGACAGGGACGGGAATGATCCGGATGGATCATCTCAGCAGAATACAGAAATATCCATGAGTGTATCAGCTGCGGATGAGATGCAGGATTCTGTTGCCGGGACCACAGCTGCACAGGACAGCATATGGGAGGAGCCTGCTGCATTTACTGCCGGGGAGGCTGCCGAGATGGAGCTTGCGGTCGGCGATTTTGCTGCTGCGATGGCAGTGGACAATATTACAATGAAAGCCATCAAGGACTTTTTCCGCAAGAGAAGCGGAAAGCGTCCTGAGAAGGTGTATCCTTTCTCCTCGGCCACCAAGTACAGCGGCGCTGTTTTTGAAGACAACAGCTACGTAATGGGTGCACCGGAATTTATTCTGAGAGATGAGTATGAGGTGTACGCGGATCAGATTGAGCACTGGAGCCGCCAGGGCTTCCGTGTCCTCGTATTTGCAAAGTACCTCGGTACACTGGATGGAGAGAAACTTACAGCCCCTGCAGATCCCATGGGAATGATTCTTCTCGCCAATCCGGTCCGCGCAAATGCAAGAGAGACATTTGCATATTTTGCGGACCAGGGAGTGGAGATCAAGGTGATTTCCGGTGACAATCCTGTGACAGTATCAGAGGTTGCGAAAGAGGCAGGAATTGATGGAGCGGAGAAGTTCGTGGATGCGTCCTCTCTCGAAGATGATGAAGTGCTGCGTGCCGCTGCCAGAAAATACACGGTATTCGGTCGTGTGACGCCGGATCAGAAGAGAAAGCTGGTCAGCGCTCTGAAGAGTTTCGGCCACACTGTAGCCATGACGGGAGACGGTGTCAATGATGTGCTTGCGCTGAAGGATGCCGACTGCAGCATTGCGATGGCATCAGGCAGCGACGCTGCGGCGCAGGTTTCCCAGCTGGTGCTGCTGGAATCTGATTTCTCCAGAATGCCGTCGGTTGTGGCGGAGGGAAGGCGTGTCGTCAATAACATTGAGCGGACGGCCAGCCTGTTCCTGGTTAAGAATATTTTCTCCCTGTTCCTGTCGATCCTGTCGATTGTGCTGATGGTGAATTATCCGCTGGAACCGTCCCAGATTTCGCTGATCAGTATGTTTACGATTGGAATTCCGGCCTTTGTCATGTCGCTGGAGCAGAATACGGATCGCATTAAGGGACATTTCATGAGTAATGTGCTGTTCAAGGCACTGCCTGGCGGTCTGACGGATTTTATCGTTGTCAGTGCACTGTATCTGTTCTGCATGGAGTTTAATGTGAACGCTGACGATGTTTCCACATCCTCCACGATCGTGCTTGCGATTGTGGGACTGATGATTCTGTACCAGATTGCGTCTCCGATGACGAGGTGGCATTGGATTCTGTGGTTTGGCATGGCAGCGGGACTCATCTACTGTATGATTTTTGTCAGCGGCATTTTTGCAATCACCGGCATTTCCAAGAAGAGTATGATGCTGCTTGTGATTTTTGCAATTATTACAGAACCGACATTCCGTTATCTCAGTATTTTAATAAAAAAATTGTCTAAGATTTATATGGAACGCAGGAAAAAACAGAAAATTGCGTAATTATTGTAGATTTTGTTTGCATTTATTGATATAATGAGGATAACTTTATTAAATAAGGAGAAAGACAATGAAGAGAGTTCTTTTGAAGCTAAGCGGTGAGGCACTTGCCGGCGAGAAGAAAACAGGGTTTGATGAGCCCACCGTCACCGGAGTTGCACTCCAGGTAAAGACACTGGTAGAGCAGGGAATGGAGATCGGTATTGTGATCGGCGGCGGCAATTTCTGGCGTGGGCGTTCCAGTGAAAAAATTGACCGGACGAAGGCAGATCAGATCGGTATGCTTGCTACGGTGATGAACTGCATTTACGTATCGGAGATATTCCGCTCTGTGGGACTGAAGACTGCTGTCATGACTCCCTTTGCATGTGGTGCGTTTACGGAACTGTTTTCCAAGGACAAGGTAAACGAATATTTTGCACAGGGCACGGTGACATTTTTTGCAGGCGGTACGGGGCATCCGTATTTCTCCACCGATACGGCGACAGTCCTTCGCGCCATTGAGATTGAGGCAGAGATTATTCTGCTGGCCAAGTCTGTTGACGGTGTCTACGACAGCGACCCGAAGAGCAATCCCGATGCAAAGAAGTACAAAGAAATTTCCATCCAGGAAGTTATTGACAGAAAGCTGGGTGTCGTGGATATGGCAGCTTCGATTCTCTGTATGGAGAATAAAATGCCGATGCTTGTGTTTGGTCTGAATCAGGAGAACAGCATTGTGAATACGGTGAACGGTTCCCTGGACGGAACGACAGTGACAGTATAAGAGGACACATTAATTTAGGAGGAAAATGAGAATGGATGAGAGAATTAAAGTTTATGATGAAAAGATGACAAAATCCTACAACAATCTTCTGAATGAGTTTGCGACGATCCGTGCAGGACGTGCAAACCCGAACGTGCTGAACAAGATTCGTGTGGATTATTACGGTACACCGACACCTCTTCAGCAGGTCGGCAATATCACTGTTCCGGAGCCGAGAATTCTTCAGATTCAGCCGTGGGAAGCTTCCATGGTCAAGAAAATAGAAAAAGCAATTCTCACATCTGATATCGGAATTAATCCGTCCAATGACGGAAGAATTATCCGCCTTGTATTTCCGGAGCTTACAGAGGAGCGCAGAAAGGATCTCGTCAAGGACATCAGGAAAAAGGGCGAGGCAGGCAAGGTGGCAATCCGCAATATCAGAAGGGACGCCAATGATTATCTGAAGAAACTGGGTAAGACAGATGTTTCTGAGGATGATATCAAGGATCTGGAAGAGAAGATTCAGAAGCTGACAGATAAATATATCAAGGATATTGACAAAGCTGTGGAAGAAAAATCAAAGGAGATTCTTACAGTATAGTGTCAGATGTTACTGTTCACGTGCCACGCCATACAGGCCACAGACCGCCTGCTTGCACAGGCTATGCGCTGCTATGCAGCTCCTGTCTGTGGCTGATGTGCGTTCCGCACATCACAGAAAATGAAAATCCAGCCCTTTGCAGATGAATCTGCACGGTCTGGTTTTTCATTTTACTGCATGGCTGAACTGTAACTGTCAGATAGAGGGGCTGCCGCACAACCGATGTAAGAAGGCTTAATGCTTGGGCATGAATGTGTGACAGCCCTCTTACTGCGTTTGGGTGCCGGTACTTCCGGCATTTTCGTATTCACACAGGGAGGAAAGAGTATGGTAATTCCACAGCACGTTGCAATTATTCTGGACGGAAACGGACGGTGGGCGAAAAGCAAGGGTATGCCGCGCAATTACGGTCATGTGCGCGGCGCAAAGAACCTGGAGGTGATCTGCGAGGATGCCTACAACATGGGAATCAGGTATCTGACCGTGTACCTGTTCTCCACAGAGAACTGGAAGCGCTCGAAAGATGAGGTGGATGCGCTCATGAAGCTGTTCCGCCAGTACACAAAGACGTGTATCAGGACAGCGCGGGACAATAACATGAAGGTCAGGGTACTGGGTGATCCGACTGCTCTTGATGAGGATCTTCAGGAAAGTCTCAGAAATCTGGTTGCATCCTCAAAGGACAATACGGGGCTGAATTTTCAGATTGCGATTAATTACGGCAGCCGCGATGAGATTGTGCGTGCAGTCCGTCATCTGGCTGCGGACTGCTGTGAGGGAAAGCTGTCCTGTGAGGATATAACAGAGGACTGTTTTGCCGGTTACCTGGATACGGCGGGGATTCCGGATCCGGATCTTCTGATCCGCACCAGCGGTGAGCTTCGCCTGTCCAATTATCTGATGTGGCAGCTTGCCTATACAGAATTTTACTTCACAGATGTGCCGTGGCCGGCATTTACAAAGGATGATCTGTGGAAAGCAATCGAGAAATATAACGGTCGTGAGCGCCGTTACGGAGGTATCAGGGAGGAATCATAGTATGTTTCGGACGAGATTAATCAGCGGAATTGTACTTGTTATCATTGCACTTGCAGTGATTATCACCGGCGGACCGGTGCTGGCAGCGGTGCTGGCAGGAATATCGGTTATTGGTCTGAATGAACTGTATCGGGCAGTCGGTGTGGAGGATAAAGGATTGTCTCCGCTGGCTGTGGTCGGGTATCTGGGATGTATCGTCTATTATATGATAGTATTTTTCGGGCAGTCGGCATATACTATGACAGTATTGACTGCACTTTTGATTATGATGATGGCAGTGTACGTTTTTACGTACCCGCGCTACAGAACAGATCAGGTGACGGGGGCATTTTTCGGCATCGTTTACGTGGCTGTCATGCTGTCATGCATTTATGAGCTGCGCAGCATGCCGGATGGACAGTATCTTGTATGGCTTATTTTCTTTGCATCATGGGGCTGCGATACGTGTGCGTACTGTGTCGGTATGCTGATTGGGAAGCATAAAATGTCTCCGAAGCTCAGCCCCAAAAAGTCAGTGGAGGGTGCCGTCGGAGGTGTCGTCGGAGCCGCACTGCTCGGTGTCATTTATGCATTTGCAGTCGGAAACAGAATGGGAAGCCAGGCAAATTATGTCCTGACTTTTGCCGTTATCTGTGCAGTGGGTGCTTTGATTTCCATGGTGGGAGATCTGGCAGCCTCAGCCATCAAGAGAAACCATGGCATTAAGGATTATGGAAAGCTGATCCCGGGACACGGAGGGATCCTTGACCGCTTTGACAGTGTGATTTTCATAGCACCGGTTATCTATTATCTGGCAGAGGCGCTGGTGGGACGATTCTGAGAAGAGTTGTTCGGCTTTCATGAAAGAGGCTGAGCGCTCCCGGCAGATATGCAGATCAGATACAGGCAGGGACCTGTATTTATAAAAGGAAGAGCGGATTTGACCGCTTTTGGGAAAGGAAGATACAGATGAGAACGATTGCGATTCTTGGATCGACAGGTTCGATCGGAACGCAGACACTGGATGTTGTTCGTGCGAACGGTGACCTGAAGGTGGCTGCCATAAGTGCCGGAAAAAATATTAAGCTGCTGGAGGCCCAGATTCGGGAATTTCGTCCGCGTCTGGCATCCGTCTGGGAGGAAGAAGATGCAAAAAAGCTTCGGGTTGCAGTAGCAGATCTCGATGTAAAAGTGGTATCCGGAATGGGGGGACTGATTGAAGTTGCCGTCTGTGAGGAGGCAGAAGTGCTTGTCACTGCAATCGTTGGAATGATCGGGATTGTTCCGACCATGGAAGCGATCAGAGCAGGGAAACACATTGCGCTTGCCAATAAGGAAACACTTGTGACGGCAGGACATCTGATTATGCCTCTTGCCAGAAAACATGATGTAAAGATTCTGCCTGTGGACAGTGAGCACAGTGCAATCTTCCAGTCGCTGAACGGTGAAGACGGAAGACAGATTGAAAAAATTCTGCTGACGGCATCCGGCGGACCGTTTCGTGGAAAAGACAGGGAATTTCTGAAAGGAGTCCAGCCGGAGCATGCACTGAAACATCCGAACTGGGCAATGGGACAGAAGATTACGATTGATTCCGCTACACTGGTCAATAAGGGGCTTGAGGTGATGGAGGCAAGGTGGCTGTTCGGCACATCGCTGGATCAGATTCAGGTGGTGGTGCAGCCTCAGAGTATTATTCATTCCATGGTTCAGTTTACGGACGGTGCGGTCATCGCGCAGCTGGGCACACCTGATATGAAGCTGCCGATCCAGTACGCACTGTATTATCCCAGGCGTCGTTATCTGGCAGGAGAGCGGCTGGATTTTGCCGCAATCGGAAGCATTACATTTGAAAATCCGGATATAGAAACATTTCTTGGACTGAAGTATGCGTTTGAGGCGGCGCGCACAGGAGGATCAATGCCGACCGTATTCAATGCGGCGAACGAGCGTGCAGTCAGCAAGTTTCTCCACAGAAAAATTGCATTCCTGGATATTTATGAGATTATACGGTATTGCATGGATCACCATAAAACTGTGGAAAATCCTGATGTCATACAGATTCTGGATACAGAAAAGAGTGTATATGAAATGATAGAGAGCAGGTGGTAAATTGAAAATTTTAATTGCACTGCTGGTTTTCAGTGTAATCATTATCATACATGAGCTGGGACATTTCCTTCTGGCAAAGATGAACGGCATTACGGTTCTGGAGTTCTCCCTTGGCATGGGACCGCGTCTGATCGGATTTGAGAAGGGAGGCACACAATATTCGCTGAAGCTGCTTCCTTTCGGAGGTTCCTGTATGATGCTCGGTGAGGATGGAGATGAGCAGGAAGAGGGGGCATTCGGTACAAAATCTGTCTGGGCGAGAATGTCGGTAATTGCCGCAGGACCGTTATTCAATTTTCTTCTGGCATTTGTGCTTTCTGTTTTTATCATTGGAAATATCGGGTATGACCCGGCTGTCATTCTCGGGGTTTCTGAGGGAATGCCTGCACAGGAAGCAGGACTACGGGAAGGTGATCTGATCACCAGGATGAATGGTAAAAAGATCAGGCTTTACCGGGAATTTTCAAATTACGCATTGTTTCATCCGGGAGAACCTGTCGTATTTGAATATGTGCATGACGGTAAAACGTATGAGACGAAAGTTACACCGGTTCTGACAGAGAACGGTTATAAATACGGAATCTCAGGAAGTGTTAATTACCGCCAGAGAACGAACGTGATTGAGACACTGAAGTACAGTGCATATGAGGTCAGGTACTGGATTGATACGACGCTGCAGAGTCTGAAGCTGCTGTTGAAAGGCGGAGTGGAGCTGGATGATATGTCCGGGCCTGTTGGGGTTGTGGATGCCATCGGAGATACGTACGAGGAGAGCAAATCAGAGGGAACACTGTACATCTGGCTGAATCTCATGAACATTGCAATTCTTCTTACCGCGAATCTCGGTGTGATGAATCTGCTTCCGATACCGGCGCTGGACGGTGGAAGACTGCTGTTTCTGATCATAGAAGCAATTCGCAGAAAACGTATGGAACCGGAGCTGGAAGCAAAGATTCATTTTACCGGACTGATGCTTCTGATGGCGCTGATGGTTGTCGTTATGTTTAACGATGTGAAGAAAATCTTTTTCTGACAGAAAAAGCAGATGTGTTGTGTCATGCAAAGCATGACGCGCACCTCGCAGCAAGAATGCCGGTGGCATTTTTGAATATCTGCAGACAACAATGGAAGGACTGTTCGTATCAGGAGATACAGCTTAAAAAGCGTATGATCCTGCGGCGGTCCTTTTGCTGTGTCAGGAAAAGTTTTCAGATCTGACGGGACAGGGATTGACAATGCTGCAGAACAGTTATATAATTGATACAACATAATATATATAGAAAAATTATTTTGTATGAATTGATTTCGGCAGGGGTACAATTTATTTTGCTTTGGATAAAGGTATACGGGAATGTTATTGTTTTATACAAAGTATATATGGGATTGCTTTTCTTTGCTTTACAGAAAGTGTATACGGGAATTCTGCTGATTACATGAACGGGTAAACGATACGGAATACTTTCATACAGTGCAGAAAACAGAAAGAAAACCAGAATGAAAAGCAGAAAGAAAACCTGAATGAAAAGATTTCACTCAGGAAAGATTTTCTTGACATCCTGGGAAAAATGTAATAGGATAAACACAGATAAGCGAACATTAGTTCGGGAAAGGGAGAAATGATATGGCACAGGATGATAAGCTGAAAGCATTGGACGCAGCTCTTGCGCAGATTGAAAAACAGTTTGGAAAAGGATCTGTGATGAAACTTGGTGATACAGGCGCACAGATGAATATAGAGACAGTCCCGACGGGATCACTCAGTCTGGATATAGCACTTGGACTGGGAGGCGTGCCGAAAGGACGTATTGTGGAAATTTACGGACCGGAGTCCAGTGGTAAGACTACAGTAGCACTTCATATGGTGGCTGAGGTGCAGAAGAGGGGCGGGATTGCCGGCTTCATCGATGCAGAGCATGCGCTCGATCCTGTATATGCGAAGAACATCGGAGTGGATATTGACAATCTTTATATTTCGCAACCGGACAACGGAGAGCAGGCTCTTGAGATCACGGAGACGATGGTGCGTTCCGGAGCAGTTGATATCATTATTGTGGATTCGGTAGCGGCACTTGTGCCGAAGGCAGAGATTGAAGGAGATATGGGTGACAGTCACGTTGGTCTGCAGGCTCGACTGATGTCTCAGGCACTGCGGAAGCTGACCGGTGTGATCAGCAAGTCGAACTGCAGTGTTATTTTCATCAATCAGCTCCGTGAAAAAGTCGGTATTATGTTTGGAAATCCGGAGACGACGACAGGCGGCCGCGCATTAAAGTTCTATTCTTCCAGAGGTGATCGGAAACCGCACACGTGTTAAAGTGGTCAAGAATAAGATTGCGCCGCCATTCAAAGAGGCGGAATTCGATATTATGTTTGGCAAGGGAATTTCTCAGGAAGGAGATATTCTTGATCTTGCAGCCAACAACAATATTATCAATAAGAGCGGTGCCTGGTACGCATATGAGGGGACCAAGATCGGCCAGGGGCGTGAAAATACAAAAATTTATCTGAGAGAGCATCCGGAGCTGATGCAGGAAGTCGAGCGCAAGGTCCGTGAGCATTACGGACTGATTGATGCTTCAGACGGAGAAAAGGGCAAGGCAAAGAATGCAGACAAGAACCCGGAGAAGAGTCCGGAAAGAACATCGGAATTAATACATGATGAAAATGGTCAGTGAAATAAAGCGTCTGTCCGGCGGACGCTGTCTGATTGAGCTTGAAGACGGCAGCAGTTTTCCGTTATATACAAGAGAGCTTGCCGTGTATGGTATAGAAGAAGAAAATGAGCTGCCGGAAAATGTATACGGGCAGCTGATGCAGGAGATTCTGCCGAAACGTGCCCGGCTAAAGGCAATGCACCTGCTTGAAAAAATGGATCGGACCGAATACCAGCTTCGGTCCAGGCTGATTTCTCTGTCTTATCCTGAGTGTATTGTAGAAGATGCTGTTTCATATGTGAAACAGTATCATTATGTGGATGATCTGCGATATGCTGTCAGCTACATGGAGTTTCGAAAGGATAAAAAGAGCATGCGCCAGGTTCTGCAGGAGCTGAGACTGAAGGGGGTTTCCTCTGAGATACTTGAGGAGGCCAGACAGCAGGTGGAGCTGCCGGACGAGGAGCATCAGATTCGCAGCTGGATAGAAAAAAAGCATTATGTTCCTGAAACAGCTGGGAAAAAGGATACCGATCGAATGTATCGCTTTTTAGTGGGGAAGGGTTACAGCATATCTGCGATCACCCATGTGCTGCGGACAGAAATTTTGTAGATACAGTCTGGTGTATGCTTATCCTGCTTTGTACGAATAGACAGAAATTTTAAAATCGGAGCACATTTACTTGACATAACTGACAAAACAGTATAAAATTGTAGTGTTGTTTACGGACAATGAAAATTGAATAAGGAGGTGCTCCTGTGCCTGGTACAGTAATGATTATAATTGCTGTTGTAATCACTCTGGTTATTGCGGTACCGGTGTCAGCCCTTGTGGCGATCAATTACAGAAAAAATGTAGTTGAAGCAAAGCTCGGCAGTGCTGAGGAAAAAGCAAGGCAGATCATCGATGATGCATTGAAGGTTGCAGAGACAAAGAAACGCGAAGCACTTCTGGAAGCGAAGGAAGAATCTTTGAAGACGAAGAATGAGTTGGAAAAAGAGACGAGAGAGCGCAGAACAGAATTGCAGCGTTACGAGAAGCGCGTCTTATCAAAAGAAGAAAGTGTTGATAAGAAAGCGGACGCTCTGGAACGCAGAGAATCAGGTCTTACAGCGAAGGAAGAAGAGTTAAAGAAGAAGAGCGCTGAAGTGGAAAAGCTTCGCGGTCAGAGACTCCAGGAACTCGAACGAATCTCAGGACTTACCTCTGAACAAGCAAAGGAATATCTTTTAAAAACTGTTGAAGATGAAGTAAAAATTGACACTGCCAAGCTCTACAAAGAACTCGAGAGCAAGGCAAAAGAAGAAGCAGGGAAAAAAGCAAAAGAATACGTGGTAACGGCGATTCAGAAATGTGCTGCTGACCACGTGGCAGAGACGACCATCTCTGTAGTTCAGTTGCCGAATGACGAAATGAAGGGCAGAATCATCGGGCGTGAGGGACGTAACATCCGCACACTCGAGACACTCACCGGAGTGGATCTGATCATTGATGATACTCCTGAGGCAGTCATTTTGTCAGGCTTTGACCCGATCAGAAGAGAAGTGGCAAGAATTGCACTTGAAAAGCTGATTGTGGATGGCCGAATCCATCCGGCCAGAATCGAAGAAATGGTGGAAAAAGCACAGAAAGAAGTAGAGACAATCATCCGCGAGGAAGGAGAAGCTGCTGCACTGGAGGTTGGTGTGCACGGTATTCATCCGGAACTGATACGTTTGCTTGGAAGAATGAAATACAGGACAAGCTATGGTCAGAATGCGCTGAAGCACTCGATCGAGGTGGCACAGCTTTCAGGGCTGCTTGCCGGCGAGATTGGCGTGGATGTGCGGCTGGCAAAACGTGCGGGATTGTTGCATGACATTGGCAAATCCATTGACCATGAAATTGAAGGTTCTCATATACAGATTGGTGCAGACCTTTGTAAGAAATACAAAGAGTCGCCTGTTGTTATTAATTCTGTAGAGTCCCATCATGGTGATGTTGAGGCAGAATCATTGATTGCCTGCATCGTACAGGCTGCCGATACGATATCAGCAGCTCGTCCTGGTGCACGGCGTGAAACGCTCGAGACATATACAAACAGATTAAAACAGTTGGAAGATATTACAAACACCTTCAAGGGTGTAGAAAAATCATTTGCTATTCAGGCAGGTAGAGAAATCCGAGTTATGGTAGTTCCGGATCAGGTAAATGATGCGGATATGGTACTTCTGGCAAGGGATATTGCAAAACAGATTGAAGCTGAGCTTGAGTATCCGGGTCAGATCAAGATCAGTGTGATTCGTGAAAGCAGAGTAGTGGATTACGCGAAATAAAAGAATCGAATCCCAAACGTTCATAAATCAAGTATTTATGCAATGTTTGGGATTTTTGTTTTATGTAAGAATCTTAAGAAAAACAAATTATTTTCATTTTTTATAACATAGTGATACAAACTGTGATATACTGATATATATGTGAAATATCTGTGAAGTTTTTTCAGCAGCAAAGTGGTGCATGCTGCAGAGACCGATAACATGGATATCCATTTTTCATTGGTTTGTGACTCGTATCTGAGAAGGTACCAAACAGATATGAATGCTTTTTCCGCCTGGTCGGGATGAGATGATAAAGAAAGGTATTTTCTGTACAAATGATCCAATGTGTACAGAGAGTGACGGAACAGTATGAAATTGATAAAAAGACTGACACGAGTTCTGCCATTATATGGATGGATTCCTCTTGCGGCAGCATTTGCCTGGAATATGCTTGTGTATAGCGGAGCAAAAGTGATAGCCGGAGGATGGCACCATTACAATATAGAGACAGAAATTGACCGGATGATTCCGTTTCTGCCCTGGACTGTTTCCATTTATTTTGGATGTTATATTTTCTGGATTGTGAACTATATTCTGTGTGTGAGGCAGGGAAGGAAAGAGGCGTATCGGTTCCTGAGTGCTGATTTCCTTGCAAAATGTATCTGCCTTCTGTTTTTTCTTTTCTTTCCAACTACGAATACAAGGCCGCAGATCACCGGAGATGGTTTCTGGAATCAGGCGATGCGTTTCCTTTACTGGATTGATGCGCCGGACAATCTGTTCCCATCCATCCACTGTCTGGTGAGCTGGCTTTCCTATATTGGAATACGTGGAAGAAAGACTGTTCCATATTGGTATCGGGGCTTTTCCTGCGTCGCTGCGATATCCGTATTTATCTCTACAGTAACGACAAAACAGCATGTGATTGCAGATGTGGCAGCAGGTATTCTTCTCGCTGAGGGATGTTATTTTGCAGCAGCTCATACCGCTTTGTCGGCGCAGTACGGGAAATTTTTTGATCGAATAACAGGCAGAATTCTGCAACGTACAGGATGGGAGGTGTCGGGTGAAGAATAAGAAAAAAGTTTTATTGAATGCCGCAATCTTTCTGCTTGTATTCGTGCTGACTGTTTACGGTGTGTTTCACGGTGAAGATATGGGAGAACTGGAAGAGGCGATTCGTCAGAGTTCATTTGTCTGGTTGCTTCCGGGCGTTTTTTGTGTGATATTTTTCATATGGGGTGAGTCAATTATCATCTGGGATATGATGCAGTCTTATGGAATACACCTGAAAAAAAGGATATGCTTTCTGTTCTCATCGGTGGGATTCTTTTTCAGCTGTGTGACACCGTCTGCCAGCGGCGGACAGCCAATGCAGATATATTTTATGAAAAAAGAAAAGATTCCGATCCCGGTTTCTACAGTGATACTGATGATCGTTACGATTACGTACAAACTTGTGCTTGTGGTGATCGGTCTGGCAATTGTCTTATTTGCAAGAGGATTTCTGGAGACATACCTGGAGGGAATCCGGTTTGTATTCTACCTTGGACTTCTGCTGAATATTTTCTGTGTTTCATTTATGCTGCTCCTTGTATTTCACCCTTTTATGGCCAGAAAAGGGCTTATTTTTGGAATATCTGTTCTGGAGAAACTGCACATTTTGAAACACAAAGAAGGAAGGCTGGAAAAAATGAACCAGTCTATGGAACTGTATGGCGAGACGGCTGCCTTTCTGCGGGAAAATCCCATGCTGATTATCCGCATTGTCCTGATTACATTTGTGCAGCGAATTGCATTGTTTACAGTCACTTATTTTGTCTATCGATCATTCTCACTGGCCGGAAAGTCCTGGGTCACAATTACAACACTGCAGGCAGTAATCTCTGTTTCAGTGGATATGCTGCCGCTTCCGGGCGGTATGGGGATCAGCGAAAGTCTTTTTCTGACAATCTTCACACCGGTTTTTGGAGAACTGCTGCTGCCGGGCATGGTGCTCAGCCGTGGTCTGGGCTATTACAGCGAACTGCTGATTTCTGCATTGTTTACTCTTATCACAGTACTTGTTTTTCAATGCAGGGAACATCAAAGGGAGAAAATAAAGACTGAATGAATGTATCCGGGTCAACGGTTGTTCGGTTGTGAGAAAAATGTCAAGCGGATTTCGAATATCTGCGTTACATCGGCGGAATTCCCTGTGATATTCAAAAAGTCGTGGACAGGGAGCCTGACGAAATATAAAGAAACAAAAGAAAAGGGGAGAATTATTATGATTGGATTTTATAATTACACGGTAGTACTGACATACATGAGCCTGGCATCGTCCATAATAGGAATGTTCTGCACATTTACCGGGCATCAGCATTGGGCTGTATTCTGTCTGGCGCTTTCCGGGCTGCTTGATACGTTCGACGGGAAGGTGGCGAGGACGAAAAAGGACAGGACAGAGGATGAAAAACGGTTTGGTATTCAGATTGATTCTTTGTGTGACGTAGTCTGTTTCGGTGTTTTCCCCGTTGTGATCTGTTACCATACCGGGATGCGAAATATTTACAGTATGGCGATTCTGGTTTTTTACTGCCTTGCAGGTTTGATCCGTCTGGCATACTTTAATGTACTGGAGGAGAAGCGCCAGCAGGAAACGGATGAGAACAGAAAATATTATCAGGGTCTTCCCATTACATCCGTTGCCGTGATTCTTCCTATGATTTATGTCAGTTCATCGCTGCTGCATCAGTATTTCCTTCTGGCACTGAATGCAGGTATGCTGGTGACAGGCTTTCTCTTTATTCTGAATTTCAGGTTCCGGAAACCGTCAAATAAGGAAATTGCGTTCCTGATCGGAATTGTAGGCCTCGCCGTTTTATACATATTGTGTTATTACCGGTGGAGAGGATATTTCCAGTGGAACTGGAGAAGTCTTGTGGAAGGACTGGAGGTGCTGGAAGGTGGTGCATAAAACACTGCATAAGTCATGGTATAGCCGTACGAGCTGCCCGATGCACAGGGACAGGTCCGGTAAATGCTATCATGACAGCCATGAAAAAGGTTTACAGGGACAAATCTTAGGTGCCCTGTATGGAACAATGCCGGGACGCATTCTTCTGCGTCCCCTGGTAAGTCCGTTTTTTTCAAAGCTGGGCGGATATCTGCTCAGCACACGTCTTTCTTCTTTTGCGGTCGGCCCGTTTGTGAAAGCAAATCACATTGATCTTACCGGGTGCGAAAAGCAGAGCTTCGATTCCTACAATGATTTCTTTACAAGAAAGCTGCGCCTCGACATGCGCCCTGTCGATCTGTCTCCGGATGCATGGGTCAGTCCCTGCGATGCACGGCTGACGGTCTATCCGATTACAATGCGGGGACAGTTTTCCATCAAGCACACACAGTACACAGTTGAGTCGCTTCTGAAGAACAAAAAGCTCGCAGAACGTTACCTCGGCGGCACCCTGTGGCTATACCGCCTCTGTGTGGATGATTATCACAGATATATATATCCTGTCGATGCAGAAAAATCCTGCAATGTTACAATCCCCGGTATTTTTCACACGGTAAATCCGATCGCCAATGATCACTATCCGATTTACAAAGAAAATACAAGAGAATACTGTCTTCTCCGCACTGAGTCAGCCGGAACTGTTCTGATGATGGAGGTCGGAGCCATGCTGGTGGGAAAGATCGAGAATCATCCGTCAGACAGATACGTAAAGCGGGGACAGGAGAAAGGAAATTTCGCCTTTGGCGGATCCACGATTGTAGTGATGACGCAGAGAGACCGGGTGATACCGGAGAAACAGTTTGTGGAGAACACAAAAGAAGGACTGGAGACAAAGGTACGGCTCGGGGAGAAAGTCGGGAGGATCAGGAGCTGAAATAAGGAAGCTGATTTTGTGGCAGGTTATGCTTGAGCAAACGCGAATCTTGTAGTAAAATAAGAACAAAATATTATGATTTTGATACCTAATTTTAATAAAAAATAAAACAGTCCGTAAAATTTGCGGGGGAAGGGGTTTTATATGAAAGGTATTATTTTAGCAGGAGGTTCCGGCACACGTCTGTATCCGCTTACGAAGGTGACGAGCAAACAGCTTCTGCCGATTTATGATAAACCGATGATTTACTATCCGATGTCAGTTCTGATGAACGCAGGCATCCGTGACATTCTGATTATTTCCACGCCCATGGATACACCGAGATTCCAGGAACTGCTTGGGGACGGACATCAGTTTGGTGTTCATCTTACATATGCGGTTCAGCCAAGTCCGGACGGGCTTGCACAGGCATTTATCATCGGTGCCGATTTTATCGGAGACGATACGGTAGCCATGGTGCTTGGTGACAATATTTTTTCAGGTCATGGTCTGAAAAAGCGTCTGAAAGCAGCAGTTCAGAATGCAGAGACCGGAAAGGGCGCTACCGTATTTGGCTACTACGTAGATGATCCGGAGCGTTTCGGTATCGTAGAGTTTGACAAGGACGGCAAAGCGATCTCCATTGAGGAGAAACCGGCGAAGCCGAAGAGCAATTACTGTGTGACAGGACTTTATTTCTACGACAACAGAGTAGTGGAATATGCGAAGAATCTGAAACCATCTGCCCGCGGTGAGCTTGAGATCACTGATCTGAACCGGATTTATCTGGAAAACGATGAGCTGAATGTGGAGCTTTTGGGACAGGGCTTTACGTGGCTGGATACAGGCACACACGAAAGTCTCGTGGAAGCAACCAACTTTGTAAAGACGATGGAGACCCATCAGCACAGAAAAATTGCGTGCCTGGAGGAAATTGCATATCTGAACGGATGGATTACACGGGAGGATGTACTGGAGATCTATGAGGAATTGAAGAAAAATCAGTACGGACAGTACCTGATGGATGTGCTGGAAGGCAAGTATCTGGATGCGCTGCACTAATAAGAGATTATGAACAGAAGCTGCTCTGTGCAGCAAAAAGTCTGAACCGATATGGATGCCTGATTCTGGTATGAGAAGAGGATCAGGTGTCTGAATGGACAGCATTTTGGTGTTTGGAATGAAAGAATATAGAAAACGTGACGAACAGCTCTTTCTCGCTGCATATTCCCTGTGGCTGGTCAGCGCTGTTCTGAGTTTTACTCTGTGGCAGCGGTATGATATTGTCGATTTGCTCTGTGAATACCTGAGGAAGACAGGTTATCTGCTGCTGGTATTAAGATTTTTACTGAAACCCCGATATACGAAACAGGATATAGCTGGGGTGTTTACGATCATTTTTGTCTGTGGACTGACGGCGCATGCAGAATATAATAATCAGCTGATTCCGGTTGTGATTTTTGTCTGCAATGCCGGAAACGTCAGAATGAATAAAATACTGAAAATTACACTGGTTATACAGACATTGCTGATGATTGCTACAATCATCGGTTCTCAGACAGGCCTTATAAAGGATCAGATCTGGTATGAGGGGGACAGGGTTCGCCACAGCCTCGGCTATGATTACTGTGGCTATCCGGCGCACCTGCTGTTGTTTATGACGCTGATGTGGATGTGCCTGCGGAAAAAGGTTCGCCTGCCGGATGGACTTGTATTGCTTGTACTCAATTATCTGATGTATATATATACCGATTCCCGGACAGATTTTTATCTGAGTGTACTCGGTATCGCAGGATTTTATGTATGGGAGAGAATCGGGCAGTTTCGGCCTCTGGAGGTATTCAGAAGCATTATGACCCGGTATGGTTTTCATCTGGCATGCATTCTGTCTATTGCCATACACTGGATTTATAATCCGGAAAATGTGTTTATGGCACGCATAAATGTGGCATTGAATAACCGGCTTCAGCTTGGACTTGATGCGATCCGCACATATGGCTTCTCACTGTTCGGAGATCAGATCCGCTGGTTCGGCCAGGGCAGCCTGAAGGATGATCCAACAAGGATTTATAATTACGTTGACTGTTCCTTTTTAAAAGAAGGATTGACGTTTGGTATTCTGTTTTTACTCCTGCTGGCAGTTGGTTTTTATCTGGCGGGCCGTAAGATTGATAACAGAAAGGAATATCGTTTGGGATGGGCCGTTTTGATTTCACTGGCATACTCAGTCATTAACGCACATTTATGTGTGCTTACTTTTAATGTGTTTATACTGGTACTGGGGACTGTGTTTTCGGAAAGTCCGTGCAGGGTAAAACCAGATGAAAAGCAGGAAGACACGGCAGCAGAATTGTGTGATAAAGTTACGGTGAATGCGGTACCACAATAAAGATCGGTAAAGGATGAAATGTCTGCAATGCAGGAAAATGATAAGAAAAGTGGCAAAAGAAAAATATGCAGTCTGAAAAAGTTCTGTATTCTACAGTGGATAAGGATAGTACCAGCCATGCTGTTGTTCAGCATGGCTATTGCTGTGTTTCGAAGCGATGACGCAGGCAAGGTGATTTATGTTCCGTATGATGAACTTACACAGAATGTAATCGGTATGGAATACGACAGAGAGATGGACTGTTACCTGATAACGGAAAAACGATCCGGTTATCTGCTTGAAGCAGATAATGCAGCGCAGGAATATCATTATTTATATCTTCGCGTAAATTCTGTTCCGGAGGGATCACAGTGGAAGGTTACATTGCTGGATCAGGACAGGAGATGTCTGGATGAAGAGACGTTTCCTGTGAAGAACGGAAAAAACAGGATCACGCTGCCGGATCTACCCTTTACTGCTCTGTATATTTCTATAGACGGGCAGGAAGGTGAGACTCTGTCTGTAGAAGAAATACAGGTTCGCAGGAACGCCGGGTATTTTTCCAAAAAGAAATTTCTTCTGAATACGGTCGTGTTTTTCATCGGTCTGTGTATGCTGGGCCTGATGATACAGCTGGCAAATAAAAATCAGAAACTACGTACCTTTGGTGCTGAGATCGGAGGAAGCGCCGGGAGATTTGCGTATACGCTGGGCAGTGTATTTGCTCATTGTATGGAGAAAATACTTTTCTGTACGGCGAAGCTTTCGAACCGACTCACACGGAGGAAAAAAGGCAGTCGTTCACAGCCGGATGAGAATCAGATAAAGCATAGGCTGAGAATCGTAATGTTTCTTCTGATATTTGCAGATCTGTGCTATCTTGGCACAAAGGGGATTTCCTGTGCTGCAGAACATTCCGATCTGCACAGATGGATGATTTGCGGCGTACTGCTGATTCTGACCGGGCTGTGTCTGGAGGGAAACGCTGATCAAAGCTGTAAACGCAGGAGTTTACTCTGTTTTTCAGTGATATTTCTGCTGCTTGGCTGCCTGGCAGATTTTATGGGAGGAAGAAAGTTCAGGTATGCAGCGTTCTGTATGCTGATGTTTGGCGGTCTGCTGTGCAGAGTATGGCATAATATGAAACGGCCGGAATTACTCCTGGAGGAGTTCAGGACCGCCTGCAAAATCAGCTTTGCAGCCGTTCTGTTCTGCTGCATTTTATTCAGACCTGCATTTCCGGGCATCTGCTATACCGGGACGGCGTGCGATGTGACGTTTTTTGGAAGCTATCTCCTCGTTGTGGCTGTTGTATTTTTCAGTGATCTCGAAAAACGCAGGACAGGAATTCTGAACGGAATCGGAGCCGCCTGCTGTCTTTATCTGATCTGGATGACGCAGAACGCAGCGCTTGTTCTGACAGCCATTCTGCTGGGATGTGTATACCTTGTGTATTGGGTCTGCGCAGTGCTGCGGACAGACAAAGAGCGCAGGGCAGCACTTGTGATCAACGCCGCCGGTGCTGCGGTACTTGGAACCCTCGCTGTATTTGCACTGAGATACCTTCTCTACACGGTGACGCCGCTTCTGGGAATGCAGATCACTTTTGAAAACGAACAGCTGATTTATATGGAACGAACCGTAAAGGATATATTTAACAGCCGGGACTGGAAATACATTTTTTACGATCAGATTCTTATATTGAAGGAGTATATACGCAAATTCAACCTG
>SFEV01000108.1 GCA_004557975.1 Lachnospiraceae bacterium
CAGGATCAGGCTGTCTGCAATTTCCTGCAGCATCCCGTCCGTGGTGCGGTATGCGCGGATCTTCACCTTGTAAATCTTATTCGGGTTCAGTTTTTTGCCCTTCAGCTTCGTAAACGTACAGCTTACTTTTCCGTTTTTCGTCACAGTCTTTGCAAGCGTCTTCCCGTTCAAAGGTTTTCCGCATTCTGCAGCATAGATACGGTATGTATCCGCATCCGGTACACCACTCCAGCTGACCTTCATTGTGCCGTTCTTCAGCGTCACGAAAAGATTCTGATTCAATACAGCGGAATTCTTCTCGATCTGCTCTGCTGTTATCGGGGCCTCCGTCTCCGGTGCAGGTGCTGGCTCTGGTGCAGGTGCCGGTGCTGGTTCCGTTGCTGGTTCTGTTGTCGGTTCCGTTGTCGGTTCTGTTTCAGGCTCCGTTGTCGGTTCTGTTTCAGGAATTTTCTCCGTCCACTTTGCATACAGCGTCATATTCTCTGTCACTGCTGCATTGAAATCATATGCCTGCGTGCATTCAGAATCCTCATACCAGCCGTCGAAGGTATAACCTTCTCTTACCGGTGCTGCCGGTTCAGCAACGGTATCACCGTATGCAACCGGCTGTGATTCTATGGTACTGCCGCCGTTTGACTGGAAGCTTACGGTATACTTGTTCTTCGTCCACTTTGCATACAGGGTCACGTTCTCTGTCACCGCTGTATTGAAATCATACTCCTGTGTGAAGTCCGAATCTGTATACCAGCCTTCGAAGGTATATCCTTCTCTGGTGGGATCCTCCGCGGGCTTCGTGGCTGCCTTCCCATGGGTTACGGTCTGAGGCTGTGTCTCACTGCCGCCGTTCGACTGAAAGCTTACATTATACGTATTTTCCGTCCACTTTGCATACAACGTCATATTTCCTTCCACTTCTGTATCGAAATCGTATGCCTGTGTGCATGGATCATCTGTATACCAGCCGCCGAAGGTATAACCTTCTCTTACCGGTGCTGCCGGCTCGACAGCGGTATCACCGTATGCAACCTGCTGTGATTTTGTATCACTTCCACCATTTGACTGGAAGCTTACGGTATACTTGTTCTTCGTCCACTTTGCATACAGTGTTATATCCTCGGTCACTGCTGTATCAAAGTCATACATCTTTGTACACGCTTCATCCGTGTACCAGCCTTCAAAGGTATATCTCTCCCTCGTCGGATTCTCAGGCTTTACAGCCTTCTCTCCATATTCTATTTCCTGAGAGTTAATGCTGCCTGCTCCTTCTCCCGGCTGAAATTCTACTGTATACGTTCCGTATTTTGCATAGACAGTTATCTCGCTGTTTTTTTCCCAGTCAAAGCTTACAGTATCATCTCTAATCCGATTTTCGCAACCCGGGTCGGAATGCCATCGTACCCTTACTTTCTGAGTCAGCGTTTTCAAAGGAATCTCTGCAAGTTTCACAGAATCAATCCCCTTGACAAGGTAGGTCGTCGTCGTCTGATTATTTTCGTCAATTTCCACTACGTGAAATGTGCCACTATAGCTCTCATTCTCTATACCCATAGGCTTACACAATCTCTGATCCACCAGCCCTTTCTCAAATACCATCCAAGGTATTCCAGTAAATTTCGGATCTGGGCCATCCGCCTTGGTAAGGAACTGTCCCTTAAAATAAAGACCACACCCGGTTGCCCAATGACCTGATGATAAATCGTATGCCCCATGTCCGGCTACACTATCCCCCAGGACGAGATTAACATTATTGTCATCACCTTTGATCACTCCATAATCATCATCCGTACCACTATAATCCCCACGCTTAGCAGTAATATTGCGCAAAATCAAAGTTCCATCACCAGTGACCTTAATAGCACTTTTTGTAGAAGAAACGGCATATACTGTTTTACCCTGTCCATCCAGAATAACCGTCTCTCCTTCGCTCAGAATAATATTCAGTCCATCTGACATGTCCGTATTCAGTCGATACACGCCTTTCCCATCTTCCAGAGAGAAAGTATATGTGTTTTCGTCCAGTGATGATCCATTTCCTTTTGTCACCTCAGCCGCCGACACCGAAACAGCGCTTCCGAACAACGCCGTTATCAGCATCACCACCGTCAGCAGATAGCTGATCAGTCTCTTTTTGTCATGATTCATTTACACATTTCCTCCTTCTTCTTTTTCCGATATACATACTGCATCAATATACACATCATACCATAATTTCGCATTTCTGTACACCGGCAAACTATACGTATCTTAAATGATCTTCCTGAAATTCCCGGCTTTCGAGTTAAAGAAGATTATCAGCTTATTCGAAAGATCAGAATATACTGCCTGTCACCTGGTCACCTGCTGAGCTTTCACTCCAGCAGGCTTCAACCCATATCCCCCATGTAAAGAAGCTGCTGCAGAATCTGCAGCAGCCACTTTCCTGTTCCCCCTCTGATCAATATACGGCAGAAGGTGAATTTATCGGTGCTTTATTTTACATTAATTTTTACTTTCGTATGCACGCCGTTCATACCTGCAAGATAAATATAGCAGGTACCCTGAGCGCGGGCGCGGACAACACCGTTTTTATTTACGGTGGCAACCGTCCTGTCTGAAGAGAAGTACCGGATCTGCTGTGTATGACTCTCCGGAATCAGCTTCTTCTTCGTCTTGACTGTGATACTCTTCGTATTCGTGTACTTTGGATTTTTCGTATCTGCCACGTGCAGGATCAGGCTGTCTGCAATTTCCTGCAGCATCCCGTCCGTGGTGCGGTATGCGCGGATCTTCACCTTGTAAATCTTATTCGGGTTCAGTTTTTTGCC
>SFEV01000109.1 GCA_004557975.1 Lachnospiraceae bacterium
TTTCTTTCCATGATAAAAAACCCGAATCCCGCCATCAAACAGCTGTTTCAGGAGTTTGGTATTACAAGGGAACGTTTTCTGCAGGCTCTCTCCACCGTCAGAGGTAATCAGCGAGTGACCTCAGACAATCCGGAGGCCACGTATGATACGCTGAACAAGTACGGTGAGGATCTGGTGGAAAAAGCCAGAAATCAGAAAATGGATCCGGTCATCGGGCGTGATGCGGAGATACGTAATGTGATCCGCATTCTATCACGTAAGACGAAAAACAATCCGGTGCTGATCGGGGAACCTGGTGTTGGTAAAACGGCAGCCGTGGAAGGACTTGCTCAGCGTATTGTGCGCGGGGATGTACCGGAGGGACTGAAAGACAAAAAGATATTTGCGCTGGATATGGGTGCTCTTGTGGCCGGTGCCAAATACCGGGGTGAATTTGAGGAGCGTTTAAAAGCGGTCCTGGAGGAAGTGAAAAAGAGTGACGGACAGATTATCCTGTTTATCGATGAGCTGCACCTGATCGTGGGCGCCGGAAAGACAGACGGAGCCATGGATGCGGGCAATATGTTAAAGCCGATGCTGGCAAGAGGAGAGCTGCACTGTATCGGTGCCACTACGCTGGATGAGTACCGTCAGTATATTGAGAAAGATGCTGCCCTGGAGCGGCGTTTCCAGCCGGTAACCGTGGATGAGCCAAGCGTGGAGGATACGATTTCCATCCTGCGTGGGCTGAAGGAGCGCTATGAGGTTTACCACGGCGTGAAGATTACAGACGGAGCTCTGGTTGCAGCAGCCACTCTCTCACACCGTTATATTTCTGACCGTTTCCTGCCGGATAAAGCCATTGACCTGGTGGATGAAGCGTGTGCACTGATCAAGACCGAGCTGGACTCCATGCCGACCGAGCTGGATGAGCTTCAGAGAAAGATTATGCAGATGGAAATCGAAGAGGCGGCATTGAAGAAAGAGACTGATAAGCTCAGCGCAGACCGTCTGGAGGCTCTGCAGAGAGAACTTGCCGAGCTGCGTGAGGAATTCACCGGAAAGAAGGCACAGTGGGATAACGAAAAACAGTCTGTGGAGAAGCTTTCTGTGCTGCGTGAGCAAATTGAAAATATGAACAAGGAAATCGAGAAGGCGCAGCGTAATTATGATTTGAACCGGGCAGCAGAGCTGCAGTACGGGGAGCTGCCAAGGTTAAAACAGCAGCTGGCGATCGAGGAAGACAAGGTTAAAAACAAAGACCTGTCTCTTGTACATGACCGTGTGACGGATGAAGAGATTGCAAGGATCATCTCCCGGTGGACGGGCATTCCGGTTGCAAAGCTGACAGAGGGGGAACGTGCAAAGATTCTGCATCTGGATGAAGAGCTGCACAAACGCGTCATCGGTCAGGATGACGGAGTAAACAAGGTGACGGATGCGATTATCCGTTCCAAAGCGGGCATCAAAGATCCCACAAAACCGATCGGTTCCTTTTTGTTCCTGGGTCCTACCGGCGTGGGCAAGACAGAGCTGGCCAAGGCGCTTGCACAGTGCATGTTTGATGACGAACAGAATATGGTGCGCATCGATATGAGTGAGTACATGGAGAAATATTCCGTGTCCAGGCTGATCGGAGCACCTCCGGGATATGTAGGATATGAGGAAGGCGGACAGCTGACCGAGGCCGTGCGCAGAAAACCATATTCCGTTGTACTGTTTGATGAGATCGAGAAGGCTCACCCGGATGTATTCAATGTGCTTCTGCAGGTTCTGGATGACGGGCGTATCACCGACTCTCAGGGCAGAACGGTAGATTTCAAAAACACGATCCTGATCATGACATCCAACATCGGTTCCTCCTATCTTCTGGATGGTATCGAGGAAGACGGTACGATCCGCCAGGAAAGTCAGGATCTTGTCATGAACGATCTGCGTGCCCATTTCCGTCCGGAGTTTCTGAACAGGCTGGATGAGATCATCATGTTTAAGCCGCTGACGAAGGAAAACATCGCCAATATCGTAGAGCTTATGATGGCAGATTTAAACCGCAGGCTTTCCACTCAGGAAATCACGCTGCAGTTGACGGATGCTGCAAAAAGCTATATTATAGAGGGTGGTTACGATCCAATCTACGGTGCAAGACCGCTGAAGCGATTCCTGCAGAAAAACGTGGAGACACTGGCTGCCCGGCTGATTCTTTCCGGCAGCGTGCGCGCGGAGGACACCATTGTGATTGACCGGAAGGATGGAGAGCTGACGGCGGAGGCCATGCAGATTGAGTAACCGACTATCACACGGAAGAGAGGGAAAATATGATACCAAAGGATCCCATGATCTTGTTGAGTTACGTCAATACGCAGCTTCGTGACTATTATGAGTCTCTGGAAGCACTCTGTACCTGCCGCGGGCTGAACCGGAAAAAGCTGCTGGAACAGATGGACCGTATCGATTATCATTATGATGAGAAGACCAATCAGTTTATCTGAGTCGAAAATAAGTAGTTTATGGACTGCCGCAGAAGGATTTGGCATTGGGAAACGCCGGATTTTTCTGCGGCAGTTTTTTCATTGTCATTCACGGGAAAATATGGTATACTCTCCGGCAGATTATAAATGGAGAAGCA
>SFEV01000110.1 GCA_004557975.1 Lachnospiraceae bacterium
TTACCTTCCTGCTGATTACAAATATTATTTTCCTGATTGCAGGATGCTTTATTGATGCGAACTCCGCAATGTATATTTTTATACCGATCATGCTTCCGGTATGTAAGGCACTGGGCTACGACCCGATTGCATTTGGTATTATGGCAACGGTCAATCTGGCTATTGGACAGGTTACCCCTCCGGTTGGCGTAAACCTGTTTGTGGCAATCAGCATCAAGATCAAGAAAGGTCTGAGTGTAACGCTGCAGCAGATTTCAAAGGCAGTTGTGCCGATGATTGCAGCCTGTCTGGCAGTTCTGATCCTGATCACCTACATACCTGGAATTTCCACCTTCCTCCCGAATATGCTGGGCGGCGGTGTCTCCGCATCCGGCACGGGAAGCTCTGCAGACAGTGGAAGTTCCCAAAGCGCAGGAAAGGATTACGATACGATCGCAGACTACAGCGATCTGGGATGGGAAGAGACCACCTGGAATTTTGCCTGCTCCACCACCGAGACCAGTACCTGGGCAAAGGCCGGGGAAAAATTCGGAGAGCTGATGGAACAGGCAACGGGCGGAAAGGTAAAGGTAAATGTCTATGCGGCAGATCAGCTGACTAACGGAAGTCAGTCCGAGGGAATCCAGGCACTGATGGACGGCGATCCGGTGCAGGTCTCCATGCACAGCAACCTGATCTATTCTGCCTTTGACCCGAGATTTAATGTGGTATCCCTTCCTTACCTGTTTGATTCGGTGGAAGAAGCCGATGCAAAACTGGATGGACAGGCAGGAAAGATGATGAAAGACATCCTCTCGGAGTATGGCCTTCACTGCATGGGAATTGCAGAAAATGGATTCCGTCAGCTGACAAACAGCATAAAACCGATTCAGAGCGCAGCGGATATGAAGAATCTGAAGATCCGTGTGGCAGGCTCCAATCTGCTGATGAAATGCTATGAGCTTTGGGGCGCGGATGCAACCAATCTGAACTGGTCTGAGACCTATACAGCGCTGCAGCAGAACACGGTGGAAGGACAGGAGAATCCGCTTCCGGCCATTGATGCAGCCAGCGTACAGGAGGTACAGAAATACGTTTCCATGTGGAATGCCAACTATGACTGTCTGTTCTTCTGCATCAATCAGGAGCTTTACGACAGTTTGACGGAGGAACAGAGGGCAGTCGTAGATGAAGCTGGAAAGAAAGCAGTAGATTACGAGCGTGATATCAACCGCGCAGATGATGAGAATATTCTGGACAGATGGCAGAACGAAAATGACGTGGAGGTACTGCGCCATGAGGAGCTGGATATTGATTCGTTCAAAGAAGCAGTGGAGCCGGTAACGGAATGGTATACACAGGAACTGAAAAATGCAGGCTATGAGGATGCAGAGGAACTGGTTGCTGCCTTTACTGCAGATGGAAATGCAGGTGTCTATGAGGTGGAAGATCACAGTGATCTGAACTGGCAGGAGCAGACCTGGAATTTTGCCTGCTCCACCACCGAGACCAGTACCTGGGCACAGGCAGGTAAAAAGTTTGGGGAGCTGATGGAAAAAGCCACCGGCGGAAAAATCAAGGTAAATGTCTATGCGGCAGATCAGCTGACCAACGGCAGTCAGTCCGAGGGAATTCAGGCACTGATGGACGGCGACCCGGTACAGATCTCCATGCACAGCAACCTGATCTATTCTGCCTTTGATCCCAGATTCAACGTGGTATCTCTTCCGTATCTGTTTGATTCCGTGGAGGAAGCAGATGCGAAGCTGGATGGAGAGGCAGGGGAGATGCTTAAGGATATCCTTTCCGAATACAACCTCCACTGTATGGGAATGGCAGAGAATGGATTCCGTCAGCTGACCAACAGCGTGAAGCCCATTCAGAGCGTGGATGATATGAAGAATATGAAGATTCGTGTGGCAGGCTCCAATCTTTTGATGAAGTGTTATGAGCTGTGGGGAGCAGATGCCACTAACATGAACTGGTCTGAGACCTATACGGCGCTGCAGCAGAACACGGTGGAAGGACAGGAAAATCCTCTTCCGGCTATCGATGCGGCCAGTGTACAGGAGGTACAGAAATATGTTTCCATGTGGAACGCCAACTATGATTGTCTGTTCTTCTGCATCAATCAGGAGCTTTATGACAGCCTGACCGCAGAGCAGCAGGCTGTGGTGGACGAGTGCGGACAGCTTGCGGTACAGTATGAGCGTGAGATCAACCGTGCGGATGATGAAAATATCCTGGAGAGATGGCAGGAGAAAAACGGTATAGAGGTGCTGCGTTATGAGGAGCTTGACATTGATTCCTTTAAGAAAGCAGTGGAGAATGTGCCGGAGTGGTATATTCAGGAGCTGAAAAATCAGGGCTACGACGATGCGGAAGACCTGATAGATGCATTTAAATAAAATAATTCAGGCTTTTTCCCTCACATCATAAGGCCTGAATAGACAGAAAATACAGGATACGGCCCTGCTGATGATTTTTACCGGCAGGGCTGTTTTTATAAATTTATTAGAAATATATTATTTTTGAAACATTGTTTCCAAAAGTAGCAGGAGTTATACTATAAAATATATATGAGGATATGAGAGACCCTGGAAAGAGAAAAGG
>SFEV01000059.1 GCA_004557975.1 Lachnospiraceae bacterium
TAATATCAGAAGTAAAACAGATTAGATAGCGAAAGGTCAGTGCACCAGTTTCATGACGCATTGGTGTCTTTCGCAGAAAGACGGGAAATAACTATGAAAACCCCAAAACAAAAAGCAGGCAATGCCATTCTGCTTATTCTGGCAGTATTCGTTGCGTTTATCATGATTGTTCCGTTTGTATGGATGGTAAGTGCATCTTTCAAGCTGAAAAGTGAGATCTTCAGTGTACCGATCAAGTGGATTCCGGAAGTATTTCATCTGGACAACTACAATACGATCCTGAATGAGATTCCGTTTCCGCGCTATTTCTTTAATACCGCAAAGATTACGATTATCATTACAACCCTTCAGGTAATTACGTGTTCCATGGCTGCATATGCATTTTCCAAGCTGCATTTTCCGGGAAGAGACAAGCTGTTCCTGGCCTACCTTGGTACTATGATGATTCCCTGGTACGCAATCATGATTCCGCAGTTCGTCGTTATTCAGAAGCTGGGCCTGTATGACAACCATCTGTCTCTGATCCTGACCGGTGCATTCAGTGCATTCGGCGTATTTCTTCTGCGGCAGAATATGATTACGATTCCGGACAGCCTGAATGAGGCCGCGAAGATAGACGGCTGCGGCCCGTTCCAGATTTACACGAAAATCATTCTTCCACTTTCAAAGAGTGGTCTGGCTACCCTCGTGATCCTCACATTCAACAATGTGTGGAATGATTATATGGGGCCAATGCTTTACCTGGACAGCGACAAGAACCGTACCATCCAGCTCGGACTGGCTACATTCAAGCGTGAGTTCGATACGAACTACGGTGCCATCATGGCCGGTACTGTGATTTCTCTGATACCGATCGTTATTGTGTATGTGCTTGCACAGAAATATATCGTTGAAGGAATGATGGCAGGTGCCGTAAAAGGCTGACAGACATTGTACAGGGCGGGGCGGATTATTCCGTACCCGCCTGTTTACCTTTTTTAACCGAAGCAGTTATTCGGTTATGAGCAAATGGCGAAGCGGATTGCGAATATCCGATTGACTCGGAAAAAACATGCAGGTGACAAGGCAGGAAAGGATGTTGACTGATATGAAAAATGGATTTTTGACAGATGAAAGAGGCATGCCGTTTATGCCTCTCGGCCTTCAGGCTCACAATTCATCTACCGGAACAGATATGATCTGTACCGCAATCGAGGCGGTTCGGGCATACGGAGGCAACTGTCTGGAGACACCGGTTTACTGGTATCGGATAGAACCGGAAAAGGACCAGTATTGTATGGAGCTGGTAAAGACAACCATCGATCAGGCCAGGGCAGCAGGGCTGAAGCTGATTTTGCTGTGGTTCGGTGCCAGCAAAAACGGTCATCCCAATTATGTGCCTGAGTATATGAAACTGGATCCGGAAACGTATCGTCTGGTGCTCGGCACGGATGGTGCAGTTCTCCCGGCTCTGTCTCCCCACTGCCGGACGACTCTGGAACGGGATAAAAAGGCGTTCTGTAAGCTGATGGAGTTTCTGAAAGAATACGATACAGAACGGCGCACTGTGGTGGCAGTTCAGATTGAAAATGAGATGGGCTGCGCCGGAACGGACCGGGACTATGCAGAGGAGGCAGAAGAAGCTTACTGGAAGATGCTGCCGGAGGAGCTGTCTGGAATTACGCTGGAGGACAGCGGATGTGAGCGGATGGAGACGGAAGGACTTTCTCCCTGGAAAAAGCAATTTGGCCGTCATGCCCACGAAGCTTTTTTCGCCTGGTATCATGCCCGCTATATCGGTGAAATGGCGGCCGCGGGAAAAGCAGTTTATCCTCTGCCTTTATTTACAAACGTCATGGTAGGTGAGAACGGATATGAGGAGGCAGGACTTTGCTACAATTCCGGAGCTGCGGCAGGCAGAGTACTGGATATCTGGAAAGCCGGTGCCCCGGATCTGGATTTTATCGGACCGGACATTTACAACCAGAACCGGAGGGAATATGAGAGGATCTGCCAGCGCTACGACCGCGCAGATAATCCACTGATGATACCGGAATCACCGATCGGCGGAGAAGCAAATGCCATGAATGCACTGATTGCGGCTGCGAAGTTCGGAGCTGTCGGTATCTGCTGCTTCGGTGCGGAGAGTGCTCTGGATGAAAAGGGGAATCTGGATGAAGAGTGCCGCAGCATGGCTCTTACGATGAAGACACTGAATGGTATGGCGCCTCTTCTGATCCGGTACAGAAAGACCGGATGTGTTCACGCGATCGCAGAAGATGAATTTGAGACCAGCCATTATCTGAAACTGGACAATTATCATGTGATTGCCCACTATCTCCATTCCTGTTCCATGAATCTGGGCTATATGCAGAATACGGAATCCGCAGCAGGCAGAAAAAAGGTGCAGGTGCGGGGACGCGGACTGCTGGTGCAGACAGGAGAACACGAATTCTATCTGGGCGGTGCGGGACTTGCACTTGATTTTATCAAAAGGCCACATCCGCAGGAGGAAAATTCCTACCGCTATCTGAGTTCCCGATATGCGGGGCAGCTGAATTTTCTGTCGGTGGAAGAAGGTCATTTCGAGGGGGATCAGTGGGTGACAGACCGATACCGCAATGGAGACGAGACAAATTTTTCACAGTACGTGCTGGAGGGCCAGGTGATCCGGATCAGATTGAATCCGTGTACAGGGATGTAAGAGATCAAAACAATTGACAGAGACGCAATTTAATGGTAATATCCCGTTAACATAGTAAAAAAATAGGAAAATAGAGGGAGAAGAAGATGACGCCAAAAGAGTTTCAGAATCTGACACAGCAGGGAATTCTTCTGCTGGATGGAGCGACCGGATCAAACCTGAAAAAAGAAGGGATGCCGACCGGGATATGTACGGAGCAGTGGGTGCTTGAACATCCGGATGTACTGTCTGATCTGCAGCGCAGATATGTGGAGGCGGGGAGCAGAATTGTGTATGCTCCTACATTTGCTGCGAACCGGATCAGCCTTGCCATGCATGGTCTGGAAGAGCGTGTACAGCAGATGAATACAGATCTTGTCCGACTTTCCAAAAAGGCGGTTGATGGAAAGGCATACGTTGCCGGCGATGTGACCACAACGGGAAAAATGCTGGAACCGAGAGGAGCCCTGCAGTATCAGGAACTGCTGGATGCATACAGAGAACAGATTACAGCGCTGGCAGAAGCAGGTGCCGACCTGATTGTTGCTGAGACCATGATGGCTGTCGATGAAACCATTGCAGTGCTGGAAGCTGCAGCGTCGGTGTGCAGCCTTCCGGTCATGTGTTCCATGACGATTGAGAGTGACGGAAGCCTGTTTTTTGGCGGAACTGTCACGGAGGCGGTGGAAGCTTTGCAGGAAATGGGAGCAGCAGCTGTGGGGATCAACTGTTCCGTTGGACCGGATCAGCTTGAAGCGGTCGTGCGCTCGATCAGCCAGACTGTGACCATTCCTGTGATTGCAAAACCAAATGCAGGTATGCCGTCTATTGATGCGCACGGAATCGCGCATTACAGCATGGGGCCCGGTGAATTTGCAGTATCGATGAAGAGGCTGATCGAAAGCGGCGCGCGGATTGTCGGAGGCTGCTGCGGTACGACACCGGAGTACATCAGGGAACTGGCCGGACTGCTGTAACGGGAAAACGTGGGAATACAGAAGAATCACGTTGAAATTATACGGCATATATGGTAAGATTTCAGGGTAATTGAACAGAAACATATTGAGTGAACAGTTTCGTTTGCGAAACTGCGAGAGGAAATCAGGTGAGAATCCTGAACGGTTGCGGCCACTGTGAGCAGGGAGCCTGTTTTCAATCAGTCCATTGCAGATATCTGTGAGAAGGAGAAAACAGACAATGATCTGTCAGCCAGGAAGCCTGCTCAATATGAACGAATGAGGAGCTTCCGTGTAAAGTACCTGTTTCAATCCCGATCATCAGGCAGATATCGCTTTGCCTGACTTTCCGGTGATACTTTGCCTGCTCCAGGAGCAGGCTTTTTTCGTGAAGTCTCAGTCTTTTCGGTTACAGAATATTACGAAAAGAGAGGAACAGAAAATGAAAAACAAAGGATTATCAAGAAAACTGCTGGCCATTACGATGGCGGCCACAATGTCACTGGGTTTTTGTCCGGCTGCTTTTGCTGAAGACCGTGTTGACTCAGACACGATCAAAGCAGACAATCTTCCTTCTTCCGACGTGGAAGTTTCCACAGAAGATGGTACGGAGGAGGAAGGAAAAAGAACGGAGTATCCGCTTACTGTTACGACCTATGATTACGAAGGAAATGAAGTGGAGACTGTTTATGAAAAAGCGCCGGAGAAGGTTGTGGCTGTATATCAGGGTTCTATCGAGACCATGCTTGCTCTGGGGCTGAAAGATCACATTGTTGCCACCGCAGGACTGGACAATGAAGTTCCGGAAGAAATGAAGGAAGCCTTTTCAGAAACGAATTATCTGGATGAGTTTACGCCGTCCCTGGAAACAGTTACCATGCTGGAGCCGGATATGATCCTTTCCTGGGGGTCCATTTTTGCGGATGACAGACTGGGAAATGTGACCAACTGGACAGAGAAGGGATGCAATACATACATCAATACAAATACCCGCAGGGGCGGAACCAGGACTCTGGAAAACGAATGTACGGATATTCTGAATCTGGGTATGATCTTTGATGTGCAGGGGAAAGCGGAAGCGATCGTGGATGATATCAGAGAAGTAGTGAACAAGACCACAGAAGTGGCGCAGAATATAGAAGAAAAACCGTCTGTCCTGATCCTTGAGCCCTATGGGGAGGATATTTCCAATTATGGTGCAAAGAGCCTTGGCGGAGATATGGCAGTACAGCTTGGAGCAGAGCTGGCAAATCCGGATGCCTCTTCCGTAGGAAAAGAGGATATCATCGCGGCCAACCCGGATGTGATCTTTGTGGTTTATATGCCATATGCAGGAGATGATCCGGAGACAGTAAAAGAAAGCCAGATGAGTGCCATCGCAGACGATGAAGCACTGCAGAGCCTTGACGCGGTAAAGAACGGAAGAATTTATCCGATCATGCTCAGCGAAATGTATGCAAGCGCTACGCGTACCCGGGACGGCATTGAGACACTGGCTAAGGGATTATATCCGGATATTGAAATTGACTGATTGAGGTGTTTCCAGTGAAAAAGACAGCATCAGATGAGAGAAAGAGCAGCATTCTGCGTACATCCCTGTTTGTAACTGTGCTGATTGGACTTTTTGTCTTTCTTATATTAACCGTTCTGGCGGCAGTCACTTTTGGAAACGCGGATTTATCGCTGAAAGATGTATACAGCGTGATCGCTTACAGACTTTTCCGTATCAAATCCCTCTCCGACTATGGGGAGGGAGCTGTGCATGATGTGGTCTGGCTGATCCGCCTGCCCAGGGTGCTTCTGGCACTGGCGGTGGGATCAGCACTTTCTGTGTGCGGCGTTGTCATGCAGGCAATTGTACAGAATCCATTGGCAGATCCCTATGTTCTGGGAGTTTCCTCCGGTGCATCTTTGGGAGCCACGCTTTCCATTATGCTGGGCATTGGAGGGATTTTCGGCGGAAATTCTGTGGGAGTGATGGCATTTTTCGGGGCCATGATCTCTTCCTTTGCAGTACTGGCAATTGCCAATATGGGTGGAAAAGCCACATCAGGCAAGCTGATTCTTTCCGGTATGGCTATCAGCTCGGTGTGCTCGGCTTTCTCTAATTTTGTCATTTATATCTCCAACGATAAAAATGCTTCCGCAGAGATTGTGCGGTGGACCATGGGAAGCCTTGGAGGGGCAAGCTGGGATCGTGTGACCGTCATGCTGCCACTGATGATTGCCTGCACTCTCATTTTCTTGACCCAGTACAGAAATCTGAATCTGATGCTTCTTGGCGATGATGTCTCGATTACGCTCGGTGCGGATCTGCACAGAATCCGCACTGTATATCTGGTACTGGCTTCTGTGCTGGTCGGCTTTGCTGTTTACTCTGCGGGCATGATCGGATTTGTCGGTCTGGTGATCCCGCACATCATCCGCATTCTGTTTGGAACGAACCATAAGAGACTGATTCCTCTTAGCGCACTGCTGGGAGCTTCTTTTCTGATCTGGTGCGATGTGCTCTGCCGTATTATTCTGAAAAATTCAGAGATGCCCATCGGTGTTCTGGTGGCAATTATCGGAGCACCCTGCTTTATTTATCTGCTGGTGAAGAGGTCTTACGGATTCGGAGGTGGAAAAACATGAAAATTTCTGCAGAAGATATCACAGTGACCTTTTGGGCCCGCGAAGTATTAAAGGGCATTTCCGTAGAAGCGGGAAACAAAGAGTTCGTAGGTATCATCGGCCCGAATGGAAGCGGAAAATCAACGCTTCTGAAGTGCATTTACCGTATTTTGAGACCGGACAACGGTGCTGTTTATCTGGACGGGACCAGGCTGCACAGCATGAGCGTGAAAAACTCAGCCAGAAAGATGGCTGTGGTGGCGCAGCACAATTATTATAATTTTGATTTCAGTGTGAGGGAGGTCGTCCTTATGGGGCGGGCTCCCCATAAAAAAGCGCTGGAAAGAGATAATGCCAGGGATTACGAAATTGTGGAGGAGGCCCTGCGCACCGTACAGATGGAAGAGTTCGGGGACCGTGTTTTTTCCACACTCTCCGGCGGTGAGCAGCAGCGGGTGATTCTGGCACGCGCCCTGGCCCAGCAGACTCCTGCTCTGATTCTGGATGAGCCGACCAACCATCTGGATATCACTCATCAGCTGCTTCTGATGGAGCTTGTAAAACAACTGAATGTCACGGTGATCTCCGCTGTTCATGATTTAAATATTGCGGCAGCTTACTGCGACAGAATTTATGTGCTGAAGGACGGTCATGTGGAAGGCTGCGGCACGCCGCAGGAAGTGCTGACGCCGGAAATGATCAGGAAAATATATAAGGTGGATGCGGAAATCGTTTATGACAGCAGTGGGAAAATGCATATTCTGTTCGTGTAGGGGGTGATTTGTATGACGGAAACAGGAAGAGTAAAGATCGGGATTTTAACATGTATTCATTCTAATGACGTCTGTACAAGGGCCGGCTGCCTGAACGCATTTAACCACAGAACCGATTATTTTCAGGATTATCCGGAGGATACGGAGCTTTCGGTGCTTATGACATGCAATGGCTGCAAAGAGGAGCGCCCCGAACAGCCGCGGCAGGATCAAGGAATCCTGGAGAAGCTGGACCGGATCCAGAGAGAGGGTGTGACGATCATCCATGTGGGTGTATGCCGCCTGTTAAAAAATAAAAAGGAATGTGAACGGATCACGGAAATTTGCAGCCTTCTGGAAGAACGCGGTATTCAGGTTGTCCGGGGCACGCACAGAGAATAGAAGGAGATCATGAAATGGAAGGTAAAGAATATGCTTTTTTCAGCCATAAGAAATGTGAATTTTTCCCGTGTCACAAAGGCATTGATGAGGAACGGTTCAACTGTCTGTTCTGCTACTGTCCTCTCTATGCACTTGGAAAAGATTGCGGAGGAAATTTTGAAATTACAAAAAACGGAAGAAAGAACTGTACCAATTGTACCATCCCGCACAGGCCGGAGAACTATGACCGCATTATAGGGAGATATGATGAGCTGGCGGAGCTGGTTAAAACACGGCTCTGACAATTTTTTTTCATTTTTTCTTTTCTGTGCATTTGACAAAAAAAAGCAGAGGTGTATAATATCGGCTGGAATGTCAGGCGGATATTCGCAATCCGATTCGTTACTTGCTCATAATCGAATCACTGCTTCGCAGTTTATCAGATGGGGCAGGTACCCCACCTGACACAAGCAAGTCCCTGCCCGCCATTTCATGCTCTGTGCATTTGAAGAAGCGGACTTACTTGATTCTGTTAAAATGCATGCGGGGAAGTATTCCCCGGGGAGGGAACAGAAGATGAATAAGGATCTTACGGTGGGAAAGCCGGAGAGTGTTCTCTGGCGTTTCTGTCTGCCTCTGTTTGGCAGTATTATTTTTCAGCAGCTTTACAACATTGCGGACAGTCTGGTAGCAGGTAAATTTATCGGGGAAAATGCGCTGGCGGCCGTTGGAAACAGTTATGAGATTACGCTGATATTTATCGCTTTTGCTTTTGGCTGCAATATTGGCTGCTCCGTTATCGTGTCACAGTTTTTCGGAGCAAAGCGATACAGGGATGTGAAGACGACAGTTTTCACAACTATGATTTCCAGTGCAGTGCTTTGCGGAGTTCTGATGATATCGGGGATCATAGGATGTGATGGGCTTCTTGCACTGATACGAACGCCAGAGGAGATCATGAGGGATTCTCAGATCTATCTCGATATTTATATATGGGGACTTCCGTTTCTGTTTTTTTATAATATCGCTACCGGAATTTTTTCTGCGCTGGGAGATTCCAGGACTCCGTTCTATTTTCTTGCTGTCTCGTCCACGACAAATATTGTGGTGGATATTCTGTTTGTCACTGCCTTTCATATGGGTGTTGCCGGTGTGGCGTGGGCGACGTTCCTGTGCCAGGGTGCCAGTGCCATTCTGGCTGTGGCAGTAGTGCTGCGCAGGCTGAGAACGATTCGGACAGACGGAAAGGCAGAGCTGTTTTCCTGGCAGATATTTGGAAAGATCGTAAAAATTGCAGTTCCGAGTATTCTGCAGCAGAGCTTTATCTCAGTTGGCAACATTGTGATTCAGAGTATTATCAACGGGTTCGGTGCCAGCGTTATTGCAGGCTACGCTGCCGCTGTGAAACTGAATAATCTGGTCATCACATCCTTTACCACAATAGGAAACGGTATCTCCAACTACACGGCACAGAATATCGGCGCCGGAAAGACGGAACGGATCAGGCAGGGTTTCCGGGCCGGAGTAAAGCTTGTCTGGGTTTTATGCCTGCCGCTGTTTTTACTGTATTTCTTTGCGGGCAGATGGCTGCTGTACCTGTTTATGGATGAACCTACTCAGACGGCGATCCGGACGGGAATACAGTATCTGCGTATTCTGTCTCCGTTCTACTTTGTCGTTTCTGCCAAACTGATAGCAGATGGTATTCTCAGGGGATCGGGACTGATGAAAAAATTCATGGTGTCCACTTTTACAGACCTGCTTCTGAGAGTGGCGCTGGCGTACACACTGTCGAAACTTATGGGTGCAGTTGGCATCTGGTGCGCATGGCCCATCGGATGGTTCATTGCCACGGCTTTGTCCATTCTGTTTTACCGTTCCGGGCCGTGGAACGCAAAAGAAGAAAAACAGAGAAAAAGTAATTGATTTTTCTGCTGTTTTCTGATACTGTATGTAATCAGGAAGCGACTGTTTACAAAGTATTGGTAAATGTGCAAACCTTTATGGTTTGCACATTTTTTTGTGGAAGGACCGCTGCCATACATTCATAAGAATTGAGCTGAAACAGGGTTTGGCCAGAGAAAGGAGAAAGAATCATGAAAGAAAATCAGAAAAATTGTCCGGGATGTTCGAGAAACTGTGAGGTATCTGCACCGCATTGTGAGCGTGGAAAAGAATATGCCAGAACAGGTGTACTCCCTGAATTGCCGGCAGGTAAACACCACGGCAGGCTGCATTTTGAAAAGCGGGAACAGCAGCTGATTATGAAATATCTGCATCACGCTGTGGGAGCCGCGGATCACGGCGGAATCACTCAGGATATGTCGGGACGGATGTTTGACGTGCTGACAGAGGAGGAGACAGCGACGCTGGCAACACTGCTTGAGAAGCTGTCTGATCACTGGATCAGTATTGCACCGGAGAGACCGCACCACAGATGAAACGGGTGGAGCTGAAATGTTGTTTTTTCTTGTGATAATCGGAATACTGTGTTAGAATATGAATAAATATGCGCAAATTTCATAAAATGTCTAAAAACAGTACGGAATTTGGCTTATATTTCTGGACTGGTGAGACAATACTGAGGAGGGACACAGATATGGCATGGTATGATGAAGCCGTATTTTATCACATTTATCCATTGGGGCTTACGGGAGCACCGAAACAGAATTCGTATGGAACACCTGAACCGCGTCTGAAAACACTTTGCCCGTGGATTTCTCATATCAGGGAGATCGGATGCAATGCTTTATATATAGGACCTTTGTTTGAATCGGTTGGGCACGGTTATGAGACAACGGATTATAAGAAGCTGGATGGCCGACTCGGTACGAATCAGGATCTGGCAGATTTCGTTCAGGAGTGCCACAGACAGGGAATCCGGGTGATTCTTGACGGAGTATTCAACCATACAGGACGCGACTTCTTTGCGTTTCAGGATATTAAACGCAACAGAGAGAATTCGCCGTACAAAGACTGGTACTGCAATGTGAATTTCTGGGGCAACAATGAATACAACGACGGTTTTTCCTACGAAAACTGGGGCGGTTACAACCTGCTTGTGAAGCTGAATCAGCACAATCCGGCAGTCCGGGACTATATCTGTGATGTGATCCGTTTCTGGGTGAAGGAGTTTGACATTGACGGTATTCGCCTGGATGCTGCGGATGTGCTGGATTTTGGATACATGCAGTCGCTTCGCCGCGTCGCAAATGAGGTGAAGCCTGATTTCTGGCTGATGGGAGAGGTCATTCACGGCGACTATACTCGCTGGGTCAACGAAGGAACACTGCATTCTGTGACAAATTACCATCTCCATAAGGCGCTTTATTCAGGACATAACGACCACAACTACTTCGAAATTGCCCACACAGTAAGACGTCTTTATGAAATGGGAGGGAACCGCCCGGACGGTTTGAAGCTGTACAACTTTGTCGACAATCATGACGTGGAGCGTATCTATACGAAGCTGAATAACAAAGCTCATTTTACTCCTGTTCACATACTGCTGTATACGCTTCCGGGTGTTCCTTCTATATATTATGGTTCTGAATTCGGGATCGAGGGCAGAAAAGAGTACGGATCGGATGCGTCTCTGCGCCCGGCACTTTCACTGGAAGATTATGCGGATGCTCCGGAGAAGAATCCCCGCACCAGACTGATCTCTGCCCTCGGAAAAATCCGGAAAGAAACGAAAGCACTGTCCTTTGGAGATTATAAAGAGCTTCTCCTGACGACGCGCCAGTATGCTTTTTCCAGAAGTTATGGTGATGAAACTGTGATCATAACAGTAAACAATGATGACAGTGTATTTTCCATGAACCTCGCTGCCGGAAATGTGGCAGAGTATGCTGGTGCTCTGTCCGGTGAGAGAGTACCTGTCAGGGACGGACGCATCGAGGTGCGTGTTGGTGCAAACTCCGGAGAGATCTGGCTGCCCGTGCGTGAAGGTATGGAAGAGCTCCACACACTGTTTTCGGAAGTGTCGGAGATGCCGCTGGAAAGGTCATCCGGGAATACATCCGAAACTTCGTCGGAAGCTTCTTTAAAATATGAGACAGAATCAACGGAAGATGAGACGGCTGCGGGATCGGGTACAGATGAACTTCCGATGGAAGAAGCTCCTGAGTCTGAGAAGGAAAAGGTATCCGGAGAAACAACAGAGGAGAGTCAGAAAAGTGCATTTGAAATAAAGACGGAAGAACCGTCTGAAAAAGAGAGTGCAGAGGAGACGAAAACACCGGTCAGGAAAGATATACCGTATGAAGAAATGAGTATTGAGGAGCTTCAGGAGGCCATTCTCGATAAAATGAGAAAGAACGGTCCCATAACGGAGCAGATGCAAAGAGATGTCAGAGAGAATGTGTACCGCAATTCTCTGCTGATATGGGTAAACAGCTTCCGATAAAAAGATCTAGATATAATATAAGAACTGGCATCCATATTTAAAAAGAGAGAAGATGCCGGTTCTTTTTTGTTGTTTTTTATTGAAAGAGATTGCCGATATTACCGGATGCGGCATTATCCGCCATATCTGGTTTACCAGCTGGGTGGGAGATAAAAACTGGGTGGAAGAAAAGGGAAGTCTCAGAAAAATCATTCTGAGGATCTACTGGGACGAAGAGACAGAGCCGAGCGTGGAGGTACCGCTGGGGGATTTCTTTGGCGTGCCGTACGGATTAAAAAAGAGTTATTTTTCAGAAGCTTTTTCGGTGAACCCTGAGGATGGACGCGCACTGAACTGCTTTTTTTCGATGCCGTTTCGCAGACGTGCCAGATTTACCATCGAGAGCCGCTGCGAGAACCATATGAATTTTTATTTTTACATTGATTACGAAGCGTATGACAAACTGCCGGATGAGGAGATCGGATATTTCCATGCCCAGTGGAACAGAGAAAGCAATACGAAGGGATGGGCGCCACTGGAGCCGGGGCTTCTGGACAGAGAAAAAGTGAATGTGGAGGGAGAGCCTGATTGGCTGCCGGCTGCATGGCTTACGAAGAATACGACCGGGGACGATAATTATCTGATTCTTGAGGCAGAAGGAAAAGGAAAATTTATCGGATGTAATCTGAATATCGATGTGTTTACGCCACAGGCCAATGAATGGTATGGAGAAGGCGATGATATGTTCTTTATTGACGGCGAAAAATGGCCGCCCTCTCTTCACGGGACGGGAACGGAAGATTATTTTAATACGGCTTTCGGCCCGACACAGGAATATCATTCTCTCTGGAGCGGTCTGACTCTGTACAGCGGAGATGAGGCAGGCTTTAAATACGGCGGCAAAAACAGTATGTACCGCCTGCACATTAAAGACCCGGTTTATTTCGAAAAGTCATTACGGTTTTCCATTGAGCACGGGCATGCCAACAAGCTTTCCAATGATTATTCGAGTACGGCGTACTGGTATCAGGTGGAACCGCATAAACCGTTTCCGCCGCTTCCGGATACAGGGGAAAGAGAACGTTAACAGCAGTAAAAAATGGAATCCTACGGCGGCCTGTTTCAGGCAGCCAGGGGATTCCATTTTTCACGCACAAAACAGATCAAAAACAGCACGAATATCAGCAGATTATGCAAAATCATGCATCCCCATGCAGAGATAAGCCCCAGTCCGAAGAGCTGTGTACACAGAAAGGTTCCCACAATGCGGACGAGCCACATGCCGACGATGTTGTATACAAAGGGCGCCTTCGTTTTTCCGACACCCTGCATCAGGCCTTCCACGATGATGGAAAAACCGTAGAACGGTTCGGAGACAGCCACCATGCGCAGTACAGTTGATCCCAGACGGATGATTTCCTCGCTGGTGGAAAAAAGTTTCATCAGATTCGGGGCAAAAAGGAACAGGCATGAGCCGGAGAGAATCATGAGTAAAATCTCGATCGGTATGAACATGGCGGCCAGCTCCTTCATGCGCCTGGAGTCGCGTGCACCGTATGCATTTCCGGAGAGGGTGGCGGCGGCTGTCTGCATACCGTAGCCCGGAATGTAAAAGGCAGATTCTACTGTGTTGGCGATGGTGTGTGCGGCTGTGGAGGCTTCCCCGAGGGAATTGATCATGGAAGCGAAGGCCACGTAGCCGAGAGATGTGCCGAATCTCTGCAGCATGTTCGGAAATGCCACTTTCAGGCACGGGCGCAGGATTTCCGCATCCGGGCGGAACTGCTGCCCACGCGGAGAGATCAGAGGGTGACGCCACAGTACAATGGTGATGCATACTCCGCCGACAGTAAAAGCGATGGCGCTGGCGATTGCAGCTCCGACCACGCCAAGGCCTGCGCCGGGAAGCAGGATCCGGTGCGACAGCACAGTGGCGGTCCGCATCGGGTAAATCAGCAGGAAATTCAGTATGACATTGATGGCATTTACGGTCACGCCGATTTTCATCGGCGTTTTTGTATCACCTGCCGCACGCAGGACGGTTCCGAACAGAATAGTTGCCGTGCGCGGAAGCATGGGGAGATACAGGATCAGAAAATATTTGGATGCAAGGCTGCGTATGCTTTTCTGCACCTGCATCCATACCGGAATGACGCCGCTGAGTGACACAGTCAGTACCGTAAAAAAGATTCCTGCCGTCAGCACGGCAAGGACTGCCTGGGCGGCGGCGCGGCGAGCTGATTTCCGGTTGCCTGCACCGAGAGAGCGGGAAATAAAGGCCAGAAATCCAATGCTCAGCGCAGAGATGGTGCTGTTGATCAGCCAGTTGACTGTGGCGGTCGCTCCCACAGCGGCGGTGGCCTGTGTTCCGAGTGCACCGACCATGGCTGTATCAATATACTGGACTGCAGTCTGCATCAGCTGCTCCAGCATGGTAGGCCAGGCCAGCGTAAGTATAATGGATATCATTTCCGGATTCAGTGTTCGGCGTTTTTTCTTTTGCATAAAGATACCTCAGTGAATAATAAATGAAAGTAGTATTATTATACAGTATTACCTCTCCTTTTTCCATATTTTTCGTTTTTTGCAGAAAAATGTTGCATTATGCAATGATATATGTATAATTGTGTTTGTTAGGCAATTTTAAATTAAAAGTATAGTATTAGAAAACTGTACAGGGAGGTGTGATTTTGGATATCGGAAGGAAGCTGAAGGAGCTTCGTCTCCAGAATGACCTGACTCTGGGGGACCTTGCTTCCCGAAGTGAGCTGACCAAAGGTTTTTTGTCACAGGTGGAGCGCAACCTGACCACCCCCAGTATTGCAACTCTGGAGGATATTCTGGAAGCACTCGGCACGAACCTGTCTGAATTTTTCCGTGAGGAGCAGGAGCAGCAGATCGTGTTTACGACACAGGATTTTTTCGAGGATGAGCAGGAGGATTACACCATTGAGTGGATCATTCCCAATGCGCAGAAAAATAAAATGGAGCCGATTTTGCTGACGCTCCATCCCCATAAAAAGAGCCATGAAATGGTATCTCACCAGGGGGAGGAGTTCGGATATGTACTGAAAGGGGCGGTTACTCTGGTGCGCGGCAGCAAAAAATATAAGCTGAAAGCCCAGGAGACCTTCTATCTGGACGGATCGCAGGGGCATTATCTGTACAATCACGGAAGCAGTGATGCCAAGATTCTCTGGATCACAACACCGCCTATGTTTTAAACGAATCAAGCAAGTCCCCCACTTCAAATGCGCAGAGCATTAAGTGGTGGGTAGGGACTTGCTTGTATCAGGTGGGGTGCAAGCCCCATCTGATAAAC
>SFEV01000014.1 GCA_004557975.1 Lachnospiraceae bacterium
AAGTATTAATCTGGTAATCATCATCTGTTTTTTCTTCTCTGCAATTCTGTCTGTATTAGTTTTGCTGAACCAGATGAATATGTATATAAACAGAAAATCAAAAGAGCTGGCAGTTATGAGGATTAACGGCTATACGCTGAAGGAAACGAAAACCTTTGTAAGTAAGGATAATATAGTTCTGATCGCTTTGGGTCTGATCATAGGATGCGGAATCGGGACACCGTTGGCTCAGCTTGAAGTCATCATCATGGAAACAGGAGCCAGCCGATACATAACCACACCGAATATGCCTGCCTGTTTCCTGTCAGCAGTCATATGTATTATCTTTTCACTGATTATTAATAAAATAGCGCTCAGAAAAATAAATCACTTAAGCTTAACAAATGTTAACGGAAACTGACAGTGAAAAACTGAAATACTTTTATTCTTTCGTGTTTCTACAACAATTTCCAAAAAAATATTGACGAAAATACTACTGTAGTAGTATGATAGTCGAAACAAAGGCGTTTTGCAGATGATGCAGGGCGCCTTTTTCGTTGCGTAATCCTGTACCAGCATCCGCAACGCCGGGAATTATCAGGTTACTGTTCACTTCGTTCACAGCAACACGCTTCGCGATGCACAGAAACTGCATTTCATGCAGTTTCGCGCGTGATACCCTCGGGATTTCCGCGCATTAAGTTCGGCATATATAAGAATAATGAGTTCCGTGAACAACTGTTTCCTTTCGATGCGATCCCGCGTGTCATTGAGCAGGATCAGTTCCGGTATCTGGAAAAGGGGCTGAAGCAGCGTGTTATGGCGCTGAACCTTTTTATCAGGGATATCTACGGTGATAAAAAGATTATCCGGGATAAGGTTGTTCCGGAGGAGTTTATATTTGCTTCCAGCGGTTATCTCGCACAATGCGAAGGCGTCATGCCGCCGAAAGGAATTTACGCCCATATTGCAGGTATTGATCTCGTACAGGGCAAGGATCACCAGTGGTATATTCTTGAGGACAACCTGAGAGTACCCTCCGGTGCATCATATCCGATGATTGCAAGGGAGCTGTGCCGGCGTTCCAGTCCGCTCACTTTCCAGCAGAACCATATCGAGGATAACCGCAATTATGCAAAGCTGCTCAGGAACACTATGGATTACGTAAATACCGGAGGCCACACGGTAATACTGACACCGGGACGATACAATGCGGCATATTTTGAGCATTCCTATCTTGCAGAGAAGACGGGAGCCCACCTCGTCACAGGCAGTGAGCTTGTAGTGGAAAATGATCATCTGTATTTTGTGGACTACAGCGGCAAGCGTGAGCGGGTCGGTGCCGTTTACCGCAGAATTTCAGATGAATATCTGGATCCGATGACGTTCAACAGGGAATCCCTGATTGGTATTCCGCATATCTATGATATTTACCGGAAAGGAAATGTGGCACTCCTGAATGCACCGGGAAACGGTGTTGCCGACGACAAGGGCATCTACTATTTTGTTCCGAAAATGATCCGGTACTATCTCGGCGAAGAACCGATCCTTAAGAATGCACCTACTTATCTTCCATTTTATAAGGAGGATATGGCGTATGTTCTGGAGAATTTTGATAATCTTGTGCTGAAGGATGTGGCCGAAGCCGGAGGATACGGTGTAGTATTTGGCAGCAGGATGACTGCACAGGAAAAAGAGAGGTTCCTGACGCTTCTGAAAGCAGAGCCCCGCCGGTTTATTGCTCAGGAGGTCATTGATTTCCTGGATATCGATATTATGGACGAGGGAAATATGGTTCCTAGGAAAGCGGACCTCCGCGCGTTCGTTCTCATGGGCGAGGAGCCCGTCGTATGGAAAAGCGGGCTGACACGTTTTTCACGCAACCCGGATTCCTTTATTGTCAATTCATCTCAGGGAGGAGGATTTAAAGACACATGGGTATTATCTCAGTAGAAAATACAGACCGTCTGTTCTGGCTCGGAAGGTACAGTGAGCGGGTTTACACAACGATCCGCCTGTTTTCTGCCAGCTATGACGATATGATCGATACGTATATGAACAGCTATCAGGATTTCTGCAGTAGTCTCGATATTCCGAACATCTACACTTCGGGAGAAAATTTCATACAGCGCTACTGCTTCGACGGAGAGGATACAAATTCCATCTACTCCAACCTGATGCGGGCCTATGACAACGGCATCACACTGAGGGAAGAAATCGGAAGTGAAACACTCTCCTACATACAGCTTGCCGTCTATGATATGAACAGGGCGCGTATCTCTCACGCTCCGCTGATCGAGCTGCAGAAGGTGATCGATAACATTCTTGCTTTCTGGGGAATTGCGGATGACTGCATTGACAGTGAGAATGTGAGGAATATTATTAAGGTAGGAAAGCGCATTGAGCGGCTTGATTTATACGCCCGCCTGCGGATGCCCCGAACGGAAATGATCCGGGAGGTGGACAGACTGGTGGGAAGAATCGGACGCACCTGTCTAAAATACGATGTCCCCGGGCTTGAGGATTTAAAACTTCTGGTGCATGCACCGGAAATCAGGTACGGTGAGATCGTCTGCAAGGTGGAACATCTTTTTATATAATAATATCACCACGGCTGCTGCCGGATGGGAGCTCTGTTGTTACTGTATACTTCGTTCACAGCAACACTCTGTTCTCTGTGCGGGCAGCAGCCGTGTTCTGAGAGGAGCATAACAATGAAAAAGCTGCATTTTGAATACAGAATGAAGCTTGCTTTTGATCATCCCGTCCGGCAGCATCGTTTTACTCTGAGATGTGTTCCCATCTCCAATGAGCGACAGCAGATTCATGTGTTTGATACGGACGTATATCCGAAAGAGTTTCTGTCAGCGGACATGGACTCCTTCGGAAATTACTGTATTTACGGCTACTCGGAAGGTCAGCATGACCATTTTTCTGTCTCTGTGACGGGGACGGCAAAGACAGGGCTCTCTTCCTTTGAAACGGCTCCTGAGGACTACCAGCTCGGACTGTTTCGATATCAGACTGAGTGTACCCGCCCCGGCCCCTGCATCCGTACTTTTCACGAAAGATTTTCATTTCCCGACGAAACAGAAAGTATTGACAGAGCAATCGCCTATATGGAGGCGCTGTATCGGGAATTTCAGTATGTACAGGGTGTTACCGGCATTTCCACCACGGCGGAGGAGGCACTGAATCTTGGGAAGGGGGTCTGCCAGGATTACTCTCACATTCTTCTCTCCCTCTGTCGCCTGGACAGAATTCCCTGCCGCTATGTGGTTGGAATGCTGCTGGGAGAAGGTTTAAGCCATGCGTGGGTGGAGGTGTGCAGCAATGGACGCTGGATTGCTCTGGATCCGACAAACAATCTGATTGTGGATGACCGCCATATTAAAATTTCTTCCGGTCGGGATTATAAGGACTGTACCATCAACCAGGGACTTTTTGTGGGGCAGACGACCCAGACGCAGACAATCCACGTCTCGGTAACAGAGTCCTGGGAAGGAGAAAACAATTATGATAAAGACTGTTGTGGAAGCCGGGCTTCCCGTTGATGAGACGCTCAGCATCCGGAAAAGACGCCTGGAGCCGGAGCATGGAGAATCATCTGCATGGAAAAGGATCAGTGTTGTCACAGGTATCCACGGAGATGAGTTGGAGGGTCAGTACGTCTGCTATGAGACGGCGAGGAGGATTCAGGAGCATCCGGAATATCTGAATGGCATTGTGGATCTTTATCCTGCGCTGAATCCCTTCGGTATCGATTCTGTCACCCGCGGGATTCCGGCTTTTGACCTTGATATGAACCGCATATTTCCGGGGCGCTTCGACGGTGACATGAACGAATATCTGGCAGCAGAGATTGTACGCGACCTGAAGGGTTCTGATCTGTGCATTGATATTCACGCCAGCAATATCTATCTGACGGAGATTCCGCAGATCCGGATCAATGAACAGCATGAGAAAGCACTGATGCGCTACGCTCTTCTGTCCAATGTGGATTTTATCTGGATACATGGCGCCAGTACAGTTCTGGAATCTACTCTGGCCTACAGCATGAACAGCCGCGGTGTGCCGACGCTTGTGGTAGAGATGGGTGTCGGAATGCGGATTACGAGAGACTACGGTGATCAGATGACGGACGGGATTTTCAGCCTGATGAAGGAGCTGGGTATTTGGAGCGGGCCTGTCTCCCAGGTGCGAAAGCCCGTTGTTTCACAAAAGCCTGATGAGGTTACATTTCTGAACGCTCCTGTTTCCGGAATTTTCATTAAAACACTGTCCCATGGTGCCCGTGTCAGCAGAGGGACGGAAATCGGCAGAATCGTCGATCCGCTTCAGGGCTCCCTGCTGTGTACTGTTGACTCGCCGGTGGACGGCTGGCTGTTCACAGTCCGTGAGTACCCTGTGGTGGATGAGGGATCACTGATGGCAAGGATTCTGAATACGAATAATCCTGATGTCAGGAGGATGATGGGATGAAGAAGAAAATACTGTTTGAAATAAAGGCTCTGTATCGCGATGATTTCCGTGTGACCGGTTTTGTGTTCGGACGGGGCGAGCCTTCTGTCTGTATTGTGGGAAGTATGCGAGGAAACGAAAACCAGCAGCTGTATGCATGCTCCGAGCTTGTCCGGAGACTGTCTGAGCTGGAGGAAAAAGGACGGATTGTTCCGGGCAGACAGATTCTGGTGATCCCGTGCGCCAATCCGTATTCGATGAATATCAAGAAGCGTTTCTGGAGTATTGACAATACGGATATCAACCGGATGTTTCCGGGATATTCCGAAGGGGAAACGACACAGCGCATTGCTGCCGGAATTTTCGATGCAGTGAAGGACTATCCCTTCGGCATCCAGTTTGCTTCCTTCTACATGCCGGGCGGTTTCGTGCCCCACGTGCGCATGATGAAGACGGGATTTGAAAAGGTATCGCTGGCCGAACAGTTCGGACTTCCCTACGTGGTGCTCCACACACCAAGACCTTTCGATACGACGACACTGAATTACAACTGGCAGATATGGGAGACAAACGCGTTTTCGATCTATACCACCAACACATCCCGGGTGGACAGAAACAGTGCGCGCCAGGCGGTGGAAGCTATTCTGAATTTCCTCTCAAAGCAGGAAATCATCCGTTACCACGGATATAACGGGTACGTTTCCAGAGTAATTGAAAGTGAGGACTTTATCCCCGTCCGTGCTGCCGATGCAGGCTTCTTTGAAACATCGGTCAGGCCCGGTGAGGCGGTTGAGGAAGGGCAGCTTCTTGCAAAAATCCGCGACCCGTATCTCGGTACGGTACGCAGCTGCCTGAATGCTCCTGTTCACGGTACTGTCGCGTTTGTCCATGACGAGGCAATGACGTATGAGAATACGGCAGTGTTCAAACTGATCAGGGAAGAATGGTAAAAAGGGTGATGAGTTTCTGACATTTTGTGGTATATTATACATGAAGTTCTTCATAGCAGACTTTCACACATGATACAAATATCAGATAAAACCGGTCGGGAGGAGGAATTTTATGTTACAAAGACTTCAGTCTGTCATCACCGCGCTGCAGGAGCAGCAGGCACTTATGCTCGTCATGATTCTTGACAGTTCCGGGTCGACACCGCGTGGTGCAGGTGCGCTGATGCTTGTTTTCGAAGACAGCCATACAGAAGGTACCATTGGAGGCGGAGCCGTCGAGCACGCAGCCATAGTTCATGCAGGGGAGCTCTTGGAACAGAGATGCTCCGATACGGTAATCTACCGACTGAACACGGATGATGTCGTGAATCTCGGTATGATCTGCGGCGGCGATGTTACCGTGCATTTCCAGTATCTGGAGGGAGAAAGGTATCTTCCGCTGTTTTTAAAGCTGAAGGAGGATGCTGTAGAAAATACAGGGGCATGGCTGGTGCGCAGAATAGAAAATAAAACCGTAACGGCCATGACGGTCTGCGGCAGTGCCACAGAAGTGTGCGGGGATGAGCCGGACAGAGAAATACTGCCGAAGCTTTTAAGCAGCAGGCCCGTCTATCTGGAAGGGGAAATTTCCTGGTATGCGGAGCCTGTCGTAAAGGCCGGGACTGTCTATGTGTTCGGCGGCGGGCATGTTTCCAGAGAGGTTGTGCCGTTGCTGGCCCGCGTGGGGTTTTCTGTGGCGGTCTATGAGGACCGTGAAATTTTTGCGGATACTGCTCTGTTTCCCGATGCGTGCCGCGTTATTCTGGGAGATTTCAACCATATCGAGGAGCATGTGTCCCTGACGGAGTATGACTATGTGGTTATTATGACCCGGGGACATCAGGCAGATTTCGAGGTGTTGTCCCAGGCGCTGAAAGCACCGTGCACGTACATCGGCTGTATCGGCAGTCGGAAAAAGATAACGATTACAAAGCGGAGAATTTTAGACCTTGGATTTGATGAGACGGATTTTGAACGCGTCCACGCTCCCATCGGACTGCCGATCAGAGCGGAGACGCCTGAGGAGATTGCGGTCAGTGTGGCGGCAGAGCTGATTCTGCACCGGGCACAGAACCAGATTGCTTAGCTCTTTCCAAAGCCGCAGGACGGGAAATGGCATGTCTCGCATCCGAGACACAGTCCTCCATTTCCGAGAGTTGTGATATCTTTTCTTGTGATGCGCACACCTGCCGCTACCCGCGGCAGGATCAGATCAAAAATTGTGGCGCGTGAGTACATGACACAGCCCGGCAGTCCGAGTACCGGTGTTCCGTCCTCAAAATAGGCGAGACAGAACATGGCTCCAGGCAGAACGGGCGCACCGTAGGCGATGACAGAGGCGCCGCTTTCTTTGATGGCGCCCGGCGTCTGGTCATCCGGATCGACACTCATGCCACCGGTGGCGATAATGAGTTCACAGCCTCTCTTTTTCAGTTCAAGAATTGCTTCGGTGATTTTTGATTTGTCATCGTTTACCGTGATGTGATCTGTCGCCTCAATCTGATATTTTTCCAGTTTTTCTGTGACAACCGGAGTAAACGTATCCTGGATTCTACCATAGAAAACTTCGTTTCCGGTTGTGACAATCCCTGCTTTTCTGATACGGTACGGAAGAAGCTCGCACAGTGGTTTTTCGCCGGCCGTTTTTTTCACAAGCTCCATCTTTTCTTTTTTGATGACGAGAGGAATGACTCTTGTTCCCAGCAGCTTGTCGCCTTTTTTCACCGCACTTTCACTGTGACGCGTCGCGATCATGATCTGATCGATGTCATTGATTGCGTTGAGACGCTCCACATCGACGCGAAACAGGCCGTCACAGGCAGCAGAAATCTCAATCTTTCCTTCTTTTACGGAAGATCTGTCCATATGCTTATTGATACAGATGCTGCACAGAATTTCTGCTGCTTCATTTTCGTGATACATCGTATCATCTTTTTCCCATACGTAGAGATTATCCTTGCCCAGGCCGAGCAGTACCGGAATATCCTCTGAAGTGACCACGTGCCCCTTGCGGAAGCGGGCATCCTTTGTCACACCTGGTATAATCTGTGTAATGTCGTGGCACAGAACGTGCCCCACGGCATCTTCCGTTTTAATCAGTTTCATATTTCCTGTCTTCCTCCTTATAAAGTAACAAAACATTTTTCGGTGCAATGCCGAGGTTCCAGGACATCTGTTCCATCTTCCTCTCTTTCGGAAGGCGCCACCAGATGTCCGGTGTTCCTTCCCGCTGGTTTTCATAGCGGAACATGACCGTCGTCTCAAATGGCTCTTCCATTTCCTGGGAAAAAGTGACCGGGAAGACATTGTCCTTTGCCTTCGGATGGAAATAATGTGCCCGGATACCGACTGCACAGAGCCCTTCCTGTACCGGCTTCGCTGTTTTCAGGCGGATTCCCCAGTCTGAAACCTCCACCTCATACGGACCGCTCTTTATGGCCGGTACAATATTTTTGCAGCCGGTAAGAACGGCACCCGGTATACTGCCGGGATCGGCGAAAATTTCTTTCGTCTTTCCGATACGCAGAATCCGGCCGTGATCCATAAGCGCAGTCCTGCGGCACAGATGATACACTTCGTCACGGCTGTGGCTGACCAGCAGAACGTCCTTTCCGAACTGTCCAAGAATGGTGAGTATCTGGGTCTGTAGCTGATCCCTCAGATAAGAATCGAGAGCGCTGAAGGGTTCATCCAGCAGAAGCAGCTCAGGTTCACTGACCAGGATTCTGGCGAGAGCGACTCTCTGCTGCTGGCCTCCGGAAAGCTGGTGCGGATACAGATTCATCAGTCCGTCAAGCTGCATAAGAGCTGCCGCTTCCGCCGCTCTCTTTTTGCGCTCTGCGCGGTTTTTCTCTCTGACAAGTCCGCAGAGAATATTTTTCTCTACGGTCATATTGGGAAACAGTGCATAATTCTGAAACAGATATCCGACGCGGCGCTGCTGGGGCTTCAGATTGATCTTTTGGCTGCTGTCAAAAAGTGTTCGCCCATTCAGGATAATCTGCCCCTCGTCGGGCGTGATAATTCCGGCAATGGCTTTCAGAGTCAGGCTTTTTCCGCAGCCAGAAGCACCCAGCAGTCCTGTAACCCCCTCCGGATGATCCAGATCAATCAGAAGCCGGAAGGAGCCAAAATCTTTTTTTATGTGTACAGACAGACTCATACGTTACCTGCCTTTCTGTTTTTACTCTCCAGCATATTTACAAACAGAAGGATAACTGCAGAGATAGCCAGATTGACAAGCACCCAGAAAAACGCACTCTGCTCGTTGTCTGTTCGCCACAGCTGGTAGACGGTGGTGGAGATCGTTGCGGTTCTCCCGGGAATGTAGCCGATCAGCATGCTGGTCGCCCCGTACTCTCCCAGTGCCCGTGCGAACGCCAGTACTGTCCCTGCCAGAATGCCCTGGCGGCAGGCAGGCATGCGGATCCGCCAGAAAATATACGTGTTGGACAAGCCGAGAGTCTGTCCGGAATATGCCAGCGTTGTGTCAAAGCTCTCAAAGGCACCCCTGGCTGTCCTGTACATCAGCGGAAATGCGACGACTGCCGAGGCGAGAATTCCGCCGTACCAGGTCATGGCAAACTGGATGCCGAATCTGGCGAGAAACATGCCGAGCGGCCGCTTCACACCGAACAGGATCAGCAGAAAGTAGCCACAGACGGTGGGCGGAAGAACCATTGGAAGTGTGAAAACCACATCAAGGAGCCCCTTTACCGCCCGTGGCAGTTTTGCCACATAGTACGCTGCAAAGATCCCGGTAAAAAAAACGATGATGCAGCTTGCTGCTGCAATTCTCAGGGAATTCCATAAGGGATACCAGTCCATATTTTGTACTCCTGTGTCGGGCAATTCATTTTATGAGACTGCAGTTACTCGTCTTCGGCAGTCACTTTGGAGAAGCCCACTTTCTCAAAGATTTCCATGCACGGTTCCTCAGAAAGGTAATTCAGAAATGCAGCAGCTTCCTCCTGGTGTTCTGAGGTCTTCAGGACAGCCGCCGGATAAATAACCTGGCCGCACATTTCCGGTGTGGCGTAATCCACAATATTCAGCGCTGTGGAATACGCATCAGTACAGTAAATGATACCGCAGTCCACGCTTCCTTCGGAAATCTGTGTCGTGACTTCTTTTACATTGCTGCCGTAGGAGATCACGCCGGAGGCACTGAGAATCTCCTCGTCAAGTCCGTAATACGCAAGAATTTTCTGCGTGTACTGACCGACCGGAACGTCACTGTTGCCCATGGCCATGAGGATGTTTCCTTCTGTAAGCGCTTTGGCCAGATCGTCAAAGGTTTCAAGCTCTGCTCTGTTCTCTTCTGTCACACACAGCGTAACTCTGTTTTCCAGAAGATCTGTTCTTGTCTCTTCCAGGACGTAATCAAGCTCCTCCGTGTTAACCTCCGGGTCGGCTGTAATGTCAAGCTGATCCATCTGTTTCTGACCTGCAGACAGGAACAGATCGCAGACAGCACCTTCCTGAATCTGTGTCTTCAGCGTGCCTGAGGAATCGAAATTGAAGGTCAGCGTGATCTCCGGATGTTCCTCCATATAGAGGGCACCGATCTCTTCCAGCGTCTCAGTGAGAGATGCGGCAGCAAATACGGTGATCTCCGTCTCGCTGTTCTTCTCTTCTCCAGCCATGGCAGGTACTGCTGTAAAAGCAGCCAGTACGACTGCCGCCATCACTGCGGATAATGTGTTGGTTCGTTTTTTCTGCACAATTTTTCTCCCTTCTTGTTCAGAAAATAATCATTTTCAGACCGATGCAGACGGTCTGATTTATCAAAACGTGGATTTACACGTTTTGTTCAGAAAACTATTTCATAACGAAAAGTCAGAAAATATGATCCAGAAGCTCTGTCACCTGTTTCACCGGAACAATCTCCAGCTGTTCTTTTACTTCCTCCGCCACATCGTCCAGATCCGGCACATTGTCTGCTGGAATAAAGACTTTTCTGATGCCTGCTCTCTGGGCAGCCATCAGTTTTTCCGGAAGTCCGCCGATGGGGAGGACTGTTCCGCGCAGCGATATTTCACCGGTCATGGCATACTCTTCTGGAACACACCGACCTGTCAGCAGAGATAACAGGGCCGTCACAATCGTGACACCGGCAGAAGGACCGTCCTTCGGAACGGCACCTGCGGGGACGTGGATATGGAGCCTGTGTTCCTTAAGCTGCTTTGATTCCTCCGGATAAAGGGATTTCACGAGGCTGACTGCAATCTGCACCGACTCCTTCATGACATCACCAAGCTGTCCCGTAATCATGACATCATCCTTTCCGTCCACGAGGCGTGATTCGATGAACAGAATTTCACCTCCTGCGCTGGTCCAGGCCAGCCCTGTCATGACGCCGGGCACGGCACAGTCCAGCTTCCGGTCATGATGCAGAGGCGGTCTGCCGAGAAATTCCGGAACTCTCTTTTCACCGACAGAGATACTTTTCTGCTCCTTTCGCACCAGCCGGACAGCTGCCTGGCGGCAGAGTGTGCCGATCTGCTTTTTCAGACCGCGGACACCTGACTCAGCCGTGTATTCGCTGATAATTCTTCGCAGCGCCTTGTCTGAAATCTTAAGGTCTTTTGATTTCAGCCCGGATTCTGCCATGACGTTTGGAATCAGATGGCGTCTGGCAATCTGGAATTTCTCCACGGCAGTATATCCCGGAAACTGAATAACCTCCATACGGTTCAGCAAAGGCTCCGGAATCGTATCGGTGGAGTTGGCGGTACATACGAACAGGACATCGGAGAGGTCATAGGGGACATTCATGTAATGGTCCGTGAACGTACCGTTCTGCTCCGGATCCAGCACCTCAAGCAGTGCGCTGGCAGGGTCGCCGCCGTGGTCCCTGGCCAGTTTGTCGACCTCATCAAGCACCATCACAGGATTGGAAGAGCCGCTTCGCCGGATTCCCTCCATGATGCGTCCGGGCATGGCGCCAATGTATGTTCTGCGGTGGCCGCGTATTTCAGCTTCATCACGGATACCGCCGAGACTGATCCGCGTATAGGCCCTGCCGAGGGCACGGGCGATGCTCTGGCCAATGCTGGTCTTGCCGGTGCCGGGGGCACCTACGAAGAGAAGGATGGAACCGGCCTGCTTCTGATTCAGTGCCATCACGGCCATCTGCTGTACAACACGCTCCTTGACTTTCTTAAGCCCGTAATGATCCTCATCGAGAATCTCCTCCACTCTGGCAAGGTCGATATCAGGCATCCGGGCTTTCTTCCAGCATAGCCCTGTCACAAAGTCCAGATACTCGTAAAGCATGCCGTACTCATGGCTATCCTTGCCTTCCTGTTTCATGCGGTTCAGAATTTTCTCAGCTTCCCGGCGGGCTGTATCGTTCATACCGGACTCTTCGATGGCTTTTTCAAACTTTCTGATATCAGTAATATTTTCAGGGTGCATATCATCAAGCTGCTTTTCGAGAAAGCTGATCTGTTTTTTGATTGCCGCTTCACGGTAAGCCATCTCATGGCTCTCCTGCTGCGCCTCCTGGGCTGCCTCAGACACCGTCATACCTGCAATGAATTCGTAGACGGCCTGTTCCATCATGGAGGCTCGTCTGCGCTGGGAATCCTCTGCAATAATCGCATACTTTTCCTGCCAGTCCAGATTCATGTATCCGGCTGAAGCGCACACCATTTCTCCCAAATTTGTCCAGTGGTTTACTGTATTGCGAATCCAGACTCCCCAGGGAAATCTCTGAATGAACTGGAGATAATCTTCTTTGATCCTGGAAAAGTGCTGCTGCTGTTCTTCCGTGGGAAAGTCTGAAATATCGGGCCGGATATCGGCAGTCGCCAGAAGGCGTCCTTCACCCGTTTCAATATCGGATACGTTTACCCGGTTCTGCACGCGAAGCTGCACAAGACCCTCTGAATCGATCCCTGTAATCTCAGCCAAAAGACCAATCGGATAGAAGTCCTCAGGCACAAGCTGCTCCGGTTCCTTCTGTTCCTTCAGAAGCAGGAAGAGAACTGTGTCACCCTTCTGGGGCTGTTCCAGCTGATATTTATCGTAGATCTCCTTTTTAAAATAGAAATTGACTCCCGGCAGGAGAATCATATCATAAAGTGGAATGGTAATCATGAGAAACCCTCCTTTATTATCAGCACTCATTCCGAACGAGTGCTAATCGATCTGTAAAAAGAAACAGTTCAAAACATGCTGAAGCTGATTCTGTTTCAAACTGTTTGTTCTTTATATTTTATTACTTTATTCAAATAAGTCAATACTTTTCACAAAATTTCCGATAAACGTTCTGCGGTGTATGGGAGACGGGCCATATTTTCTGATTGCCTCAATGTGGGCGGCAGAGCCGTATCCTTTGTGAGCGGCAAAACCGTATTCCGGCATGACCTTGTCGTATTCTCTCATGAGGCGGTCTCTCGTCACCTTGGCGAGCACACTGGCTGCAGCGATGGAAAGGCTTTTGGCATCTCCCTTGATAATCGGCACCTGCAGGCAGTCAAGCTTCGGAATCGTCACCGCATCGTTGAGCAGTACCCGGGGCGCAGGGTCAAGGGCAGCGACAGCCTCCCTCATGGCTTCATAGGTGGCCTGAAGAATGTTGATCTCGTCAATTCTCGCCGGCGATACCATGCCGATTCCCCAGGATATGGCCTTTTCCTTTATCTCGTCGAACAGCTCCTCCCGGCGTTTTTCTGTAAGCTGTTTGGAATCGTTCAGATACAGGATTTCACAGTCGCGGGGGAGAATAACTGCTCCCGCAACTACAGGACCGGCAAGAGGTCCGCGTCCTGCTTCATCAATTCCGCATACAAATCCGAGATGCTCATACTGATGCTCGTATAAACGCATCTGTTCAAGCCTCTGTCGCTCCGCTGCCAGGCGATCCAGTTTTTTTCTGTACTGCCCGATGAGGGCTGCAACGCCTGAACGCGGATCCGACTCATACAGCCCAAAAAGCTGTGGAAGTGCATGCTCATCTGCAGCGGAAAATTCTTTTTTAATCTCTGCTATGCTTTTCATTGGTTTCCTCTGAAAGGTTACTGGTGCTTCAGAAAACCGAGTCTGTCGAGGGGCCAGATACGGAACCAGGCCTTTCCCACAATCTCGCTTCTGGCAATATTGCCGACACTCGGTTCACGGCTGTCTGTGCTGCCCGGGCGGTTGTCCCCCAGTACGAAGTATTCCTGCTCCCCAAGCGTAACCGGCTCTGAGGCGAGTCCTGGATTTTTGATTTCTCCGTATCCGAAGGACTCTTTCAGCACCTTTCCGTTGATGTAAATTTCACCGTCATAAATCTGGACCGTCTCACCGGGCAGACCGATAATACGTTTGATATAGAAGGTATCCTCCTGGTACCTGAACGGAAAGACAACGACATCAAATCGCTTCGGATCAGAAAAACGGTAGCTGATTTTGTCAACGATCAGGTGATCGCCGTCAGACAGCGCCGGGTACATGGACTCTCCCGTCACCTCCGTCTGTTCTGCCACGTAATGTACGACCAGGTAGACGGCAGCACAAAGTACGGCCAGACATATGATCCACCCCAGTACTTCGCGCACAATGCTTTTTTTTCTTCTGCCCTTCTGTTTCAATGTATGCCTCTCTTTCGAAATCTGTCCGATCACAGGCCAGGCGTACGCAGATTACTGATGCTTCAGAAAGCCGATATTAGTAAGCGGCCATATCCGCACCCATGCGCGGCCTATGATTGCATCACGCCGGACATTGCCGACCATCTGAGAGCGGCTGTCCGTACTGTTGTTGCGGTTGTCACCGAGAACAAAGTATTCATCCTCACCAAGCGTGATCGGCTCGATGGCCCGTCCGGGATTCTGAATTGTCTCTTTGCCGTAGTTTTCCTCCAGAACCTCACCGTTGATATAGATCGTTCCGTCTGTATCGATCTGAATCGTCTCACCGGGCATGCCGATGATACGCTTGATGTAGTATTCCTTCGTGTCATAGGGAGGGAATACAATGATGTCAAAACGCTGCGGATCGCCGAAGCGGTAGGAAAGCTTTTCAACGATCAGGTTGTCGCCGTCCTGCAGCGTATTCTCCATGGAACGTCCGTCCACCATCGTTCTCTGTCCCACGAAATGAAGAATGAGATACGTCAGCACTACGACAAAGAGAATATAAAAAATCCAGCTGATAATTTCTTTTTTTATATCCATCTTCTTTTCAGTTCCTGTGTTTTCTGTGTTTGTTTCACTGCTCATATTCTGTCACCACTTTCTTCTGTATTGTCAGTAACTGTATTGCCGTAACCTGTGCTGTCTGTGTCGGTACGGCCCGATACTGCATGTTCACCGCCTGCCAGGTCCTGCTGGCCATCCGGAAATTCCAGGGTGATCCGTCCTGTTTTGCCGCTTCGGAAATCCTCAATGATCAGCGCTGCGGCTTTCGGATAATCAGGAAGATCTCCCTTCTGTCTGCAGCCTCTGGCCAGGGCTATGTGCTCCAGAAGCTGTAAGGCAGTGCCTGTCTCTGCAACCTGGTACCGCTCCTGAAGTTTCCCCGGATAACTGGTCCGTATGAAGTCGAGAAGCCACAGAGCAAGCTCTTCTGCCTGAAGAATTTCGTCACGGATGGAGCCGATCACTGCCAGCTTCAGGCCGACAAGCTGGTCATCGAATTTCGGCCAGAGAATACCCGGCGTATCGAGAAGCTCCACACTTTTGTTCAGGCGAATCCACTGTTTGCCTTTCGTCACGCCGGGACGGTTGCCCGTCTTCGTGCAGGCTTTTCCGGCAAACGTGTTGATGAATGTTGACTTTCCCACATTGGGGATACCGACCACCATGGCACGCACAGGGCGGTTGAGAATTCCGCGTTTCCTGTCTCTCTCCAGCTTTTCTCTGCAGGCTTCCTGGATGATGGACTGGATCTGTTTCATTCCGGCTCCGCTTCGCGCGTTGATCCTTGCGGTAAAGCAGCCCTTCTGTCGGAAGTATTCTTCCCACTGTGCGGTCCGGCGCTCATCCGCCAGATCGGCTTTGTTCAGAAGAACCAGGCGAGATTTGTTTTTTCCCAGCTCATCGATATCCGGATTCCGGCTGGAGAGCGGTACTCTCGCGTCGGTCAGCTCAATGACCAGATCGATCAGCTTTATGTCCTCCTGCATCATTCTCCTGGCCTTTGTCATATGGCCGGGATACCATTGATAATTCATTCATACCTCCTGTAGGAAATCAGGCTCAGCTCTTGATCAGCCCCCGATGTTCTGACGGGGACAGGACAAACCAGACCTTTCCTTCGATATAATCGGAATGCACGACTCCGACGTCCGCAAAGCGGCTGTCCTCGCTGTTATTGCGGTTGTCTCCCAGCACAAAGTATTCCTTGTCGCCAAGCTTTATGCCGTCGGCTGCCATGCCCGGGTTCGTAATAACAGGATAACTCTTTTTTTCAAGATATACAACATCGTTAATGTAAATCATTCCATCTTTTATCTGAACGGTCTCGCCGGGCAGTCCGATGATGCGTTTGATGCTGGAATGACCCGTATCGCTGCCGTTTGGCTTAAAGGAGATGATGTCGCCGCGATCCGGTGTGCCGACCTGGTAAGCCAGAACATTCAGCAGTACCGTGTCTCCGCCGGAGAGGGTGACATCCATGGACTGACCGATGTTGGTCCTTGACTGTCCGAAAAAGTATACGACAACGTAAGCGAACAGGATCACGACGAGAATCTCGAATGTCCACAGTGCGATATTCCGGATCACCGATTTTTTCTTTTTCGGAGCGGGAAGCGGCTGTGCAAATTCCATGGGATTTACTGCCGGAGGGGCGGGTCTTTGTCTTCTCATAGACAGCTCCTTTCTTACGTGAAAAACGCAAACAGGGACAACATACATAATGTATTTGTCCCTGATCCATTCTTATTTCACCAGTTCTTTTACTTTGGCGCTCTTTCCAACACGTGTTCTGAGGTAATTCAGCTTTGCACGTCTTACTTTACCGTGTCTGATCACTTCTACCTTCTCAACACTCGGAGAATGTAACGGCCAGGTCTTTTCAACTCCCACACCGTTTGAGTTCTTACGAACTGTGAATGTCGCTCTTACGCTGCCGCCCTGCTTCTTGATAACGATACCTTCGAAAACCTGAATTCTCTCACGGTTTCCCTCTTTGATCTTACCGTATACCCTTACAGTATCACCAACGTTGAACTGCGGTACATCGGCTCTGAGCTGTTCAGCCTCGATTTTCTTGATAATCTCGTTCATTGTGTGCCTCCTTATATTCTCGGATGTTCTTAATACCTTTGGTAACAGAGGACCATCTCTTTCTCACAACGCAAATTAGTTTACCATGAATTGTCTTAAATTGCAAGAAGTTTTGCTAAAATTCTCTTCTCTTCTTCTGTAATTTTTTCCTCATACTCATCGTGAAGCAGCGACTGAATAAATTTCCGGTCTTTCTTGTCGTATTCTCCGTTTTGGAGAAGCTCGGGACGGCGGCGCAGCGTGCGCAGAATTGACTGGTTCCGTCTCCAGCGATCCACATTACCGTGGTGGCCGGAAAGGAGAACCGGCGGCGCCTGCTTCTCATGCCACAGCTCGGGACGGCTGTAATGGGGATATTCCAGCAGACCATCCTGGAAGCTCTCATACTGACCGGATTCCTGGTTACTCAGGACTCCCGGAACCATGCGGGAGATGGAATCCATCATGACCATGGAGGGCAGCTCTCCGCCTGTCAATACGTAATCGCCGATGGAGACGTAATCTGTGGCAATTTCCTCCAGTACACGCTCATCGATGCCCTCATAGTGGCCGCAGAGAAAGATAAGATTCTCCTCCTTCGCCAGTTCCTCCGCCATACTCTGGTCAAACACGCGTCCCTGGGGCGTCAGATAAATCAGCCGCGGACGGGATCCGATACGGGAGACAAGAGATTCGTAAGCGCGGTAAACAGGCTCTGGCTGCATAACCATGCCTGCCCCTCCGCCGTAGGGGTAATCGTCGATCCGGCCGTTTCCAGTTACCGAAAAGTCACGGATATTGACGGTCTCCAGGGAGATCAGACCTTTGGCCATGGCACGGCCGATGATACTTGTGTTCATTCCCTGCTCGATCATCTCAGGGAACAGAGTCATTACGTAGTAGTTCATTCCAGCAGGCCCTCCAGAAGATGTACTTTCATGGTGCCATTTTGTGTATCCACATCAAGGATACACTGTCGGATTGCCGGAATCAGTACTTCTCTTCCATCCTCCAGCGTTACCTCGTAGACATCATTTGCACCGGTCTGCAGCACATCTGTCAGTGTCCCCAGCAAGGCATGGTCCTCCGTATATACTTTCATACCGATCAGATCGGCGATAAAATATTCATTCTTTTTCAGCTTTACCGCATTTTCCCGCGTCACGTAAAGGGATTTCCCCCTGAAATCCATGACGTCCTCGATTTTATTGTGATCCCTGAATTTCAGAATCACCATGTTTTTGAAAAATTTTACCTGGACAATCTCCAGCTCCTGCATTCCCTTTCCGGTATCCAGAAGCACATGCTTCAGTTTTTTGAAGCGTTTCGCGTCGTCTGTCGTCGGGAATACCTTCACCTCTCCGGCGATGCCGTGTGTCGAGGTGACTGCTCCCACCTGTAAAATATCCTGCATCGTTTCCTCCATATGAATGGCAGAGTCATTGAAAGAACAGTACATCCTGTCTGATGTCGGGATGATGTTCCGGAATAATGAACAAAAAGCCGCAGCAGCCCGCCGCTTGATACGGCAGCCACAGCGGCTCTCGCCTTACTGTAAAATATCTACAATCACCTTTTTGTCTTCTTTTGATGCTGCAGCTTTTACGACGGAGCGGATTGCCTTGGCAATTCTGCCCTGCTTCCCGATCACCTTTCCCATATCAGAGGGAGCAACCTTCAGCTCCAGGACGAGTGCCTTTCCGCTTTCCTTCTCAGTAACCACTACTTCGTCGGGATTATCGACCAGAGATTTTGCAATTACTTCCACTAACTCTTTCATATCGCTCACCTCTAACCTTATTTCTCGATTCCAGCTACTTTGAAGAGTTTGCTGACAACTTCTGTCGGCTGAGCGCCGTTTGCCAGCCATTTCTTAGCCAGCTCCTCGTTAATCTTGAATTCACTCGGATCTGTGTTCGGATTGTAGGTACCGATCTCCTCGATACATCTTCCATCTCTCGGGGATCTGGAATCTGCTACAACGATTCTATAGAAAGGAGCTTTTTTCTGTCCCATTCTTCTCAATCTGATCTTTACTGCCATTACTTTCACCTCCTTAGGGAATATCTGTAGTTATGTTAAAAGGGAAGCTTAAACTTACCTCTTTTACCTGCTTTGCCTCCGAGCATTCCGGAGTACTGCTTCATCATCTTGCGGCTCTGTTCGAACTGCTTGACCAGCTTGTTGACCTCACTGATATCGACTCCTGCGCCGGCTGCAATTCGCTTCTTGCGGGATGGATTCAGAAGATCCGGATTGGCCCGCTCTTTCGGCGTCATGGAAAGGATTATTGCCTCGATCTGCGCCATCTTTTTCTCATCGATGGCATCCTCCAGCTGTTTCATCTGAGCGCCGCCCATGCCGGGCATCATCTTCAGGATGCTTGAGATACCGCCCATATTTTTCATCTGGTTCATACTTTCCAGATAATCGTCGAATCCGAACTGTGCCTTGCGGAGCTTCTGCTCCATGGATCTGGCCTTTTCCTCATCGAGGGTTTCCTGTGCCTTCTCAATAAGGGAGAGCACATCGCCCATGCCGAGAATTCTGGATGCCATGCGATCCGGATAAAACTGCTCCAGATCGGAGAGCTTTTCTCCCATACCTGCATACAGAATCGGCTTGCCGCAGGTGGCCTTGATGGAGAGCGCCGCACCGCCTCTCGTATCGCCGTCCAGCTTTGTCAGAATCACACCGTCGATTCCGATTTTCTCCTGGAACATGGATGCCACATTTACAGCATCCTGACCGGTCATGGCGTCAACCACAAGTATGGTCTGATCAACGGAAATCTCTTCTTTGATGTTCTGAAGCTCACGCATCATATCTTCATCCACATGGAGACGTCCTGCCGTATCGAGCATAACGATATTGAAGCTGTTTTTCTTTGCGTAATCGACGGCTGCCCTGGCAATCTCGACCGGATTTACCTTATCGCCCAGAGTGAATACCTCAACGCCCTGTTTTTCACCGTTGACCTGAAGCTGTTTGATCGCCGCAGGGCGGTAAATGTCGCAGGCAACCAGAAGCGGCTTGCGGCCTTTGGACTTGAACTTCCCGGCCAGCTTTGCAGCTGTGGTGGTCTTACCTGCACCCTGAAGACCAGCCATCATCAGAACAGTGATCTCTCCTGCCGGACGCAGCGCAATCTCTGTCGTCTCGGAACCCATCAGAGCTACCAGCTCGTCATTTACGATCTTGATTACCATCTGCCCCGGATTCAGACCGTTCATGACATCCTGTCCGATGGCCTTTTCCTGAACAGACTTGATAAACTGCTTTACAACCTTGAAGCTGACATCTGCTTCCAGAAGAGCCATTTTTACTTCTTTCAGCGCTGTCTTTACATCTGCCTCAGTCAGTCTTCCCTTGCTGCGCAGATTCTTGAACACATTCTGCAGCTTCTCTGATAAGCTTTCAAAAGCCATATTATAACTCCTCTAAAATCTTTTCTGAAATGCCCAGAATCTTTTCCGCAAGCACTTCCTTGTCAATTGCTTCATACTGTCGGGTAAGGGACTGAATTTCCGTGACATTGCTGCGAATCTGCAGGAAGCGCTCTACCAGATGAAGCTTTGATTCATAATCTGCCAGTATGCGGTTGCACCGCTTTACCAGCTCATGTACTCCCTGACGGCTGATTCCGAACATCTCGGCTGCTTCTGAGTAGGACAGGTCCCCCTGAACCACCTCTTCATACACCCTTCGCTGATGCTGCGTCAGCAGTTCTCCATAAAAATCATACAGCAATGACTGCTTTAATACATCATCCATTCCTGATCACCTTCGTTATCATACACAGAAAAGAAGAATGTGTCAAGTGTTTTTTATTGACACCGGAAGTTTTTTTACAGGTACAATTTATTTGCCACCCGTATTTTACAGATGCGCCGCCTTCTGGATCGGCCTGTATCCGTGCTCCTCAAGAGACTGGATAATCTTTGTCTTGTGTTCTGTGCCGAAAGCTTCCATGGTGATGCGCAGTTCCACGGCTGCGTTGCGGTTCGTGCTTACGAACTGGTTGTGGTCCAGTTTGATAACGTTGCCCTGGGCTTCCGCAATTACGGATGCCACACGCACCAGCTCACCGGGACGGTCCGGAAGAAGGACAGAAATTGTGAAGATACGGTCGCGCTGGATCAGCCCGTGCTGAACAACAGATGCCATGGTGATGACATCCATGTTTCCGCCGCTTAAGACAGATACCACTTTTTTATTTCTGAAATCCAGGTGCTTCAGTGCCGCAACGGTCAGAAGACCGGAATTCTCCACGATCATCTTGTGGTTTTCCACCATATCCAGGAACGCAACAATCAGTTCGTCATCGCTGATGGTGATGATCTGATCCAGATTCTGCTGAATATACGGGAAAATATGTGCGCCCGGCGTCTTTACGGCTGTGCCGTCGGCGATTGTGTTTGCTGTCGGCAGCGTCACAACCTCTCCTGCTTCCAGGGAGGCTTTCATGCAGGCAGCGCCCTCCGGCTCCACGCCGATTACCCTGATCTTTGGATTCAGCAGCTTGGCGAGGGTGGAGACGCCTGTGGCAAGTCCGCCGCCGCCGATGGGAACAAGAATATAATCTACCAGAGGAAGTTCCTTGACAATCTCCATGGCAATGGTTCCCTGGCCGGTGGCAACGGCAGGATCATCAAAAGGATGGATAAAGGTATAGCCATGTTCTTCGGCAAGCTGGTATGCATACTCACACGCCTCGTCATATACGTCTCCATGAAGCACTACCTCGGCTCCGTAGCTCTTCGTGCGGTTGACCTTGATCAGAGGCGTTGTGGCAGGCATGACGATGACAGCCTTGCATCCATATGCCTTGGCTGCGTATGCAACGCCCTGGGCATGGTTTCCTGCAGATGCGGTGATCAGTCCCTTGGCCCGCTCTTCTTCGGATAGCGTGCTGATTTTGTAGTAGGCACCGCGGATTTTGTAGGCGCCTGTCACCTGCATGTTTTCTGCCTTCAGGTATACCCTGTTGCCTGTCTGTGAGCTGAAGTATTCACTGTAGATCAACTTGGTTTCCTGGATTACTCGCTTCACACATTCGGAAGCTTCCTCAAATGTTTCTAATGTAAGCATTTTTTTGTCCTTCTTTTCTGAAAAATTGTTGAACCGGATATATCATGCAGTATTCTCAGTTCTTCACATCAAACAGTGCGTTCACAAATTCATCTGCATTGAACTTCTGCAGGTCATCAATAGATTCTCCGACTCCGATATATTTGACGGGAATGCCAAGCTCCGAGTGGATTGCCACGGCGATGCCGCCCTTTGCTGTGCCGTCCAGTTTCGTAAGAATAATACCGGTGATGTCTGCCACTTCCTTGAATTCTCTTGCCTGTGCCAGAGCATTCTGTCCCGTCGTGCCGTCCAGCACCACCAGTGTCTCACGGAATGCCTCCGGGTATTCGCGCTCCAGAATGCGGTTGATTTTGCCCAGCTCATTCATCAGATTTTTCTTGTTGTGGAGACGTCCTGCAGTGTCACACAGGAGGACATCGGCATTGCGGGCTTTGGCTGCCGCTATGGCATCATAGACCACAGATGCGGGGTCGGAGCCTTCATGTCCGCCAATGATGTCCACATCCGCCCGCTTCGCCCACTCTGTCAGCTGTTCTCCGGCCGCTGCGCGGAACGTGTCGGCCGCCGCAAGAACGACCTTCTTGCCCTGATCCTTCAGCTTTCCTGCCAGCTTCCCGACACTGGTAGTCTTACCGACTCCGTTGACACCGATCACGAGAACGACAGATTTGCGGTTTTCAAATTCATAGGCTGTCTCGCCCACATTCATCTCGTTTTTGATGCTGTCGATCAGAAGCTGCTTGCAGGCAGCGGGATCCTTGATATTCTGCTCCTTTACCTTCTGTTTCAGATTCTCAATGATGGAAGTCGTGGCATTGATGCCAAGATCACCCATGACAAGAATCTCTTCAATCTCATCGTAGAAATCATCATCGATGCTGGAAAAGCCATTGAAGATTGCATCAATACCGGATACAATATTGTCTCTTGTCTTCGCAAGCCCGGCTACGAGACGTTTAAAAAACCCTTTTTTCTCTTCCATATATTTCCTCCCATCCTGGTCAAAAATTAAGCGTCAAGGTCATCCTCAATCAGGTTGACCGAAACGAGCGCCGAGACACCTTTCTCCTGCATGGTGATACCGTAGAGACGGTCCGCGGCATTCATGGTACCTCTTCTGTGAGTAATAATAATAAATTGTGTATTTTTTGTCAACTTGTGCAGATAGCCTGCATAGCGGTCGACGTTGCTTTCGTCAAGTGCCGCCTCGATTTCGTCAAGCAGACAGAAGGGAGACGGTTTCAGGTTCTGGATGGCAAAGAGCAGTGCAATGGCAGTCAGCGATTTTTCTCCGCCGGAGAGCTGCATCATATTCTGGAGCTTCTTTCCCGGCGGCTGGGCAATGATCCTGATACCTGCCTCCAGGATGTCCTCATCCTCCACAAGCTCCAGCGTACCGCGTCCTCCTCCGAAGAGCTGTTTAAATGCTTTGTCAAATTCTGTCTGGATTCTGGCAAACTGTTCCCGGAACTGGATACGCATGCCGTTGTCCAGCTCCTCGATGATTTTCAGAAGCGCCTCCTCCGCCTTCAGAAGATCCTCGTGCTGTGCAGACAGGAAGGTATGACGCTCTGATAGCTCCTTGTAATCGTCGATGGCGTTTACATTGACGTGGCCCAGCCCTTTGATTTCGCCTTTCAGTGTGCCGATGCTTTTCTTCAGCATCGGAGCAGACGTGAATTCCTCGCTGCGAAGCTCCTGCGCCGACCCGAAGGTCAGCCCGTATTCTTCCCACATGTAGCCTGTCTGGCTGTCTCTTTGTTCATTCAGTTTTTCAATCTGTGCATTGAGGCGGAAATTTTCCCGGTCAAGCAGTGTCATCCGCTCCGAAAGCTCCTCCCGTGTGCCAAAGAACTTCTTATGTACAGCACTCTTTTCTTCGCGCTTCGATGAAAGACCGGCAATCTCTGCGGAGACAGACTGTTCCTCTCCTTCTGCCTCTGCGACTGTCTCCCGGATCTGATCGATCTGGCGGTTTTTCTCCTCCACACTGGCTGACGATTCTTTCATCTGATTCTGATACTGCTGCTTTTCTCTGTTCAGCGCATCCGTTTCCTGGGAGATACGGGAAATATTCTGACGGATGAACGTTTCCTGCTGGGAAAGCTGTGCCACCCGAAGCTGTACCTCCTGTGCCCCTTCCGAAGCTGTACGCTCCTGCTGCCTTTTCTGCTCCAGAAGCTCCTGTCTTGCACGGATTTCCTGTTCCAGCAGTTTTTCTGTCTCCTCCGAAGCGTGGAGCTCCTGCTGTTCCTTCTGACGGTTATCGCGGATTTCGATCATCTGCTGTTCGATTTCGGCAGACTCTGCTTTCAGTCTTCCGTATACCTCGGAAGTGCTTCCGGATTTGTCTGTCAGCTCCTTTAACTTCATTTTGGCTGTGTTCTGCGCCAGGTACTCCTCCTGCAGCTGATCTCTCAGCCGCACCATCTCATCGCGCATTCCCGCACGGACTGAACGCGTACGGTCGATATCAGCCTGAAGCTTCTGAAGAGAAGCTCTGCGCCTTGATACCTGATTCTCCAGCTCTTCGATTTCACGGCGCCGACCCAGGAGGTTGCTGGAATTCTTGAATGCACCGCCGCTCATGGAGCCGCCGGGATTCATCAGTTCTCCATCCTTTGTGACAATGCGCAGAGAATGTCGGTATTTCCGTGCCAGGGCGATGGCATTGTCAATGTGGTCTACCACTACGGTCTTGCCGAGCAGCGACTGAATCAGATCACCGTACTTTTTTTCTGCGCGCACCAGGATGCTGGCAAGCCCGATAACTCCCTGTTCCTTCAGTGCCTGCGGGGTGGAAAAACCACCCTTCCCGGAGATTCCGGAGAGCGGCAGGAATGTGGCCCTGCCGTACTTGTTGCGTTTCAGAAATTCAATCTGCTGTTTTGCCGTCTCCTCTGTGTCGGTGACAATATTCTGAATGCTGCCGCCGAGAGCTGTCTCGATGGCTGTCTCATATTCTTTTTCCACCTTTATGATATCAGCGACTACGCCGAGAATTCCGGGTACGCGGTCCTTCTGCTCCATAATTTTCCGGATACTGTTGCCGTAGCCGTCGTACCGCTCTGCAATATTTTTCAGAGATTCAAGCCTTGAAGATTCTCTGTGGTAATCTGTCTGCTCCTGCTCCATCTGGTGATTGTAGCCGGTCAGCTCCTGCTGGATGTCCGTCAGCTTTTCGTTGAGCGCATCGCTTTGCTCTGTCAGTTCATCAATCCGACGGCAGACGTCCTCGTATTCCTGGCGAAGCTCCTCCAGCACTGCCTCCTGCTCGGCCTCCTCACTTTTCAGCTTCAGGGCCTGCTGGGAGAGCTGTGACTTACGGATTTCGATCTGCTCCATCATCGTATCGTAGCGCTGTATTCTGGCCTTTACTGTGGCACGCTGATTCAGAAGATCAATGATTGCGCTTTTGCCGCGCTCTGCCTCCAGCTCTGCCTCTGCAATCTCCAGGCGCAGCGCATCCATGGCAGCGTTTGATTTCTGATCCTCTTTGGAGGCTGCCAAAAGCGCTTCCCTGATCTGAGAGAGCTCCTTGCGGGAGTCCTGCTCTTCTTTGCTTTTTTGTTCAAGCTGCTGGCAGATGGAGGATATTCTCGCCTTCAGATGCTCGTCGCTGGCTCTGGCGGTATTGATCTGCTCTTTCAGAAGCTCGATCTGATTTTCAAACTGCTGACGCCTGAGCTGTCCCCTGGCGACGGTATCACGTTTTTCCTGAAGGGTGGCATCCAGCTGTTCGATCTCGGATTCCAGCTTTTCGTAGACTTCCTTTGCCTTCTCGTATTCCTGCCTGGTCTCCTCCAGCTGTGCCTCTGTCACACTGTATTTTTCCTGCATCTCTCCCAGCTCGCGACCGATGCGCTCGTATTCCAGAAGGAAGAGATTTACATCGTATTTCTTCAGCTCATCCCGCTTCTGAAGGTAAATCTTTGCAGTCTCCGCCTGTCTCTGCAGAGGCCCCAGCTGTCTGGTCAGTTCAGAGAGGATGTCGTTTACGCGGACGAGATTCTGTCGTTCAGCCTCCAGCTTTTTCTGCGCCGTATTTTTGCGGCGCTTGAATTTCACGATACCGGCAGCCTCATCGAAAAGCTCACGTCTCTCCTCCGGCTTGCCGCTCAGGATTTTTTCGATCTGGCCCTGTCCAATGATGGAGTAACCTTCCTTGCCGATTCCCGTATCATAGAAAAGCTCATTGATATCCTTCAGCCGGACCTGTGTGCCGTTGATCAGATACTCACTCTCTCCGGAGCGATATACCCGTCTCGTGACGGTCACCTCATCATACGCGACGGAGAGCTGATGATCAGAATTGTCCAGAGTGATGGATACAGAAGCGTATCCAAGAGGCTTTCTCGTCTCTGTTCCGGCAAAAATAACATCCTGCATGCTGGCTCCGCGCAGTGATTTGGCGCTCTGTTCACCGAGCACCCAGCGGACGGCATCGGCCACATTGCTCTTGCCGCTGCCGTTGGGTCCCACAATGGCGGTAATTCCCTGATGAAACTGGAAAACTATTTTGTTTGCAAATGATTTGAAGCCGTGAACCTCAATGCTTCTCAGATACATACGGTGTCTGCTGTCCTTTCAATCCGATAATCGCGCGGTATGCAGCCTCCTGCTCCGCAGCCTTCTTTGTGCTGCCGCGTCCGATGCCTGCCCTCTGGCTTCCGATACGCACCTCCACCTCAAATGTCTTCGCGTGATCCGGACCTTCCTCTCCCACCAGAACGTAGCAGATTTCATCTTCCTTGTAGTCACGCTGGACAATCTCCTGCAGAATAGTCTTGCTATCATAAAAGAGCTTTTTGTGCTCGATATCGGTGAGAACAAACCGTTCCACAAACTCTTTTGCACTAGCAAAACCACCATCCAGGTAAATTGCACCGATCAATGCCTCCATAGCGTCGGAAACGATGGAATTGCGCATACGCCCTCCTGTGTGTTCCTCACCCTTTCCCAGCAGCAGATACCTGCTCAGATCAAATTCTCTGGCGCACAGTGCCAGTGTCGGCTCGCAGACGATGCTGGCGCGAAGCTTTGTCAGCCTGCCCTCCGGCATGTCCGGATACTGGTGGAACAGAAAGTCGCTGCTGGCCACCTCAAGGACGGCGTCTCCGAGAAACTCGAGGCGCTCATTGTCATGAAGAAGCTCCTGACGGTGCTCATTGGCATAAGAGCTGTGGCAGAGAGCCTGTTTGAGGAGACCGGGATTGCGGAAGGTATAACCGATTCTTTTTTCCAGTTCCTGTCGTTTGAATTCTGTCATTTTATCCCTCTTTCATTTCTGCAAAAAGGAGGCTTACACAGCCCCCTCTGCCTTGTCCTTTGAAAAATCATTACAGTGCGTTCTTGATTGCTTCAGCGGCATCACCGACGGAAACAATTGTCTCAGCACTTTCATTTGGAATTTCAATATCGAACTCTTCTTCAATTCCCATGATGATCTGGAAAACATCAAGGGAATCTGCACCGAGATCATCAACAAAGGTCGTATCCGGAGTAATCTCATCCGGATCAACGTTCAATACTTCCGCGATAATTTTCTGTAATTTTTCAAATTCCATACCACTAATCTCCTTTTATAAATAATTTGGCATCACTCTACGGCAGCCTTAATGATCTCATCGATCTTCTGACGCTTGAACTGTACACACTGGTAAATCGAATGCTCCACCTCAATGGCTTTGGAGCTGCCGTGTGTCTTGACTACAAGTCCCTTCAGTCCAAGCAGCGGAGCTCCTCCGTACTGACTGGAATCAAAGGACTTCAGGGCACGCTTCAACGGCTTTTTGATCAGAAGCGCTCCGATTTTTGTTTTCATATTTTCCATCAGAGTCCCTTTGATTGTCCTGAGCATTGTGGCACCGACACCTTCATACAGTTTCAGAATTACATTGCCTACAAATGCTTCACAGACAATGACATCGCACACACCTGCCGGGATATCCCGTGCTTCAATGCTCCCTGTGAAGTTAATGTCAGTGCATTGTTTCAATAACGGGAACGTCTCTTTTACAAGAGCGTTTCCCTTCTCCTCCTCTGCACCGATATTGACGATACCGACACGCGGATTCTGCACCTTCATGACATTCTCCATATAAATGGAACCCATCTTGGCAAACTGTACAAGGTGTGAAGAGCGTGCATCCACGTTCGCACCGCAGTCGATCAGAAGTGCCACTCCGTCCTTTGTAGGAATCAGAGGAGCCAGTGCGGGGCGTTCAATGCCCTTGATTCTTCCGACAATCGTCTGTCCTCCCACGAGAACGGCTCCGGAGCTTCCTGCCGATACGAAGGCGTCTGCCTCTCCGCGTCGAACCATCATCATGCCCACAACGATTGAGGAATCCTTCTTCGTCCGGATTGCGGCAACCGGCGGCTCAGCCGTCTCGATCACCATGGAGGTATGCACAATCTCGACCCGGTCAGCCGGATACTTGTATTTCGCAAGCTCCTTCTGAATCGCATCCTGATAACCGGTCAGAATGACTTTGATGTTGCTGTGTTTGTTTACTGCCTGCACAGCACCCTTTACAATTTCGCCTGGTGCATTGTCTCCGCCCATGGCATCGACAACAACGCGAACCATTTCACTCATATTGTCTCCTCCCGGATACCCGCATAAATGAAACGCGGCATCCTTCTTTTCCTACTATACTAAACATCATTCTAAAAAGCAACAGAAAATGTATGCACAGAAGCTGTATTTTTACAAAAAAAGAGGCATCTCCTGAAAGATGCCTTCACGATTACAAGGATTAATCCATTGCAATGATTTCTTTTTTGTTGTATGTTCCACAAGCCTTGCATACTCTGTGCGGAAGCATCAGGGCTCCACATTTGCTGCACTTTACAAGAGTCGGAGCTGACATTTTCCAGTTTGCTCTTCTCTTATCTCTTCTGGCTTTGGAAGATTTATTTTTTGGACAGATAGACACGGTTACACCTCCTTAAAATTACTGAAAATATCAAGGATTTTTGCCATTCTTGGATCTAAATCTGTTCGTTCACAGTCGCATGAGCCATCATTCAGATTCTGTCCACAGGTGGAGCAAAGTCCCTTACAGTCCTCACGGCAGAGTACACTCTCCGGCCAGACCAACAATGCCTCATCGTGAACCAGCTGATCCACATCCAGGTTATATCCATCAATATATTCTCGCTCGTTTAGCTCAGTTTCCAATTCGAACTGAATATTCAGCCTCCTGCCAACCGGCTCAAGGCAACGCGCACAGGGAATCTCGACATCGAGTATTGTCGTTCCACTTAAAATGAGCTTCTTCCCTTCCACATTTTCTATACGAATGCTCACAGGATTCTTCTCCAGAATTTTAAATGTACCGAACTTATAGGAAAGGGAATCAAATCCTAACTCCGCTTCACAGTCCAATACTTTTCCCTCATTCAGTATTACTTCAGTCAGGTCGATCAAGACATATCCCTCCTAACGCACTTCTCAAATTATAACTGCCATATATTGATTTGTCAACAGATTTTTCACAAAAAATGGCACGATTGTTTACATAATTTTTGAGATGTCTGATCGGGACAGAAAACTGCCGCAGAAAAGATGGAGGAAGATGATTCCGTGCTATCTGTCCTGCGGCAGTCTGTGTTTTATTTTAATGACGTAGCAGTCACCGGATTATTTTACGAGTGCTACTGTCTCACGGCAGATGGCCAGCTCCTCGTTTGTCGGGATTACTGCAACCTTGACTTTTGAATCTGCTGTGGAGATTACGCAGTCATCACCGCGCTTGCTGTTTGCTTCCTTGTCCAGCTCAATACCGAGATATCCGAGATATCCCATAACCTTCTCACGAACGATTCCGGCGTTCTCACCGATACCTGCAGTAAAGGCGATGGCATCCACACCGTTCATGGCTGCCACGTAGGAACCGATATATTTTGCTACGCGGTAGCAGAATACTTCCATAGCAGCTGCAGCATATTTGTTGCCTGCGTTCATGCCGTCCTCAAGATCACGGAAGTCGCTGGAGAGACCGTTGGAGATACCGAATACACCGGATTTCTTGTTCAGGACATTCATAACGCCTGCGATATCCAGATTCTCTTTCTTTGCGATAAACTCCATGATAGCCGGATCCATATCACCGGAACGTGTACCCATTACAAGACCCTCAAGCGGAGTAAGACCCATGGAAGTATCCACGCATTTGCCGTTGACAACTGCGGAGATGGAAGCACCGTTGCCCAGATGAGCTACGATCACTTTGCTGTTGTCCCTGTCCAGACCAAGGAACTCGATCATATGCTTGGATACGAAGCTGTGGCTTGTGCCGTGGAAGCCGTATCTTCTTACTTTGTATTTCTCATAATACTCATACGGAAGTCCGTACAGATAAGCCTTCTCCGGCATTGTCTGATGGAAAGCCGTATCAAACACTGCAACCATCGGTACGCCCGGCATCAGCTCTGAGCATGCATTGATACCGATCAGGTTGGCAGGATTGTGAAGCGGTGCAAGGTCATTGCACTCTTCGATGGCTGCAAGGACTTCGTCGTTGATTACTACGGAGCTTGCGAACTTCTCGCCGCCGTGTACGACTCTGTGTCCCACTGCGTTTACTTCGGAAAGGCTGGCAATGGCACCTGTCTTGTCGTTAACAAGAGCGTCAAGAACCATCTGGATTGCCTCTTTATGTGTCGGCATAGGAGCTTCTGTGATCTCTTTGTCGCAGCCTGCCTTCTGGTATGTAAGTCTTCCGTCGATACCGATTCTCTCGCAGAGACCTTTTGCAAGGACAGACTCGGAATCAGAGTTGATTAACTGGTATTTCAGGGATGAACTACCGCAGTTGATAACTAATACGTTCATTTTGAATTCCTCCGGATTAAATACTTTTAAAGTGTTCTTTATTTGTCAGCAGCCTGGCACTGTACAGCAGTGATTGCAACTACACCGACGATATCGTCAGCAGAGCATCCTCTGGACAGGTCATTTACCGGCTTTGCAATACCCTGTGTAACGGGGCCGTAAGCTTCTGCCTTGGCAAGTCTCTGAACAAGCTTGTATCCGATGTTTCCTGCATCCAGGTTCGGGAATACGAGAACGTTAGCCTGTCCTGCAACTGTGCTGTTGGGAGCTTTGGATTTTCCTACGCTCGGAACGATTGCCGCATCAAGCTGCAGCTCGCCGTCCAGCTTCAGATCCGGATACTGCTCTTTTGCAATCTTTGTAGCTTCCACAACCTTGTCCACGAGAGCGTGCTTTGCACTTCCCATTGTGGAGTGAGACAGCATGGCAACCTTGGCTTCCTCGCCTACGAGCAGTTCAAAGGATTCTGCTGAAGATGCTGCAATTGCTGCCAGCTCTTCCGGATTCGGATCCTGGCACAGACCGGAATCTGCAAATACGAAAGCGCCGTTTGCACCGAACTCACAGTCCGGAACAACCATCAGGAAGAAAGCGGATACAAGCTTTGTGCCCGGCTTTGTCTTCAGGATCTGCAGACACGGACGAAGTGTGTCTGCTGTGGAGTGGCATGCTCCGGATACCATACCGTCTGCATCGCCCATTTTAACCATCATAACACCGTAATACAGATACTGATTCAGAAGGATTTCCTTTGCCTGCTCCGGTGTCATTCCCTTTTTGGATCTCAGCTCAACGAGTTTGTCGATATATCCCTGTGTCTTCTCGGAAGTAGCCGGGTCAACAATAACAGCACCTGAGATATCAAGACCTTCGCTGCCCTTCTTAACAGCCTCCTCGCTTCCTACAAGGATAACATTGGCGATATCCTCTGCAAGAATCTTTGCAGTAGCCTCATACGTTCTTCTGTCCTCTGTCTCCGGTAAAACAATAGTTTTCTTGTTTGCTTTCGCTTTTGCTTTCAGAATGTCAATAAATGCCATGATTCATGGACTCCTTTCACTTATGTTTACGCCACAGGCAAAGCCTGCATTCGCACTGCTTCCATTATACTCCATATTTTTACAGTGAACAAGATACTTTTTTATAAAATGCAGTTGCACCCACTCCATCCCGTCTGCTAAAATCCCTTAAAACGGTAATACTTACAGATATATAAACGATATCCCTCATAATCTGTTTATCCATAATCCGTTTACCCATACCGGGAAGGAGGCCACCCCATGAACACCGTCGGAATAATTGCCGAATACAACCCGTTTCATACAGGACACGCGTACCATATCAGAAAAGCAAAGGAGCTCACCCGCTCTGACTGTGCGGTCGTTATCATGAGTCCGGATTTTGTACAGCGTGGGGAGCCTGCCATATTCGACAAATATGCCCGGGCCGAAATGGCACTGCGCTGCGGTGCGGATCTCGTTATAGAGCTTCCGGTCTGCTATGCCACCGGCAGTGCTGAATATTTCGCCCGGGGAGCAGTGACGATGCTTGACCGTCTGGGAGCTGTGGATGCCCTGTGCTTCGGTGCCGAGACGGACAGTGCGCAGCTTTTTGAGACAGTGGCCAGTCTGCTGTGCGATGAGCCGCAGCCGTACCGGGAATCATTAAGAGAGAGCCTCAGACAGGGTAAGACGTTCCCGCAGGCCAGAAGCGATGCGCTCTGCGCCGTTCTGACAGATAGAATGGCGGAAGCGGGATTGTCTGAAGCTTCCGCCGCGCTCTCTCGCTTTCTTGAAACACCGAATAATATTCTCGGAATTGAATACTGCAAAGCCCTGCGTCATCTAAGAAGCCGGATGGAGATTGTACCTGTCGCACGCAGGGGGAATTCCTATGACAGTAAGAGCCTGAGCGGAAGCTTCTGTTCCGCAACGGCGCTGCGTGAGACGATTCTCGACGAAAGTGAATTTTTATCTGATGAACTATTGTCTGACAATACATGGGCGAGAATGAAGCAGTACATTCCGGAAGAATGCTGGAAACAGTTCCGGGCTCTCTGTGCGTTCCCCATGACTTCACAGGAGCTGGATTCCTGTCTCACACTTCGTCTGCTTGACGATGCGGTGACAGGAAGCATTCGATGCGAAGAGACGGCCATTCTCGATCTTTCTTCTGAGCTGGCAGACCGCATGGGAAAGCTCCGGTATGAGCTTGCGGGAAAGACGTACAGAGAGGCTGTTGCCCGGCTGAAGACCAGGCAGCTTACGGAGGCGCGTATCCGTCGGGCGCTGCTGCATCTCATCCTGAACATACGCACCGATGACGTAAAGCAATACCTGGAAAACGGAACAGTATTTTATGCACGTGTGCTCGGCTTTCGGAAAAGTGCTGCGCCGCTTCTTCATGAAATCAAAAAAAGAAGCGTGCTGCCTCTGATCACAAAGACAGCGAACGCTTCCTTCACACCGGACGGATGTGCAGCGCGCATGTGGGAAAGCGACGTTTACGCTTCCCATCTGTACCGCAGTATCCGTCAGATAAAATATAATATTCCGTTTCGCACAGAGTATGAGTACAGTCCGGTGATAATTCCATAGCGGACTCTGTTATTTACCAGTATCTGCGCGCAGACACCGGCGTGCTGTACCAGCAGCTGGAGATAATGATTCCGCTGTTGGAGTTGGCAGCATGGACAATCTGTCCTCCGCCGATATAGATGGCCACATGGTCAATGCTTCCCGTACTGTTGTAAAAGACGAGATCGCCTGCCTGCAGGCTGTCGAGAGAAACAGACGTTCCGCCATAGGACTGATCGGCTGCTGTGCGGGCAAGCCCGATACCGAAATTGGCGAAAACAGACTGCGTGAATCCGGAGCAGTCCGCACCGGAGGTCAGGCTTGTACCGCCCCATACGTACGGATTTCCCACAAACTGAACTGCGTAATCGGCGATGGACTGACCTGTGCCGGAGGAAGAAGCTTCCGTCTCAGTCCATGTCTCTTCCGGCTGAGGAGCTTCTGTCTCAGTCCATGTTTCTTCAGGCTGAGCTTCTGTCTCGGTCCATGTTTCTTCAGGCTGAGCTTCTGTCTCAGTCCATGTCTCTTCCAGCTGAGGAGCTTCTGTCTCAGTCCATGTCTCTTCCGGCTGAGCTTCCGTCTCAGTCCATGTCTCTTCCGGCTGAGCTTCTGTCTCGGTCCATGTCTCTTCCGGCTGATAAGCTTCCGTCTCGGTCCATGTCTCCTCTGTCCAGGTGTCATCGGATGCGTCATTGTCTGTCCATGTGCCCTCGACAGCATCACTTTCTGACCATGTGTAGTCTTCCGCTGATGCTTCTGCATCGGTCCACGTTTCGGCAGACCGGGCTTCCTGCTCTGCTCTCAGCCGTGCTGCTTCCTCTTCCAGCGTCTCTGCCATCGGGTAATACGTCTTATACTCAACATAATATGCATTGACGTAACCGTATACGTCGTCACCCAGCGCAACCTTCATCCAGTCTCCGCTGTAATCCACGACCTCCAGCTCCTCCGCATGGGATGCAACACCGATTGTGTCAAAATCCTCACTCGGACCGGTTCGGATATTCAGCTCCTCCGGATGTACGGCGGCCACATTGTACGCCACCTTCTTTGCAATCTCCTCTGCCTCACTGCCCGTGGCAAAGTATTCAGCCTTTACAAACCCTGAAGCGTTTCCTGATTTTATTTCCAGCCAGTCACCGGTCTGACCGATAATCACGGCAGCTCCGTTGTTGTAAATCTTGGCTGTCACTTCACTGTCTGTGTCTGCCCCGCTTCGTATGTTGATGTACTCTTCACACTGGGCGAAAGCAAGCTGTCCGGTCAGGTCTTCTTCGGCCAAAGAAGATGTTCCGGTCTCTTCCTCCGCATAGACTGTTGCCGGGGCGGTCCCGGCAAACAGAATTCCGGCAGTCAGACACAGCGAAGCAAGTTTCAGTGCTCGTTTTTTCATGTTCGTTATGCCTCCTCAATTGTTACATGAATTATTACAAAATTGTTAATAGTTACAGCCAAATGATAACAAAGGGGGGTATTTATGTCAACCGAGCACCGTATTATTTAATTTTCTTTTAACTGCGATTTTATAAAATAATAAGGAATGTGTAATGTTTGTGAAATTTTCAGTTCTTAAAGCTGTGAATCGGGGCAGGAATGCGTCCTTTTCTGCTGATAAATGCGTCGCAGGAGTACTGATTCACCGGCATGATCGGTGCATATCCCAGCAGACCGCCAAATTCTACCATCTCACCGACTCCCTTTCCGATCACAGGGATTACACGGACGGCAGTCGTTTTCTGGTTCACCATACCGATTGCCATCTCATCAGCAATGATACCGGAAATGGTGGACGCTTTCGTATCTCCCGGGATGGCAATCATATCCAGTCCCACGGAGCAGACGCACGTCATAGCTTCCAGCTTCTCCAGCGTAAGGGCTCCGGCCTTCACAGCGTCGATCATGCCCTGATCCTCGCTGACTGGAATAAAAGCTCCGCTTAAGCCGCCTACATAAGAAGAAGCCATGACACCGCCCTTTTTCACCTGGTCATTGAGGAGTGCAAGGGCAGCCGTCGTTCCGGGAGCACCTGCGTATTCCAGGCCGATCTCGCACAGAATATCGGCAACACTGTCACCGATGGCCGGCGTGGGGGCAAGGGAAAGGTCGATAATACCGAAAGGAATACCGAGACGCCTGGAGGCTTCCTGGGCCACCAGCTGACCTACTCTCGTCACCTTAAATGCTGTCTTTTTGATGGTCTCGCAGAGTGTCTCAAAATCGGCACCACGCACATGGGTGAGGGCGTGCTTGACAACACCTGGACCGCTGACTCCCACATTGATCACTGCATCTCCCTCCGTGACCCCATGGAACGCACCTGCCATGAACGGATTGTCATCCGGTGCATTGCAGAATACGACGAATTTGGCACAGCCGAGGGAATCCTGCTCCTTCGTAAGCTCTGCCGTCTCCAGGATCATTTCACCGATCAGACGGACGGCATCCATATCAATTCCGCATTTGGTGGATCCTACATTTACAGAGCTGCAGACACGCTCCGTCTCTGCAAGAGCCCTGGGAATAGAACGGATCAGATACTCATCGGCCTGCGTCATTCCTTTCGATACGAGGGCAGAGTATCCGCCGAGAAAATTCACGCCCACTTCCTTGGCAGCACGGTCGAGGGTTCTGGCAATCGTCACAAAATCATCAGAGGACTTGCAGGCACTGCCGCCGATCAGTCCGATGGGAGTGACAGATATACGCTTGTTCACGATGGGAATGCCGTATTCCTTTTCGATTTCCTGGCCGGTGGATACAAGGTCTTTCGCCACAGTGGTGATTTTGCGGTATATATTTTCATTGAGCAAATCCAGGTCATCTGTAATGCAGTCCAGCAGACTGATGCCCAGCGTGATCGTGCGGACGTCCAGATTCTCCTGTGTAATCATTTTATTCGTCTCGTTAACCTCAAAGATATTTATCATAATGTCTCCTTTTTGTTCCAAACGTCAAGAATCGAATCCGTTCCATGTCCGGAAGGATTCGGAATATGTGTGATCCTGCACATCAGATGCGGTGCATCATATTGAAAATATCCTCATGCTGGCAGCGGATGACGACGCCGATCTCCTGACCGAGAGCTTCCAGCTCCTCGGCGATCTGGCCTCCGTTTTTCGGTGAGAGGGTGGCATCTGTAACCATCATCATATTAAAAAATCCCTGTACGATGGTCTGTGAAATATCAAGGATGTTTACGTTATTCTCTGCCAGATACGTACATACTCTGGCGATAATGCCGACTGTGTCTTTGCCTACTACTGTGATAATTGTTTTTTTCATAACCCTGTCCTTTCTGTGCTTATGTATTTATCTGCGCCCTGAAGCAGATATGTATTTCTGTACAGGAGATTCATTTCCCACAGGTCAGAAATCTGCCATACTGCCATATCTCAGACCGCGATCAGATGCGACGGTTCATCCCGCTTTGCTATCTCAATGGCGAAGTCCTCCGCCTTAAAGGGATTGTCTCCCATGGTGATCTCGGCGCAGACTGTGGCCAGCGCCAGTGCCTCGTAATTGTTTTCTCTGCTCAGGTGTCCCAGCAGAACCGCTTTCATGCGGTCATGGAGAATTTCACCAAGCAGACGGCCGGCATTTTCGTTGGAGAGATGACCTCTCCTGCCAAGGATACGCTGCTTCAGATAATACGGATACGTGCCGACCTGGAGCATATTGATATCATGGTTCGATTCAATCAGAACCGCATCCAGATTTCTCAGATGGTCCACAATGTACTCATCGTAAAAACCAAGGTCTGTCGCTATGGCAATGGACTTGTCCCCGCAGCTTAAGCGGTAGGCGACGGGTTCAGCCGCATCGTGGGAAACACGAAACGGATGTACACAGAAATCTCCGATCCCGAAGCACTGATCCGGTTTGATCTCGTGGAAAAGTGATTCGTCCACACTTCCCAGCAGGTGCTGGGACAGCATGGCATCCTTTGTACCTGCCGTGGAATAGACAGGGATACCGTACTTTCTTGCGAGCACCCCAAGACCTTTGATGTGATCGGAGTGTTCATGTGTAATCAGGATAGCGTCAATCTCTTCCGGCTTCCGGCAGATTGACCGCAGTCCCTCCGTCACTTTTTTCCCGCTGATACCGGCATCAATCAGCACGCCAGTGCTGTCTGTGCCTGCGTAAATACAGTTGCCGCTGCTTCCGCTGGCAATACTACAAAAATCCATGTTTTCTCAATCCTTTATTGTATTTTTTATTCTTCTGCAGGTCCGAAATCTGAATATACATGATTCTGCACGGAAAATCAATGGATAAATCCGTGCATTGCCAGATTTCTGTCAATCTGCTCGTAAGCATTTTCAACAATGGTGCCGCTGTTGTCGATCACAACGCTGCAGCGTGCACGATAGCCGGATTCTTTCATCTGATTTCCCATGATTTTGCGGATTTTGTCATCGCTGTAGCCGCGTGTGGCTCTGAGGCGGACGCTGCGCGTCTTTTCATCCGCATAGATATACCAGATCTCATCACAGATCCGGTCATACCGGTCCTCAAGCAGCAAAGCGGCCTCCACTACGACGAAGGGCACTCTGCCGCGTACTCTTTCCTGTTCAATTTCTTTTATGATATACTCTTTGACTGAAGGATGGACGATATGATTCAGCTTCTTCAGCGCATCGTAATCGTCAAAAACTGCAGCAGCCAGCTTCTCTCTGCTGATCGTCTGGTCTCCGTTCAGTATACCGGTGCCGAAGGCTTCGACAATCCGGTAATAACAGCTCTGTCCCGGCTCCTGCACCATGTGCCCCACCTGGTCACACTGTATGACGCGGGCGCCGTACATCTTCTGAATATAGTCGAGAACTGTGCTCTTTCCGGCTCCCACTCCGCCGGTAATTCCCAGTACTTTCATCTGTGAGTACCTCCGTTTTCTGTGCTGCAGCAGAACTGTATTATTTTGCTTCATACCAGTTGGCTCCGGAGTGGATATCCACCTCCAGACGCACTTTCAGTTCGGCTGCATGCTGCATCTCATGGATCATCATTTCCCGCACCTCTTCAAGCTCTTCCACAGCCGTCTCCACCAGCAGTTCATCGTGCACCTGCAGGATCAGCCGTGATTTCATGTGCCGGCTGCGCAGCCATTCATTGACACGGTTCATTGCAATTTTAATGATATCTGCCGCCGTTCCCTGGATCGGGGCGTTCATGGCAACACGCTCTCCAAAGGACCTCTGCATGAAGTTGGAGGATTTCAGCTCAGGCACCGGCCTTCTGCGGCCAAACATGGTGGTGACATACCCCTTTTCCTTTGCCTGGTCCACCGTCCGGTCGAGAAACTGCTTGATTCCGGGGTACGTTTTAAAATACTGTTCGATATATTCCTGGGCTTCCTTCCGTGTAATGCTCAGGTCCTGACTCAGGCCGAAGGAGCTGATTCCGTATACAATACCGAAGTTGACTGCCTTGGCGTTGCGGCGCAGCAGAGGCGTGACCTCCTGGGGAGGCACGTGAAATACCTGTGATGCTGTGATGGTGTGAATGTCCTGCGCATCCCGGTACGCCTGAATCAGCATTTCATCGTCAGAAAGGTGCGCAAGAACCCGCAGCTCAATCTGAGAATAGTCTGCATCCAGGAAGACATAGCCCGGATCAGGCACAAAAACCTTCCGGATCAGCCGGCCCAGCTCCATGCGGATCGGGATATTCTGCAGATTCGGTTCCGTACTGCTGATACGCCCCGTGGCTGTGATGGTCTGATGGAATTTGCCGTGAATCCTTCCGTCAGCAGAAATATAATTGGCCAGGCCATCTGCGTACGTGGATTTCAGCTTCGTCATCTGACGGTATTCCAGAATATCCGCCACAATCGGATACTCCGGGGCAAGCTTTTCAAGGACGTCAGCGGCAGTGGAGTATCCCGTCTTCGTCTTTTTTCCATGAGGCAGCTGCAGTTTTTCAAAAAGGATAACACCAAGCTGCTTCGGAGAATTGATATTGAATTCCTCTCCCGCCGCCCCGTAAATCATCTGCTCAAGTTCCAGGATCCTGGTGCTAAGCTGCTCTCCGTATATCTTCAGCTCTTCCGCCCGGACACGGATACCCTCACGCTCCATATCCGCCAGTGTGAAGACAAGGGGCATCTCAATCTCCGCAAACAGACTGCTCATTCCGGTCTCTTCCAGACGGTCAGCCATGGCGGAACGTGCCTGCAGGTACGTAAGCACTTCCCGGCATGCGTATCCTGTATAGGCAGTACAGTCGCTGCCGATCAGCTTCTGAAGAGAATCCTTGCCGAACAGCTCTGACCTCGACGGGATCGTCTGGCCTAGATATTCCCGCGCAATATCCTGGGCATCGTAGCTGTCCTTAAGGGGATTGATCAGGTAGGCTGCGACGGCCGCATCAAACAGACAGCCGCGGCATTCTGAGGGAATATCAAGCCACGGAAGCTGCTCTTTCAGGTGAAGCGTAACAGCGGTACAGGCGGAGCAGATCAGTTCAGAGAGCCTGCTGCACAGATACTCCTCAGTCAGGAAACCTCCGCACTCCAGAAAATATGCTTCCTGGTCACCGGCACAGACGGCTGCTCCGTACACCGTACCATTCTCTTCTGCCAGACGAAACGCAATGTCTTTTCCCTGCATCCCTGCAAAAACATCTTCCGCTTCGCCAAGGTCCGAAATGTGTGTATATGCTGCATTATTTTCAGGTCTGATATCTTCTGTATGAAATCTGCCCAGCAGATTTTTAAATTCGAATTTTCTGCAAAGCTCAAGAGCCTCCTGTGTATAGAGGTTCTCTATGCGTGCATCTTCACGGGACAGCGTAAACGGCGCATGCAGCTCGATGGTTGCCAGAGTCTTGCTCATCCGGGCCAGATCGTAATGATTCTTCAGCGCTTCCCTCGCCCTTGCAGGTGTGATCTCGTCAGCATGGGCGTACGCTTCCTCGATGGAACCGTACTGTACGATAATTTTTGTTGCTGTCTTCTCGCCGATACCGGGTACCCCCGGAATATTGTCGGAGGTATCTCCCATCAGCGCTTTCAGGTCAATAAACTGTACCGGTGTCACCTGATACCGGGCCAGCACATCAGCGGCATAGTAATCTTCAATTTCCGTTCCTGTCGCCTTTGTCTTCGGAATACGGACCAGAATATGGTCTGTCGCAAGCTGCAGAAGATCACGGTCTCCGGAGACGATGGATACCTCCAGCCCCTGCTGTTCCATCTGTCTTGAAACGGTTCCCAGAATATCATCCGCCTCATAGCCCTCCAGCTGCATAACCGGAATCTGCATGGCCTGCAGCATCTCTTTCATCATCGGTACCTGCTCGTGGAGCTCCTGGGGCATCGGTTTGCGCGTACCCTTGTATCCGTCAAACATTTTGTGACGGAAGGTGGGGGCTTTCAGGTCAAAGGCAACGGCTGCGTACTGTGCCTTTTCTTCCTCCAGAACCTTAAACAGAATATTCAGAAAACCGTAAACGGCATTCGTATGGAGGCCTTCACTGTTCGTCAGCATGGGAAGACCGTAAAAAGCACGGTTTAAAATACTGTGCCCGTCGATCAGGACAATCTTTTCTTTTTGTGCCATGAGATAACCCTCTCTGTCAATTTTATATCATTCTTTTTCTGTCATTTGTCTGTCTGGTCCGCTGTATCCTGAGAGATCACCGGAACGTCAGATATATTTTTCCCCTGATAGCGCGGAGTCAGTCTGAGGATCGCCTTCTGAAAGGTGCTCTGCTGAATCTCTCCTCTGCGTATCTCGTATCCGGTGAAAATGCTGCAGATGAGAAGAAGCTCCGCAACAGCAAGGACGGCGCAGTACATCACCCGCGACAATCTGTGTTTCAGGATCGACAGGCGCGCACTGCGGATATCATCTTCCAGCATTTTCTTGAAATTATATTCCTGGTGTGTGCCGGAATCAAGGCTGTCCATGGCTTTGTACATGGTAAAATAAATGTCAAGCTCATCCATGCAGTCACTGCAGTGTTCAATATGCTTCAAAAACTGCTCCATCTCCCTGTCTGACAGTGTCCGGTTGACATATGGAGTAACCATACGCCGTGCTTCCATACAATTCATGGCGCCTCTCCTTTCTGCTGCAGTATGTTATCCGTCTGGTCCTTTCAGGTGTCGCTGCGGAATCATACAGCTATGCTTATATTTTCCAGTACTACAAACAGGCAGCCTGAACGGTCTGCCTGTCAGTATACTCATTATAGGTAAAATTTCGTGAATCATCAAGTCCTTTCTTCAGTATCTTCCATACACGGTCTTTATTGTCATGCGAAAATATCCTTCTTTGTGTATTTCCAGAAAGCAGCACCGATTCCGCACGCGGTGAAAGCTGCACCGATGAGAAGCATTCCCGTGTTCAATGAAGCTTCTGTGATGATATCGGAAGCCTCTGCATAGCCAAAGGGCGTGATATACTGCAGAAATGCTGCAGAGTCACTGATATTTCCGATCAGATTCAGGAAATACATCAGCATGGCGAGACCGATTCCGATCCCCAGTCCGCCTTTTCTGAGAAAGGCAGAAATGCCAAAGCAGACGCATGCAAGCTCCATCTGCATCAGCATATAGGCAAGATGCAGAAGAAGAAGTTCATCTATGGCCGGCTTTTCCTTTATAATCAGGAGAGAGAGAAAAGAAACGGCCATCACAAAAATGTTCATGGCAGCAATCTGTGTCACGACAGCCAGCAGTTTTTCAGCCAGCACCTGCTTCCGGGATATGGGATGTGTCAGAAGAAATTCAGCCGTATGATTTTTTTCCTCCGCCGCAAGTGCTTCAATTCCAAGCAGCGACGCGTACAGTGCTCCGCCGATCCCGATGATATTTCCGCACTCGATGCCGTAAAAGCCCATGACATCACCGAAATTGATTTTATCCATTCCGAATGCAGCCGTAAATGCACCCATGGCAGCGAACATGCGGCTTACAGATTCCATTTCGCCTTTCATTTCAGGAAACATCATCAGGCAGATAAACAAAAGTGATGCGATTGCACCGGTCCAGACCCAGAATGCAATGCGTCCCGATCTCCATTCATGTTTGAAAACAGTCATAATCTATACTCCTTTTTACCTTTTGTTTCTTTATGACAACAGATGAAAAATAAGATGGCGGCAAAATCATCCGTAATAGTGAAGGAAAACTTCCTCCAGATCCGGCTCCGTCACAGTCAGATCCGATACCGGCAGCCCGGACAGTACAGACAGAAGACGATTCATCTCTCCCTGATACAGAAAGCTTACCATATGATCACCGGGGCGGATGTCCCTCATTCCGGGCAGACGAGTACTGTCAATTTCCGTAACGCCATGTACGGTGACTCTTCGGGCTCCTGTGGAGGCCAGCTCCTCAATTTTCCCTTCTGCTATGATACGTCCGTCGCGGATAATGGCTGCGCGGCTGCAGTGACGCTGGATTTCAGACAGCACGTGGGAGGACAGAAAGACCGTCGCACCATTGGCTCTTCGCTCCTCCAGTATGGTAAAGAATTCCTTCTGGATCAGCGGATCCAGACCACTTGTGGGCTCATCCAGTATATACAGCCTGGGCATATGCTGCAGCGCACAGACGATGGAGACCTTTTTACGGTTGCCGAGAGAAAGCTCCTCCGCCCGTCTGCTCACATCCAGCTGAAGGCGTTCGCAGAGTTTTTCAGCCTCCGCCCTGCAGTCCTTTTTGTGAAGCTGTGCAGACATTTGCAGAATATCCCGGACACGCATGCCGGAATAAAATGCAGATTCCGACATCATGTAGCCTGTGTCAGAGAGAATATCCAGCTGATTGCAGCGGATGTCCCTGCCGAGGACAAATGCCTGACCGCTGTCCGGTCGGATCAGCCCGAGAAGGGTGCGGATGGTTGTGCTCTTGCCGGCACCGTTGGGACCGATAAAGCCAAATATTTCACCCTCGGGAACTGTCAGCGTCAGATGGTCAATTCCCCGGGCAGATGTTTTTTTCATACGTCCCCGTTCCATCAAAACAGAATGGTACTGCTTTGTGAGATCTTTTATTTCAATCATATTCATATGGCTGTCACTCTTCCTTTCCGTATACACTTTTCCAGAACTTCAGCATATCTTCCGCGTCACGCTCCAGGACATCCACATCGACGGTATCCCTCTGAAGCATCTCCCACAGATATCCTTCACTGGCCCAGTACATCTGACGGCACATCATTTTCAGATCAATACCGGGTCGGAAACAGCTTTTGTCAATTCTGGAAATGGCATCTCCCGATGCCCGGTGGGACATCTGCTGAAAGCTGTCCAGGATTTCGCAGGAGATTTCCGGATCCTTTTCATAAAAGGCCCGGATGGAGAACGCAGATATATAAGGATATACACGCATCATTTCAATTTTTCGCCTTCAGTCCGGCATACATCATGTCGAAAAAATCCCCCGCCTCATACACGTTCCGGGCTGTCATCTGCTCAACACCGAATTTTGCTGCCTGTCTCCAGAGGAACAGATAAAGCTCCTTTTTGTTCCGAAAATAGTGAAACAGCAGCGATTTGCTGATACCTGCCTCGGAAATATGAACTGTCCTGTCCGCATCGCAGCCGGTATCCGTCGCATCTGCGGCATATTGCCGGATGGCGCTGTAAAACATGCTTCGCATATGTGTTCCTCCCACTGTCTCTGAAGTAAAAATCCATCGATTGACCGAACCGGTTGATATTAATTATAGTCCATTGACCGATTTTGAGAAGACCTGTTTTGCAAAAAGAGTAAAAAAACCCTCAAAAGCCAGCTGTACGGAACTGGTTTTATCTGCTAAAATGACATAAAAGTAAATTCTTGAAAAGGAGCCGGAAGTATGAAAGAAAAACTATATACAATACCTCTGAATGATGCGGTGAATGTGCAGGATGAATGTCCTTTCTGCTTTATCGAACGGAAGCTGGAACAGGACATGCTTGATTTCGTGCTCGGAAGCAGCTCCTCGTATATGGAGAGCGATATCAGAGAACAGACAGACAAGGCAGGATTCTGCCGCGAACACACAAAAAAGATGTTTGATTACGGGAATACACTGGGCAACTCTCTGATTCTGAAGACTCATTATCAGAAACTCAGAAAAGAAATGCATGAACAGTTTGCTTCCTACACACCGGGAAAAACCTCTCTGCTCGGCAGACTTCGCCGGTCCACGGGAGACGGTGATAACAATCCCATCCAGTCCTGGACAGAATCGAAGGACTGCTCCTGCTATATCTGCCGTGGAGTGCAGGATACCTTTGACCGGTATATCGAGACGTTCTTCTATCTTTACCGCAACGATCCCGCATTTAAGGAAAAAATAAATACAGGCAAAGGATTTTGCCTGCATCATTTCGGTATTCTCTGCGGCAGTGCAGACCGCTATCTGAATGATAAGGAGAGAGAGGTCTTCTATCCTGCCATGTTTGAGCTGATGGAAAAAAATTTTGAGCGCATCGAGGAAGACATCACGTGGCTTATTGACAAGTTTGACTACCGCAATAAGGATGCCGACTGGAAAAATTCCAAGGATGCGCTGCAGCGCGGCATGCAGAAGCTGCGCGGGGGATACCCGGCAGACCCGGTCCACAAGGCGAAATAGCAGAACTTATTCGCTGTGGACGCTGTTTCTGATGCGGCGTGCCAGATAGACGAAGGGTGTGTCCGCAAGGCTTGTCACGATATAGATAATATAGCTGGATGCGCAGATGGCGATCATCGTATCCACACTGTACATACCGTAAAATGCTCCCAGCGTAAACAGAACAGTGTTGAGAAGCTGGGAAATCAGTGTGGAGCCATTGTTGCGCAGCCAGAGATATTTCTTCGAGTCACCGCACTTTTTCTTTGTGAGTTCCCACCATTTGTGGTATGCCCATACATCGAAGCGCTGTGTAACTGCATAGACGAGCAGGCTGGCCAGCATGACACGCGGTGTGTTGCTGAAAATAGTATGTATGCTTTCGCTTGCCCAGTCACTGGCGGCAGGCGTAAACAGCAGCCACATCTGAGAAATGACGATAAATGCCACCGAAGTCACAATTCCAAGTGTCACGGCTTTGTTTGCCTTTTTCTTTCCGGCCACCTCGCTTAAAATATCCGTGGTGAGAAAGGTGGAGGCAAACATGACGTTGCCCAGCGTCTGCTCCATACCGAAAGCATCTATCACGATCAGCACTTCAATATTCGCAGCGATAGTCGCCAGAACCGTCCAGCAGTACAGACCTGTCTCGCCGAACAGCCGGTAAAACAGCAGTACACCTCCAAAAATCAGAAATAAACTTGCAACCAACAGCACTTCATTCATCATCTTTTTCTCCTCCTACTCCAAATTCAGTATTTTCAATCAGGATATCTGCTCTCTGTTCGTTCCGGTACTGCAGAAACAGTTTCTCCATAAAGATCCGGATCACATCAGGATCAGGATGGATATCCGTCGTATTTTCATTCATGATATTGACACAGATGCGTTCAAAATAAGTCAGTCCCGTTTCAATATCCTTCCTCATACTCTCCTCAGTCTGTCCCGTCAGCCCGAACAGCAGACAGACTTCGTCGGCGTATTCGGCAGCCTGATGGGGAGTGACGTGTCTCATTCCTTTGTGCAGGACATTTTCACGGAAATCTTCATCAAAGGTTTCGATGCCCATTTTGATCTTTACCTGAATGCCGGCTTCACCGAAAAACGCTTTCAGATCCGGGATCCTGCCGCGATGTATCCAGTGAGATTCGAACCGAAGGACAGATATTCCCTTTTTCAGGCAGATGGTGCGGATCAGCTTCATGGTATTTTCGTCCAGGTCACAGAAGCTGCCGGAATTGATGACTTCCAGGCTGTGATAGATTCCGGTCACTTCAGAGAGAACACGGCGGTTCAGTTCAAAGTTCTCGTCCTGATTTTCACAGCAGTCGTAGTGGTAATCACAGAACGTGCATTGCTTCCATTTGCATCCGCTGCCCCGCAAAAGCACGATTTCCCGCGGATTCTTCATAGTAATTTTACTGTAGCGCATAAGATGATCTTCCATTTGAATCCTCCTGTGTAATGCAGCTGTGACATATCTGTCCTTTCTGGTGAGGACATTCAGTTAAAAGACATCTGACACGAAAAATGCGCAGAGAATCCCCTGCGCATGCTGAAATCCCCTAGTTTTGTTTAAGGACAGGATGGTCACGAACTGTCCTGTTCAGTTGTAAAAAAGTATATGGAAAGCATAGCTCACAAAAGTGGACTGTACAAAACGATTTCATCTTGTGACAGTCCATCTCATATGCCGCTGGCCGGACTCGAACCGGCACGGTGTTACCCGCTTGATTTTGAGTCAAGTGCGTCTGCCAATTCCGCCACAGCGGCATCTGTGCTTTCACACATCGACTATGATATCATATTTAGAAAATAAATGCAAGCATAAATCAATATTTCATATCTTTCAGCACGTCACAGAAGTCAAATGTCGCGAAATAATCCTTCGGTGTCTCAGCACGGCGGATCATCTGCGCACTGCCGTCCTCATGGAGTAAAATTTCTGCGGAACGAAGTTTTCCGTTATAATTGTATCCCATGGAATAGCCGTGTGCACCTGTATCATGGATCACAAGGATATCTCCCATATCAATTTCAGGCAGCATACGGTCAATGGCAAATTTATCGTTGTTCTCACACAGGGATCCGGTCACATCGTACATATGATCACAGGGCTCATTCTCCTTCCCCATCACAGTGATATGGTGATACGCTCCGTACATGGCAGGGCGCATCAGATTTACCGCGCATGCGTCGACGCCGATGTATTCCTTGTGGGTATGCTTCTCATTGATGGCTTTCGTCACAAGGCAGCCGTAAGGTCCCAGCATATAGCGGCCGAGCTCTGTATAGATCGCAACGTCCCCCATACCAGCAGGAACGAGAACTTCCTCGTAGACCTTTTTCACACCCTGTCCGATTTTGTGAATGTCATTCTTCTCCTGATCCGGACGGTAGGGAATACCGATTCCGCCGGAGAGGTTGATGAAACTGATTTTTGCGCCTGTCTTTTCGTGAAGGCTGACTGCCAGCTCAAACAGAACCCTGGCAAGCAGCGGATAATAGTCGTTTGTTACGGTGTTGCTGGCAAGGAATGCATGGATACCGAATTCCTCCACACCTTTTGATTTCATAATCCGGAAGGCTTCCTCGATCTGCTCTGTTGTCATTCCATACTTGGCATCTCCCGGATTATCCATGATATCATTGCTGTTCCTGAACAGTCCGCCCGGATTGTAACGGCAGGACATGGTCTTCGGAAGCGCGCCGACTGCCTGCTCCACCTTCTCAATGTGGGTGATATCGTCCAGATTAATGATGGCTCCCAGATCTGCAGCTTTTCGGAACTCTGCTGTCGGTGTATCGTTGGAGGAGAACATGATATTATGCCCGTTGATGCCGATTGCCTCAGAGAGCATCAGCTCTGTCATGGAGGAACAGTCAGTCCCGCAGCCGTACTCATTCAGAATCTTGATCAGAAACGGGTTGGGCGTTGCCTTGACTGCAAAAAATTCCTTATAACCCTTATTCCAGGAGAAAGCGTCATACAGCTCCTTAACATTGTCCCGTATCCCCTTCTCGTCATACAGATGAAACGGAGTCGGAAACTGGCTGATAATCTCTTCAAGCTTTTCTTTTGTCACAAATGGTTTTTTCATGGAAGGTACGCTCCTTTGTCTTAGTCTTTATATCTTAATCTTTATATCTTTTATCTTCATATTTTTTATATCTTAATACCTTTATATTTGAGTCAGAATATTTCTGACAGATCTCTGCTTCCTTTTCAGTTCAATAATACCCCCGCAACTCACAGGATACGCCGAACAGGCGCATCTGATCTGACAGTCCGGGGGTATACAACTTCGTATACGGAATATTTATTTTTATGCGGCAGCATAAACACGATGAAACGCAGCCATAAAAGCTCCCGCAGTCTTCTGTCAGGCAGAATACTTCCGCCACACTTCACAGAGTATAATCTATAACCCTGCAAATTGTCAAGACTTAACCGCCAAAAAACGAATCCTGGCGATGATCTGTGTCCACGAGATGATTGTACTGCAGCATCTTATATTCATTCAGAAGATCTGTATATTCATCCTCGTCATAGCTGTGGAATGTACCATCGCTGTCACAGAAAACATTTCCGTTTATGATGGGAAATGTCTCCATAAGCTCCATAAGATAGTTCTGATACCCGGTCAGAGGAATACCGGCAGCCTCCATCAGAATCCCACCCAGGTAGTTGACGCTGATGCCGTCATAATATGCGTGATCCAGGCCCTGATTACTCCAGATCAGGAAGGGCACGCGATAGCCCTGCTGTATCTCCTCGAGAGTCTCCGGCTCCTCTACACCGCAGATGCGGCGAATGACATTCGTGATATAGTCAGACGGCTGATGATCACCGAACATCACTACCACCACAGGTTCTTCCTGCTCTTCAAAATACAGAATCAGATCCTGCAGTGCCCGGTCCGATTCATTCATCAGCGTCAGGTATTTTTCGGTGGCCTGGACGCTTGTGGTCTTGTCCGTGACTTCCGGAAGCTTTACATAGGAGGTAAAATCCGGAGACTCTTTGCTGTAGCTGCCGTGGTTCTGCATGGTCACTTCAAAAACGAACATGCGGGAGTTCTCTTCTTTCAGCTCATACTGCTCAATAATCTTATCGAACGCTGCACGGTCACTGACGTATCCGCGCATACGATGCGGATTGTCAAAGGACTGGATATCGAGAAACCGGTCAAAATCAAAGTATTCGTAGACCTTGTCACGATCCCAGCCGGAACGGTTGTAAGGATGAATCGCCAGAGTGTCAAAGCCGAGGGATTTCAGGTAACCTGCCATGGAAGGCATGGATTCACTGATGTACTGCTGATAGGGAATGCTGCCGGCAGGCAGAAAGCCCATGGTATCTCCTGTCAGGAACTCAAACTCGGTGTTGGCCGTATTGCCGCCCTTCACAGAAACGTACAGTTCTCCGCCGATGCCTTCCTCCTGCATCATCTGAAAGAATGGCATGACCTCCTCGCTGGTCTCAAAATCACCCCACACCGACAGATCGGAAAAGGCTTCGTTCATGATGACAATAATGTTTGGATACTGCAGAACATCTGTCTGATCATTTACGGAAACTGCAGATATACTTCCGGATGATCCCTCTGTATCCCCGGTTGACTGTTCCATAAGTTCTGTGACTGCTTTCACGGAGTATCCATCCGGCTCCGGAAGGTTCAGAAAACGCAGATTAGCCAGAAAGGCTGCTGCCAGACCGTTATTTCGGTACAGCACATTCAGCGTGAACAGCGTCGTATCCATTCCAAAGAAGCTCTGAACGTCGCTTTTCTGGATTCCCGACAGATAGCCGGCCATCAGAAAAACACTCATCAGGAAAGCAACGGCCCGAACCTTTCCGAAACGGAAGGTGACACGCGACCTGGATGCGATCAGAATGATCCATATGTACGCGAAAAGCACAAAAGCCTGCCGCCAGTGCAGTTCGAAGGTATACTGATCTGCAACAGACATTGCGGTACCGAAGGACAGGAAATCCCAGGGAACGATGGGATGACCACGAAAACTGACCACGAAATAGTTTGCAAGACCGAACAGCATGGGTACAAGGGTGGCAATTCCAAAACCCACGCGGATGCTCCCTGCAAGAAACGCGAAAAGACCGTACAGAAGATAGAAAAAAATAAGATTGAGAAGAATAATCATGACGGTCAGATCGCTGATTACGTGGGAATAGTATTCGGCAGCAGCAAAGGATGCGGCGGGAAGCACTGCGGCAAAGACCGCAGTCAGGAGCTTTCCGAAGGAAATGTCTGCCATCAGAAACACCCCGGCTCCAACAGAAAGAAGGACTCCGATTCCCAAAAAGGCCGGATGTCCTCCCTCTCCCACTGATGCAAGTATTGTGATGATGAGCATCACTGCGGTCACAGAACATGCAGCCGCAGCAGCTCTTTTGGTTCGTCTGAAAATGTGTTTTTGTGTTTTCATAATTTTCCTATTTGTTCAGTCTGATATGCTGATGTGTAAAGAGATGGTCCTGACAGTATTCGTAGTTGCCGTCGCACTTGGAACAGAAACGGAATTCCAGATGATCTCCGTCTTTTTCTGTTCTGCCGCACACGGCACATTTGTGTCTTGGCGTACTGCCGTTTGGCTGTATTTTCTGAACATTTTTCTGGAATTCCCTGCGCCTGTGTACCTGTTTCGGGGAGAACCGGCGCATATTCCGCGTGGACAGAAAGAATACGATAAAATTCATCAGAGAGGCGATGATCGCAATCCGATCCGCCCATCCGCCCTGCACCAGCGATACCAGGATGAAAAATCCGTATACAAGTCCCATCCATTTCATCTTGATCGGGAACAGGAAATACAACAGAACCTGCATATCGGGATACGTCAGTGCAAAAGCAAGGAAAATCGACATGTTGATGTAATACGTGCTGAAGTAGCCGGTTGTGTGACCGACGTAGTACAGCAGAAAAGCGCCGATTACCGTAAATAAAATGCCTGAAATAATATACACATTAAACCTGAATGCTCCCCAGGTGTACTCCAGCGTGCGCCCCAGTGAAAAATAGAAGTACAGCATGATGAGTGTAAACAGGTCAGGACTCTGGGGCGGTACAAGAATCCAGGAAACGATTCTCCAGACCTGCCCTCTCATAATCAGACCCGGATGCAGTGTACAGTACGCCAGAAGCTGCGGCATCAGCATGGCAATCAGATATCCTGCCGCGTACAGTGCAATGATGATTGCAGGAAGATTCCTGATCGCATACTTTCCGTATTTACGTTCCATTTTATCCAAAAAATTCATACAACATCCTCTTTCTCTCTGCGGTTTCTCGCATTATTTGCTCTGCGTCTTCACAGAACTCAGAAGCCGCAGCAGATTTCCCGTAACTGCAATTATAAAATTATGCTTTTCGTTTGTCAATCAGACGGATGGATGTTTTCGTCATCTTTATATTTTTTTAAGAAAGGGGTCTCAGCTTTGGAATACAGATTTCATCGCCCACCTGCAGATTGTAGATATCCACGTAAGGATTTGCAAAGATCAGGGCAGAAACCTTCACATTGTATTTCTTTCCGAGAAGATACAGCGTATCTCCTTTTTCCACCGTATGTGTAAAACCGATGCATTTGCAGCTGGATTCCATGACTCA